>CBDUPW010000024.1:0-45811 GCA_965369205.1 uncultured Polyangiaceae bacterium | reverse complement strand
TCACACCGACCATACGTCTCGTGAAACCGCTCGGCGCTGGCGGCATGGGAAGCGTTTGGTTGGCGCGCCACACGCGGTTGCATAGCGACGTCGTGGTCAAGTTCTTGGCGATGCGCCTTGTCGCTGACGAGACCAGTCGCGCACGTTTCGCGCGCGAGGCTGCCGCTGCAGCTCAGGTGCGCAGCCCACACGTCGTGCAGATCTTCGATCACGGCGTCACCGACGAGGGCATGCCCTATATCGTGATGGAGTTGCTCGAAGGTCGCGATCTGTCGCAGCTGTTGCGAGAGCGCACACTGCAGCCGGTGGAGCTTGCACACGTCATCGAACATGTGACCCTTGCCCTCCAGCGCGCGCACGAACGCGGCATCGTTCATCGCGATATCAAACCCAGCAACATCTACTTATGCGACATGGGCGGGGATGATCCCTTCGTCAAACTGCTGGATTTTGGCATCGCCAAGGGCACGGGGGAGGACCTCACGACGACGGGGCAACTCTTGGGCACGCCGTCCTTCATGGCCCCGGAGCTTTTGCATCGAGAAGACGCCGATGTACGCAGTGACATCTGGTCCCTGGGAGTCGTCGCGTTTCGCGCGCTGACGGGCAAAATGCTCTTCACGGGCCAGAGCGTGGGTCAGCTCATGGGGGCGATCCTGAACGCACCCATCACGATGCCGTCCACACTGCGCCCGGACCTACCTCTGGAGATCGACGAGTGGTTCGCCAAAGCTTGCCACCGTGATCCGGAAAAGCGCTTCCAAACACCCCGCGAAATGGCAGAAGCACTCTGGCTCAGCCTGGGTGTTTCCAAGCCCCCCACTTCGCGCGCGGGCTTCGGCATTCCGCGCTCTGCACCGGACGGCGTGACCGAAGCGATGACGACCGGCACGCTGCGTTCCACTATCGGTAGCCGAGCCACGTTCCCACCGCCACGTTCCCGGAAGCGCTGGCTGATCGGAGGCGTCGCGCTCCTGGCAACCCTCGTGATCTCGAGTTGGCGGCTTTCGGTGGCCATGGAGGCGCCAACGCAGGTCAAGGATCTCGAACGGAGCATGGTGGGCGCAGCGCGGGCCAGCAGCTTGGCGAGTGTGCGGCTGTTCGCCCTTGAGCTCACGCCTCCGCCGGCCGCCGCCTCCGCTGCGCCGGCGGAGAAGCCGAAATCCGGCGCGAAAGCACCACGCCCGCAGCTTGGCGCGGCCGCACCCGCAGCGAAGCCCACCCCCAAGCCCGCTGAAGACGATCTGGGTTTCTGAGTCAGGGTGTGGACGAGTTGAACGGAGTGGCGCCGTCCGGCAGCGGCGGCAGCGGGCGATCTTTGTATGCTTTGCGCCAATCTGCAGCCCTGACGAGCACGGGCGCGGCAGGCAGACCAACGCGATCCTGAACCACGCGCAGTTGCTCATCGCTGAGCTGCGTCAGATCACCGACGAAACTCACGCCCATCACCCGCCGACAAGCGCCGCAGCTGACCAGCTGGATCCAGAGGCGTTCGCCCTCTAGACCCACAACGAGGGAGCGCCCCGGCGCTAGCGCTTGTCGCGGTTCACTACGCACGATCTCAGCGCCGGCTGGCGGCACGCCGCTGACGGAGTCCACCGGAACCCAAACGCCGACAACGCGTCCCTTCGCGCTACACATCACCGTCGCGCCGCGCACGCTCGTGTCTGCTGCATCGCAGCGTTGACCCAACGCCCGAAAAGGCTCGGGCAATGGCGTCGATGCCCTGGCTTGCGCGCTCGCATCGGTCTGCGGCGCTGGCGGCGTCTGCGCGTCGGTAACGGGCACGTTCACGTCTACAGGCCGACTGACATCCTGGGTCGCGCGCTTACCCGGGCATGCCACGGATGAAAGCGGGACAGCCCCAAACAGGAAAAGCAATGCACTCCAAGGCGACAGGCTGGTGCGATGTGCCGACATGAACAGCAAGCTCCTTTCGACTGCGGCGTGCGCGCGTCAAGGGCGGCAAGGGGAT
This sequence comes from uncultured Polyangiaceae bacterium, assembly GCA_965369205.1. Taxonomy (GTDB): domain Bacteria; phylum Myxococcota_A; class Polyangia; order Polyangiales; family Polyangiaceae; genus JACKEA01. Next base: position 43,836 of record CBDUPW010000024.1, on the reverse strand, counting down.
TCCAGGGTCCCTACACACGGCACAAACGGTTGGAATTGCTTGCTATTCCGCTGCCTGCCCCGGGACCGCATCTGTGGTAAGACCGGACCCCCGCCGTGTTCGAAGCGCTTACAAAAGGTTTCCGGGAGGCGCAAAACCGCCTCGCCGGGCTCACCGATCTCAACGACAACAACATCAAGCCCGCACTTCGCGAGGTTCGCCTCAGCTTGCTCGAAGCGGATGTGGAGCTCGGTGTCGTCAAACGCTTTCTCGCCAAGGTGGAAGAGAAAGCCTTGGGCCAGACCGTGCAGGTCAAGGTCAAGCAAGGCGGCGAGACGCACCGCGTTTCCGCTAGTGACCAATTCGTCAAGATTTGCCATGACGAGCTAGTGCAGATGATGGGCTCCGAGACGGAGCCCGTGTCCTACGCAGAGCGTGGCCCCACGGAAGTGATGATGGTCGGCCTGCAGGGCTCCGGCAAGACGACGACGTCCGCCAAGCTCGCGCGTTGGTTCGACAAGCAGGGCAAGAAGCCGCTGCTCGTCGCCGCGGACATGCAGCGCCCCGCAGCTGTGGAGCAGCTCAAGGTCCTTGGCGGCCAGCTCTCCCTGCCCGTGTTCAACATCGAGGGCGAGACGCCCGTGAATATCTGCGGCGCAGCGGAAGCCGAGGCGAAGAAGCTGGGTTGCGACGTCATCATCTACGATACAGCGGGGCGCCTCGCCATCGACGAAGAGCTGATGTCGGAGCTCGCGCAGATCAAAGACCGCGTCGACCCCGAGAACATCTTCTTGGTCGTGGACGCCATGATCGGTCAGGACGCGGTCCAGACGGCAAAAGGCTTCAACGAGCGGCTGGGCATCAACGGTGTGGTGCTCACGAAGTTGGACGGCGACGCCCGCGGCGGCGCAGCCCTCTCGGTCCGGGAAGTCACCGGAGCGCCCATTGCCTTCATCGGCTTGGGCGAAACCCTCGACAAACTCGACATCTTCCGCGCCGAAGGCATGGCCAGCCGGGTCCTGGGCATGGGCGACGTTGTCGGCCTGATGCAGGACTTCGAAGGAGTCGTCGATCAGAAGAAGGCCGAAGAAGACGCTCAGCGCATGATGAGCGGGGAGTTCACCCTTGAGGACTTCCTGAATCAGGTGAAGATGATTCAGCAGATGGGGTCCCTCAAGGACCTAGTCGACAAGATCCCAGGCATGGGCGGCATGATCCCGCCCGGAGTGAACCTGGATGACAAAGAGCTCGTGCGGATCGAAGCGATGATCCAGTCCATGACCCGCCAGGAGCGCGCGGACCCCAACGCCTTGGTCCGCGAACCGGGTCGAGTCAAGCGTATCGCCAAGGGCTCTGGCCAACCCGAGCAAGGCGTGTCTGAGCTGGTCCAGAAGTTCCTGTTCATGAAGCAGATGATGGGCGGCATGGGCGGCAACGCCGGCCTGATGGGTCGCATTCCCGGCCTGAAGAACCTGGCGCAAGCGCGCAACATCAAGAAGGCCATGAAGAGTGGCCAGTTCCCTCCGGGCATGGGCATGCCGGGCATGGGCATGCCAGGAATGCCGGGCATGGGCATGCCAGGAATGGGACTGCCGGGCATGGGCATGCCAGGCATGGGCGGCGTCGAAACCCCGCGGATGAAGCAGTTATCGCGCGCCGAAAAGAACGCTAAGAAGAATCAGCGCAAGCGTGAGCGCACCGCGCGCAAGAAGAACAAAGGCCGAAAGTAATGCATGGGCTAAGTCGGAAGCTGCTGGGGTGTGCCGCTGTCCTCGTCAGCGGACTCGGATGCAATTCAACGGAGCAGGCTCCCAAAGCACAGGAACTGGAGCCTTCGCTGCACGCCTATGTGCTCGACGCAGTGCCGAGCGACGTGGACAACCGGACCTTCGTAGACTTTGGAGGCAAAGTGCATCTGGTCGGCTACAAGGTCGAGCCGCAGGGCATCGTACGCCCGGGTGAAAGCTTCAAGACGACCCTGTACTGGCGCTCTGTCTCGCCGCTGTCGCCGGGCTGGGGCCTGTTCACCCACCTGACCAGCGCCCGCGGCCGCTTGGACAACCCCGACAACGTCGGGCCGCTGCGAGACAACGCAAGCGGCGAACAAGCGCTGCCCCCCAGCCGCTGGCAACCCGGCAAGGTGTACGTGGACGAACAGTCACTCACCATGCCCCGCAACATCGTTGACCCTGTCGTCACCGTCACGGTGGGAGTGTGGAAGGGCAATGCTCGCCTCGACATCCTGAGCGGCCGCGCGGACGCCGATCAGCGAGCGATCGTTGCACACATCCGTACCGGGCTCGTGGCACCCAAACCCGTGGCCAAAAAGGTCGAGCCGAGCGCAGAGGCGCGCTGAAGCGTTGAGGAGGAAAGATGCGGAAAGTTTTTGCCAGCCTGGTCCTGGTGTCTTTGGCGATGTCCGGCTGCGTGGGTGGTTCGACGGACACGAGTAAAGAAGACAAAGAGCGGTTGAAGTCTTTCGTGCTCGACAAGGCTCCCGACAACATTCCCCACAAGCTGAACGTCAATTTTGACGGGAAGGCCATGCTGCTCGGCTATCGCATCGATCCCGACGGACCGGTCAAACCCGGCGGCAAGGTCAAGCTGATCATGTATTGGCGCTGCGACAAAGACATCGAGGATGGGTGGAACCTCTTCACCCACGTGCTCGACGGCTCCGGCGAACGCGTGATCAACATCGACAACGTCGGTCCCATCCGAGAGTGGCGCGGCAATCGCCAGGCTATGTCACCAAGCGTCTGGGAAGCCGGCAAGGTCTACGTTGACGAGCAAGAGTTCACAATCCCCGCCAACGTAAAGACGGCGAAGATCCAGGTCACCACGGGCATCTGGAAGGGTAACGACCGCATCAAGATCACCGCGGGGCCGACGGATCGTGAACACCGCGCATTGGTCGTGAGTCTGGATACCGGGGTCAAAAACGCGCCGCCTCCGCCCGACACACGTGTGCCGCTGCTGCGAGTCGACAAACTCGAAAAGGACGTGAAGATCAAGGTGGACGGCAAGCTGGACGAAGAAGCGTGGAGTACCGCCGCGGTGGCGGGACCCTTCGTGGACGTCGCCACCGGCCGCCCCAATGCGACCTTCCCGGTCAATGGCAGCGTGAAGGTGTTGTGGGACGACGCCGGGATGTACCTGGGATTTGACGTGAAAGACCCAGACGTCGTAGGCGGCTTCGAGAAGAAAGCCAAGGATCCCAAGCTCTGGACCAAAGACACCGTAGAAATCATGGTCGACCCCGATGGGGATGGCGACAACAAGGACTACTACGAGATCCAAATCAATCCGCAGAACCTGGTCTTCGACTCGAGATTCGACGAATACAATACGCCGAAGAAAGATCCCGACGGGCCCTTTGGCCACCAAGACTGGTCGGCAAAGCTAAAGAGCGCCGTCAGCGTGAAGGGCACCCTAGACAAAGACGGCGACAAGGATGAGGGCTACGTGATCGAAGCGATGATCCCCTGGAAGAGCTTCGACAAGGCAAAGCAGGTCCCGCCAAAGATCGGAGACACGTGGCGCATGAACTTCTACGCCATGCAGGAGAACAATGGCGTCGCCTGGTCTGCGATCTTGGGCCAAGGCAACTTTCACAAGGCCTCACGCTTCGGCAAAGTCACCTGGGCTGAAAAGGGCTGGCAAGCGCCCGGCACAGCCCCGGCTCCCGCCGGCTCCATGGCGCCAGGCGTGGGCGTGCGCCCCCGGGTGCTGATGCCCAACAAGGACCTGATCAAGAGGCTGAAGCTGCCGAAGGCGGCACCCACGAAGTAACCCGACGGCGGAATCGCCTGTGCCGGACACAGGCGTCGCGGCCGAGCTGTTTGCAGAACGCCAAGCGCTCACTTCAGGCCGTACGCACGAACGACTTCCCCTTCGAGATCCGCACAGCGCCGCGTTGCCACGCGGGAATCCGCCAGGTCTTTTTCTGCGAGGGCCAGCTGGGCGGCGGCGCCGTCGACCCCGGCGTCGCGGGCAAGGTCAGCGCTGAGCGCCTGGGTCGCCGCTTCCCCGCGCTGGTGCAGCGCGTAGGCGTCCGCGCACTGGTCGCGCAGGACGCATAGCTTGGGCACTTCGCACGGCATCAGGCGCAGGCGATCGATGCCCGCGGCCTTGCCCTTGGAGTCGGCAGCGCGAACAGAGCGCACGGCCAGGACGATACGCTCAGCGTCGCCCTGTGCCTTTACGCGCGCCTCGTCGTCGCAAGCCGCGAGGACCGCGGGCAAAGCCAGACAGACCCACCAGAGCCTCGAACGACGCCGAGCGTCAGTCCGCGACTTTGGGGGGCGGCCCCATCTGAATGCGCTCGCCCACATACGCGCCAATCAAAGTGAAAAGCACACCGAGAGTGCTCATCAATACGTACATGAAGGCCGGCATCGTCTTGACCGTCTGTGCGCGGAACAAGAAGAACGCAGTCGGGATCGCGATTAGGAAAGAAGCCACGACGGGCTCGATGAAGGTCTTGCCTGGGGACACCAAGCCGACGAATAGCCCTCCGATGAACCACACCGGGATCGCGACGATCATGCCAGCGGAACCTTCGAAGTCGAAAGCCGGCAGCACGATGGGGAGGAAGACGACGATCGCGGCGGTGAGCACGCCCATGATGCCGATGGACACGCCAAACCACAGCGGGCTGAAACCCTCCTGCTGATAGCGGCGTTCGAGCTCCTCCTGGCGCGACAGCACCCGTTTGAGGTCGTCGTTCTTGGCGCCGCACGACACACAACGGTTGTTGGGCAGCGGGGCGGTATTCTTGAACCCACAAGAGGGGCAGATGATTTTCTTTACTTGAGCCATCCGACTCGCCCGGTGCACCCTCTTTTGGGCGCCTTTCGTGACGACTGTCGCACAAATCCGCCGCTCGTGGAAACCACCTGTATGCATAGTTGCGGAATGAGCATTTTTCCCGTCCGGGCGGGTGGCCGAAGGGTTTTCGGGGTATAGATTGAGCGGGCCGGGGTGGGCTTCTTGGAACCTCCTCGGCAACCCGTTGTCGGACCCTTGATCATGGCCCATCCCCACGAAACGGCCGAATTGCCCTTGAGCGTGGCAGAGGAGCGCGATCCAGAGCTGGAGGCGCTGCCGGAGCCTCGACGCCCTGGCCGAGCCCTGACCTTGGCGACCCTGGCTGCCACCGCCGTTGCCTCGCTCGCGATGGCCTTCGCCCTGCGCTCCGAGGCCGGCTATGCCCTGCAACAAGGGGCGCCGGTGTCCCTGGGGAACCTGGCAGAGCTGGCCCCCGGGGCGGCCCAGGAAAACAAGTGGGTCCAGGGAGAAGCCCTGCTCGGCTCCAGCCGGGCGATCCGCTACGGCCGGCCCCTAGAGGGCGACAGCTATCGACTCGCGCCGGTGGCTGGCAATGAGAACGTCTGGGTGCAGGTCCGGGTGCCGCAGGGCATGGAAGGGCCACGATTTGTCCCGCCCACGTCCTTCGTCGGCCGTTTGGTTCCCATCCACGCGCCCGGTTTGCGCCATTCCGGCCTCGGCGCCGCCATCGAGTCAGCCGGCGCGGGCACGCCGCCCCCCGGCGCATGGCTGCTCATCGACGGCGAAGCCCCGCGCACGACCCGGTGGGCCCTCGGTCTGATTGCTCTATTCATCGGATTCGCGGGCTTTTCGGCGTACGGTTTGTTCCGTCTGCTACGCCGTGCGGAGCCCGAAACGGCCTGAACGTCGCGTCCACGGGGACGTGCTATGCACCCGACTCATGGCGATCACGTACCGCCAGGCGGGTGTGGATATCGACGCTGCCGACCGGCTGATCGAACGCATCAAGCCCCTGGCACAGAGCACGCGTATTCCGGAAGTGTTTGCGGGCGTGGGAGGCTTCGCGGGCCTATGCGCATTGCCCGCGGACATAGAGCAGCCGCTCTTGGTCAGCGGCACGGACGGCGTCGGCACGAAGCTCAAGGTCGCCTTCGCCACCGGTGTGCACGGCAGCGTGGGCATCGACCTCGTCGCCATGTGCGTCAACGACATCATCACGACGGGCGCGCGCCCGCTGTTTTTTTTGGACTACTTCGCGTGTGGGAAGCTCGACGTCGACGTCGCCGAGGCCGTCATCAGCGGGATTGCCGACGGCTGTCGCCAGTCCGGCGCTGCGCTGCTGGGGGGTGAAACCGCCGAGCTGCCCGGCATGTACCCAGACGGTGAGTACGACCTGGCCGGGTTTTCCGTCGGCGTCGTCGGCCGCAACGACGTGCTGGGCCCCGCGCTGGTGCAGCCGGACGACGTGCTGATCGGGGTTGCGTCGAGTGGATTGCATTCCAACGGATACTCCCTGGCGCGGCGCGTGCTTGAGGCGCACTTGACCCTGGACGCGCACGTGCCGGAGCTGGGCATGACCCTGGGCCAAGCACTCATGACGCCCACTCGAATCTACGCGGCGGCGGTGCGCGGCTTGATCGCAGCCCTAGGCAAGGACGTGCATGCGTTGTGTCACGTCACTGGCGGCGGGCTAGACGGCAACTTGCCGCGGGTGCTGCCCCCAGGTGTGGTTGCCCGAGTGCAGCCACCACGGACGCGCCCGAAGATTTTCGACCTGATCGAAAAGCTCGGCCCCGTCGACACGGCAGAGATGCGACGTACCTTCAATCTCGGGATTGGACTCGTCGCATGCGTGCAAGCGGACCGACAAGCGGAAGCCGTGGCTGCGCTGAGCGCGGCAGGGGAACACGCATTCGTACTGGGGCGCCTCAGTTCCGCGCAAGACGCCCAAGTGCCGGCAACGGTCCTGTACGAGGGCGACGTCGAGTGACCCTCGCGTTGGGCGTCCTGGTCTCCGGATTGGGGACAAACCTTCAGGCCATCCTCGACGCGGTCGAGGATGGTCGCTTGGACGCCCGCGTGTGTGTCGTGATCAGCAATCGCCCGGATGTGCCCGCATTGGATCGCGCGGTCCGCGCCGGAGTGCCTGGCATCGTCGTCGACCACCGCAAGTACGAGACGCGAGAGGCGTTCGACGATGCGTTGGTGCAGGTCCTGCGTGCGCACGCCGTCCAGACGGTAGTGCTCGCGGGATTCATGCGTCTTTTGACTGCGCGCATGCTCTCGGCGTATCGGGATCGCGTCATCAACATCCACCCGGCGCTGTTGCCGGCGTTTCCAGGGACCCGGGCCCAAGAGCAAGCGCTGCGCTACGGCGTCAAAGTGACTGGCTGCACCGTGCACTTCGTCGACGAAGGTGTGGACACCGGTCCTATTCTGGCCCAGCGCGCCGTCAGCGTCCGGGACGACGACAGCGTGGCGGCATTGAGCGCCCGCATCACCGTCGAGGAACACGCACTGCTCGTGCACGCATTGTCCTTGCTTGCCGCGGACCGAGTGACGATTGAATCCGCTCCGGAGGGGGTTCGACGCCGCGTGGTCGTGAGGCCGGAGTGACCAATCGCCACTACGACGTGGTGGTCCTGGGACGCTCTCTGGGCGCCTTGGCTGCCGCCGCGCTGTTGGCGCGCCGGGATTTTCGGGTCCTGGTGCTTGGCCAAGGGCAGCGACCCACCCGCTACCGCTACGATCGATTCACCCTCGTCCGACGCGCGTTCTCGCTGCTTTCGGCCTCATCCCCGGTGATGAAGCGGCTGTTGCAGGAGCTGGCTCAGAGCCCACGCTTTGCCCGCCGAACGCGCGAACTCGATCCGATGTTCACCATTCTGATGCCAGACCGACGCATCGAAGTCGCGCCGGATATGGAGCTCTTCAGCCGTGAGGTGGAGCGCGAGTTTCCAGAGGTGCGGCAGATTGTCGACGAGCTTTACGCAACCTTTGCTCAAGTCAACTCCGCCGTGGACATCGCTTTCGAACGCGACGCCGTATGGCCGCCCGAGGGTTTCTGGGAACGCTTGGAGACCGGGCGCATCGCCAATCAGATCCCACTTGCGGGCGGCACAGCGCCTCGAGACGTGCTCGGAAAGTTCCCTGTCGGCCATGTCTATCGCGACGTCGTGCTGCTGCCCGCTGTGTTTGCAACGGACCTGGCGGTGCCGCCGGAACAGCTCCCGGCCCTCGCCACGGCGCGGCTTCATGGTGCATGGACGCGCGGGGTCTCCGCGATGGAACAGGGCGAAGACGAGCTCGCGGAGTTCCTCATCGAGCGCATCGAAGCCCATGGCGGTGAGTGCCGCCTCGATCGCTCCGCGACGCGCATCCTCGTCGATCGCGGGCGCGTCGCAGCTGTGGTCGAAGACGGCGAAGACGACCCCACCGGAGCAGACAGCGTCATTGCGGATTCTTCTGGAGAGATCGTCGCGGACCTGGCTCGCGGCGATGGCATCACAAAACGCGCCCTCACCGACTGGCCTCGATTGAGTGCAACCGTTGGAAGGTTCGTCGTGGCGATGGCCGTCAAGCGCTCGGGCCTGCCCGACGCGCTGGGACAGGAATCCTTCGTGCTTCCGCTTTCCGGTGCGAAACAAAACCCCCGACATCCCGTCGTGCACCTGCAACGGCTCGACGCCATGGCGGAAGCTCCGGACGAAAGCGTTCTTGCAGCAGAGATGCTGCTGTCCACTCGTGGGCCGCTCACCTTGATAGAGGCTCGCAACGCAGTGATGACGACGATCGGCGAGCACTTCCCATTTCTGGCCCGCCACCTGCTCGTTGTGGATTCCCCGCACGACGGTCTGCCGCTCTCCGACTTCAGCGGGGGCAGCGAGCGCAGCATCGATCGGATCCATTTGGCCGAAAGCGCCCCCGGCGCGGAGCCCATGCGCTGGCAGTGGAGCGTGGAGCCCCCGGGCTATTTGGACATCGCGGGTGAGCCCATCCGTGGTCCGATCCCCGGAAGCTTCCTGGTCGGCCCGACCGTGCTGCCCGGGTTAGGCCAAGAGGGGCAGCTGCTGGCGGCTTGGGGTGCGGCCCGCATCGTGACGCGTGGCGATCGGCGGCGGCAGCGCATGCGCCGGCAGATGTGGACGAAGATCGAGACCTAGGCCGCTCTGAACCCTGCGACATTACAAGAAAATCGCCGCGCTCTGGGGAAGGGTGTATCCTTGGAGCGTGATGCGACGAATCGTCCCGACCCTACTGCTTTCGGCGGCGTGCCTGCTGGCGCCCCAGGCCGTGTACGCGGAAACACCAACCTCATCCATTCAGGTCCTTGCCGTCTCGAGTGACAAGAACTTCGAGCACGCGCAGGCACTCACCATTGCCTTGAAACGCGCCGTTACGCGCGCAGAAGGCTGGGCCCTCGCCAAAGGCGACTACTCGCTGGAAGTCATCTCGCTCGCCATCGGTTGCGACATTTCGCCCAGCCCAGACTGCCAGAAGAAGATCGCCGGCAAAGCGGGCGCCAATCGCTACATCTGGGGCACGCTGGCGGTGCAGAAGAAGGAAGCCGTCGCGGAGCTGCATCTATTCGAGAACGGCGCGGAAGCTCGTTCGACGACCGTACGCTATGCATCGAATCTCACGGATCCATCTGACGATACTTTGATGGAGGTTGCCGCGGGCGGCTTCGCCGAACTGATGGGCGCCACCCAAGGCGTGCTCGTTGTCATCGCCGGAAACGTCACCGGCGAGGTCTTCGTCGATGGCGAAAAGGTTGGGCTCATCAGCGAAGGTCGCACAGAGCTGACCGTCGCACCCGGTGAGCACAAGGTGCTGGTGCGCGCACCCGGTTACAATGATGCAGTCGGAACCGTCACGGTTCGGCCTGGAGACAGCGCGGAAGTTCGGCTAACGCCGAGCGCGAAAGACGCCGGAGGCGGCTCGGATCCGGCGAAAGACTCCGGCGGCGGGATGAGCAGCAACAAGATGCTCGGCTACGGCGGACTAGCCGTCGGTGGCATCGTCGCGGCGGCGGGCGGCTATTTTTGGGTGCGCTCGGCCCTCGACAATTCCAACTCGGATTGGGACGAGTTCAAAAGCAAGGTCCGCGAGAACGACGACCCCTGCGACGTGGCCGCCAACGGTGGCGTCGACATCAATGGCAACGCGATCCAGCGCAATGCCAAGATCAACGACCACTGCGACACCAACAAGTCCAACAAGACCCTCGCAACCATCTTGACCCCCGTCGGGCTGGTCATTGCGGGAGTTGGCGCCTATTTTCTGCTGACGGACGACAGCGACGAAAAGTCCGCGAAGAAGCGCCCGCCGCGAGTGCAACCCATCGTTGGGCTCGGTCCACGGGGTGGCGAAGTGCGTTTGCACGTCACCTTTTGATCGTTCCAGCATGCGGGTGATCGCGGGCGCACTTGGCGGCCGACGGCTGATCGCTCCGGCCGGTCGCAGCACACGTCCAACCTCCGACCGCGTGCGGGAAGCGCTGTTCTCAATCCTCGGCGATCCAGAAGCGCATTGCGTGCTCGATCTGTACGCGGGCAGTGGGGCCCTGGGCATTGAAGCGCTCTCGCGCGGAGCCTCGTTTGCCGTCTTCGTGGAGGAGTCGCGAGCTGCGTTGCAGGCACTGCGCGCCAACCTGCGCGCGCTGCAGCTGGAAGCGCAGAGTACCGTCGTCGCCATGCCGGTGGAACGCCTGACCCCACGACAGCTGGAACGTGGGCCCTTCGACCTGATCCTCTGCGACCCGCCCTGGGCAAAACTGGAAGCTGCGGTCGGTGCCCTGGGCCGCGTTGTCGTCGGTCAACTGCGCTCCGAAGGGCAGCTGGTGCTCGAGCATGCGGCGGCGGACGCACCCGTGCTGCCGGCTGCGCTGGGCCTCTCCCTGGCTCAACGCCGGCGCTGGGGCGACACGGGAGCGTCGTTTTTCGCGCGAATCCGCGCTGAGAGCCCCTGAACGGACGGCGCTGTTTCGGAGCTTGCTTGTTCCACTATAGTCCTGCCGAGTATTGTCGTAGATCCATGGACACACGGAATGGCTGAATCAACTGCACCACCACCCCCCAAGACCGGAAGCGGCGGCTTCATTGCCGCTATTGTGGTGATGCTGCTCCTTGGCGGTGGGCTGGTTTATTGGAAGATGAGCGGCAAGGAGAAGCAGGTCGCCGAAGCGCCCCCTCCCCCTCCGCCAAAGACGGCCGAGCCGGTGCTCGAGGCGCCGCCCCCGCCCCCGCCCCCAGTCGAAGAGGACGCCGGGGAGAAAAAAGCAGCCACGGATCCGAAGCGAGTGGTGGGGGGTGGAGGTGGCGGCTGCGGCGGTGACTGCAAGGGCACTGCCACTCCCCAACTGCAGTCCGCCTTGCGCGGGCGCGCCGGTCAATCCCGGGGCTGCTACGAGCGTGGTTTGCGACAAAACTCGCTGCTTCAGGGCAAGATCACCATCGCCGTACGCATCGGCCCGGCCGGTCAGGTTTGCAGTGCCAACATAGCCAGCAACAGCGTCGGCGACCCCGGGGTTGCTTCCTGTGTGCTCGGAATGTTTCGTTCCGGGACCTTCCCGGCCCCCAAAGGGGGTTGCGTCGACGCCGCAGTTCCTATGAACTTCGTACCGAAGTCGTAAAGCGGAGGACTGACGTGCGGCATTGGTTCTGGATTTTTCTCGTGTTCCCCATCGCCGTCGCTGCGTGCGGCGAGGACGACGGCCAGACCCCGAACTGTCCGGACCTTCCGCTCTATGACGTGAAGGACCCGACGAAGGACGATCTCGATGCGCGAAAAGCTGCCGAAGCCGCGGGCTGTCTGACCCAGCCCGGCGCCGTACCCACGTCCACGGCGCCTGCACCGGACTCGGGTTCCGCGGACGCAGCCGCGGACTGAGAGCGGGTTGCCCCGCATGCGTCGCCCACGCGCCGCGGAGGATCTGCGTTGAACGAGCATACGCACGGTGTGCTGCTGACGCTTGCCTACGATGGCGCCAACTACTCAGGCTTTGCGCGTCAGACCAACGCCCGAAGCATTGGCGGCGAAGTCGAAGGCGCAATCCGCTGCATCGATCCCCGCGCCAGCCACCTGCGGGCGGTGAGCCGGACGGACGCCGGCGTGCACGCGCGCGGGCAGATCGCCTCCTTCGACACCACGAAGGACATCGATCCGCGCGGCTGGGTTCTCGCGCTCGTACAACAACTGCCCAAAGAAATCGCGATCGTGCGCGCGGCGCGGGTGCCCGTTGCTTTCGACCCGCGGGGCTTTGCCGTGCGCAAGATGTACCGCTACTCCGTGTTGTCGAGCCTGACGCACGATCCGTTTTGGCACGAGCGCGCATGGCGCGTGTACGAGAGGTTGAACCACTCGGCGATCGTGACCGAGGCAAAGAGCCTGCTGGGCACGCACGACTTTCGAGCTTTCCGAAGTGCGCAAGACAAACGCGACAACACGGTGCGAACCATGCTGCGCGCCGACGTGAGCATCTCGAAAAGCGATGCGCGCGTGATCGAGATTGAAGTGGAAGGGGACCGTTTCATGCACAGAATGATGCGCATCATTTGCGGAACGCTGGTGGACGTGGCGCGCGACCGGCTGGCGAGCGGCGCCATTGAACGCGCCATCACCAGTGGCCGCAGGGAAGATCTGGGCATTACGGCGCCGCCCGGGGGGCTGTGTTTGGAGAAAATCGTCCTGAGCGAGAGCGGGTCGGACCCGTGGCCTGCGCCCCCGCATTGACTGGGATGCCCCCCTCGCGTAGCTTCCCCGGCGCAAGAATTGGCATCTTTGCCGGGACCTCGCGCCATATTGCGCGTGCCGGCACAAGAAGCAATCACCGAAGATTTGTCGCGACCCAAGCGCGCGCCCAGGAAAAAGACGATGAGCCTCAAGGAACGCTTCTCCGAGAGCGGGAAAAAGATCCTTCAGAATCCAGCCGTTTTGCGCTGGATGAGTGACGACAGGGTCATGAAAGCCGCCGAAGGCTTGATGGATGCGCCCGGGCGAATGAAAGCGGCGTGGCGCATCCTGCTCAGCGGGCATGACCTGCCAAACATCGACCCGGCTCTGGACGAGAGCATGGGCGAAGTCGCAGACAGCTCCTCGAGCCGGAGCAAGGCAGCGCCCGCGAAAAAAAACGGCGTCAGCCCGAGCATGCAGGGTTCCGACGACATGAAGCAGTCGTTGGCGGAGCGCAGCAGCCTGTCCGGTATTGGCGGGAAAGACGTTTTCGAGAAGTGCTACCAGTTCAAGGCCGCGGATAACGCTCGCAAGATGGGGATCTACCCCTACTTCAGGCCCCTGGATTTTAACGACGGTCCGGAAGCGCAGATGGACGGCAAGCGCGTGACCATGTTCGGGTCGAACAACTACCTCGGTCTCACCACGCATCCCAAGGTGCGCGACGCCGCGAAGAACGCCATCGACCGCTTCGGCACCAGCATGACCGGTTCGCGGTTGGTCAACGGCAGCATGAAGCTCCATGAGGAGTTCGAGGAAAAGCTCGCCGCCTGGTTCGACAAAGAAGCGGCTCTCGTCTTCACGACCGGCTACCAGGTGAACATCGCGACGCTTTCAGCGCTACTGAGCAATAAGAAGAGCGTGGCCGTCATCGATCGCAACGTGCACGCATCGCTCTACGACGGCGTGCGCTTGGGACAGGCCGCCGGGGCGCGCCTGGTCCGCTACAAACACAACGACGCGGGCGCCCTCGATCGCGCCCTTGAGAAGGTGGAAGACGCAGAAGGTGCCCTCGTCGTTACGGACGGCGTTTTCAGCGCCGAAGGCGAAATCGCCCACCTCGACCAGTTGGTGCCGATTGTGAAGAAACACGGCGCGCGGCTGTTTGTGGACGACGCCCACGCCCTGGGCGTCATCGGCCCCGAAGGCCGCGGCACGGCGCACCATTTCGGCCTATCCGACCAGGTGGACTTGATTGGCGGCACCTTCAGCAAGAGCTTCGCGAGCATCGGCGGCTGGCTGGTTGGCGAGCGCAAAGTCCTGGACTACGTGCGGCACTTTGCGCCGAGCTTCATGTTCGCCGCGAGCGCAGCGCCACCCAGCGTGGCGGCCGCCATGGCGGCCTTCGACGTCATGCGTGAGGAACTGTGGCGGCTCGACAAGCTGCGCGAGAACTACACCTACATGCGTGATGAGCTCCGGAAGCTCGGTTTTGAGCTAGGGCACACCGAAACGGCCGTCATCCCCATCTACATTCGCCAAGACTTGCGCACCATCATGATGTGGCGAGATCTGTTGGAAGACTACGGCATCTACACCAACCCGTTCATCTCCCCAGGCGTACCGCCCAAGAGCGCCATGCTGCGCACCAGCTACATGGCCACGCACGAAAGAGTGCATCTGGACCGCGGTCTCGAAGCTTTCGAGAAGGTCGGCAAGAAGTACGGCGTCATCTAGAAGCGTGACCCGGGCGCTAGCCCAGTCAGTTTCCGTTGGGTTGGCCCATGCGCAGCGGTCCACCACGCGCTGTGGACCACAGCATGCAGTTTTCGCTCGAGCCCGGGACGGTGAAGATGTCCATGCCGTGTTCGAAGGTCTGGACCAAGATCTCCAACTGGCCATCGCCGTCGACATCACCAATCGCAGGAGCCGCCGGCGCGCCGTTTCCGTTCCCGTTCTTGCCCGGGTTGGGCAGGGGGATGTCATGCAACAGCGAGCCGTCCGCGCCTAAAATCACCAAGTGACCAGAATCTAGAACGTCCGGGTCACCGTAAGTCGCGAAGATGACCTCAGGGGATCCGTCTTGATTCAAGTCGACGACGGTTGCCTCTGTCGCAAACATGATCGTCTTTCCGAAACGATGATCGAAACGCCACAGTTGCTTGGCGCTGGCGTCGAAGGCGTACATATGCCCGTCGTTCAAAGGCACGATGATCTCCGGCTTGGCGTCGCCCTGTAGATTCACCGTGGTGGGTGCGGGAATACCTCCCGGTGGATAGTACCCACTGACATTGATCGGCGCGTTGCCCCGCGGAAGCGTCTCCCATCCGGCCTTGCGCATCGCGGAACGGCTACCGTCGCCGTGCGCTCCCTCCAGCGCCATGACGGCGTAGGCCTGGGTCTCATAGGGTTCGTGCATTTCGACGTTTGGCACGCCGACGACTTCGTTCTTGCCGTCACCGTCAAGGTCCACGACGTTGGGAGGGGACGCCGTCCACTGTAGCCACTCTGCCCATTTCGGATGCGGCCACTCGCCGGTGTGTTTGTTGTAGTGGTCTCCCTCCACTTTGGGCTCTGCCCAACGAATGAACTGGCCCCAGGTCAACGGCTTATCCGTGAACTTACTGTCCCGATTCTTGAAATAGGGCGCAGCGTCGATCGCGACGCCGTCGTGTTTGAACGCCTGAATGTGGTGGTTGTCGTAGGTTGCCAGCACTTCCAGATCCGGATCGTCGTCGATGTTACCGATGCCGACGTTGAGCCCGTAGCAACCGTAGCCGTTGTGACCTGGTCCGTTCCGGTCCGCGTCGTTGCCCGTTCCCGTCTGGTTGTTGTAGCGCGGCCATGCAGTCCAGGAGATCCCGGCAGGTTGGTGCAGCTGCCCGTTGGCGGAGTACACGAAGACCTGCGCGCCGCCCTTCTCGGTGCTGGCGGTCTGGGTCGTGGTGGCCACAATTTCGAGGGTTCCGTTGCCGTCTAGATCCCCCGCCGCAAGTCCTCGGACCTCGGGTGCATTGCCCGCCGTCGTGGTGTCGACGGGAAAACCGGCCTTGGTCGCCAGCGCACCGTTCTTCCATTCGTAGGCAAATACCTTGGAGTCGTTGCCGAATACGATCTCCGTTGTGCCGTCGCCTTCCAGATCCGCCACGACGTGGGGCGCGTAGATGCGTCCGTCACCGTCTTCCGCCTTGTCCAGCACGGCTCCGCTCGCGTCCAGAACGTAGAGCGAATAGTAGGCCGCGATGATCTCGCGTTTCCCGTCACCGTCTAGGTCGTAGATGATGGGCGAGGCGAACCAACTCGTCTGTCCCTTCACATTGCGCACGAAGCTCGGCGCTTGGACTTCCCCTGCACTCGTGCCCTTGTCGCAGGTCGGGTTCCTGTTGCCACCCGTGGTGCTGCCTCCGCCCGTGCCAGTCGCACCACCGCCACCGCTGCCGCCACCTCCGCTGCCCGAAGCGCCCCCGCCACTGCCTCCGCTACCGCCACCGCCGTCGTCGCCCCCGCAAGAGACGAACAACAGACTGAGGGAAAGTACACTGCCTACTCCAAGAATCCTTAGCTGCCGCATCGAAGCCCTCCAAAAGCTGCCCCAATGATAGCAGGCCCGAGGGGCTCAGTTCGCCAGTAACAGGAGCGCTCCAAAAACCAGGTACCACTCGGGCTCGAAGTATCCGAGCAACGCCCAGATGCCGATGTGCATCGTCACGATCGCCGCAGCGACATACAGCCGCGCACCCGGAACAATGAACAAAGCGGCGGCAATTTCGACGAAAAGCCCGACCACCCCCACCACGGTGCCAACGCGTTTCGAACGCGCAACTACATGCCGCGCGTTTCGGATGAAACGTGGGCCAGTGTAGGCACGCTCTGCGATCAGTAGTGCGTGGTGATGGGAGCGCATCCAGTCCCAGCCCGTGAGTCGAAGCTTTGCGATCGCCGACAGCACGTACGCGCCACCCAGTACGCCACAGCCCGCGTGCCAACCCAACGTTTCCGCGCGCGGCGCAGGTTCGCCGAGCCAAAGGGCGATCTGCGACGCGACAAGCCATGCCGATAGCGCCGCGCCAGCGGGAACGTACTTGCCCAGGCGCACGACGATGTCACCGGGCCAATCCGCGACTTCCACACGTCGTATGAGCATCAGAGCGGCCACGATCGCGACCGCGGTCCAGCGCTGTGCATGCCCCAAGCCGTATAGGAGCACACACACACCAAAGGGCGCAGTTGCCGCAACGAGCCACACGAGCCGGTTCTTGCGCGTGGCCTGTTGGACGTTCTTGAGGCTCATGCCATACACGGGGCGGTCGGACCACGCGATGTGCATCGCAGAGCTCGACCACGACAACAGCAGTGCGAGGCAGAGCAGGAGCAGGCCAGCGCTCATGATGTGACCAGGGCGCTGCCCCTCGTGATCGGGCGCAGCTTCTCGTGCACCTGACCGCTCTTGTCGACGCGCAGCATGCGGTAGCCCACTTCCAGGGGCAAGCTTCCCTCCGGCGGCCGGTCTGCTGCACGGGCCCGAAGCAACCGCTGCACTTCGTACACAATCCACTGCTGGGAACACGGGACGCGCTTCGGATCGAGCGCGTCCACGTCGAGTCCGAAAACGGATCGCAGATCCTGAGGTTCTAGAAAGCGATCCCCAACGCGCAGGTACAGGACCGCACCTTCGTCGCGGTCCTTGAGGGCGGCGTACATGATGTATCGCGAGAACGGAAAGCGGTCCCCAACCAATAGCGACACCACCACGTAGACGAGTAGCGCGACGCCGGCGTACACAATCTCCTGCATCAGCGGCAGTATGCCCGCTCGCCCGCGCTGGGCCCAGCCACCGGACGGGACGCTTCCAACGGTATCGGCTATTGTCTCAAGGTCGTGATGGAGCTGACTGGCACCGTGCTCGGCGGAGACTTCCGTATCGAGCGTCCCCTCGCAGAAGGCGGCATGGGTGGCGTGTACGTTGCCCAACAGCTTTCCACGGGGCTGCCGCGGGCGCTCAAGGTCATGCACCCGACGCTGGTCGCAGACCCGTCGATGCGTGAGCGCTTCGCGCAAGAAGCCCGCATCGGCGGCCGAGTTGCCAGTGAACATGTGGTGCAAGTCATTGCGGCCGGGGTGGATACGAGTCTCGGAGTGCCCTGGCTTGCCATGGAGCTGCTTGACGGCGAGGACTTGGGATCGCTCTGCGCTCGGCGCGGCGCGCTGCCCCTTTCCGAAGTAGTTCCGATCTTTCGGCAGCTGTGTCACGCCCTCGGCGCGGCGCATTCCGCCAGCATCGTGCATCGGGACGTGAAGCCGGAAAACGTCTTTCTCGCGAACGTGAAAAGCTCCTCTTCGACCTGGGTGCTCAAGGTCTTGGATTTCGGCATCGCGAAGCTGGCGGCGGACGCTCAGCAAAGCGCGACCCGCGGTGTGGGTACGCCGCTGTGGATGGCGCCCGAGCAAACCGAATCCAAAACGCCTTCGCCCGCAGCGGACGTGTGGTCGCTGGGGCTCTTGGCGTTCTTTTTGCTAGCGGGACACCACTATTGGCGCACCGCGAGCGGCGGCGGCTTGAGCGCCTTGATGCGAGAAGTCCTGGTGGACCCTTTGGCGCCTGCGAGCGTCCGCGCCAACGAGCTGGGTGTGACGCTGCCCGCAGGGTTTGATGTTTGGTTTTCGCGCTGCGTCGCCCGGGAGCCGCATCATCGCTACGGCGATGCGCACCAAGCCTTCAGCGCCCTAGAAATGCTGGCCGCAGGAGCTGTTCCCTCCGCGGTCAGCGCGGCAAGCGTTTCACCCGTCGCTGGCACGGTCCTCAGGACCATGCCGCCCGGCCCTGGAAAAAAGTCACGCGCGCCACTGCTGATCGGCTTGGGCCTCGGCGCCATCGTGATCGGCGGCGGCGTCCTAGCGCTGGGCGCGTTCGCGTTTCTGTACCAGGACGAGATCGGCGACCTCGCCGGCTCGAGTACCGTGCGTCCGGCGGCAAGTTCGCCGGCGGCCACGGACTCACCCACCACTGCTGCGACGCCCGGGGCGGATCCAGCGGGTGCTCCCCCTGAGACTGCGGAGCCAACGTCACCGGCAGCAAAGACTCAGACGCAAGCTCACACCCAGCGTGGCGCAAGCGACCCGAAAACCGCTGCGACTGCCGCCGTGACGGCGCCCGCTGAGCCGGCGACGGAAGAGAAGCGCAGTTCGGGGCTCCGCCCCATCGACCGTGCATCCGTGCAAGCAAAAGTTGACGCCGCGGCCGCAGGCGCTGCCGCGGCCTGCGCCAAGGACAAGGCCGCTGACGCTTCTGTCGAGACCTACAGCGGGAGTTGCGGGTACCGGCCAGATGGCACCACCACCCAGTTCTTCCAGGGTGCCGGCGGTGCGCGCAATTGCGTGCGCGCGCGCGTTTGCGCCGTTACAGTAGGCAAATACGAGCATGCCCAGGAGTGGCACGTGGAGGCATTCAAGTGGTCCGTCAGCGTGAAATGAAGTTCTGCGTCGGAATCCTTGGCGCAATGCTCTGCCTGGTGGGAAGCGCGCAAGCGGCCTGTCCGGTGGGCGCCACGATCACGGTCGACAACGACGTGCCTGGCAGCGGCTACTCCGAAGACAAGCCACAGAATTGGCTGTCGAACAACGTCAGCGCCTGTCAGGGCACCTATCGCTACCTTTCCCACACCGTGGGCGATGGCACGCGCAAAGACAAGGCGACCTGGAAACCAAAGATCACTGACGCCGGGTACTATGAAGTCACCACCAGCTTCCGCGCGACGGAGAACCGCACCACCGACGCGGACTACGTGCTGTACGACGACAAAGGCGGTTCGACGAAGAAAGTCGTCAACCAGCAGATCGGAAGCGGCTGCACCAAAGTCGTAGTCGGAACCGCGTACTGCGCACCCGCAGGCAACTGCCGTCTGGTGCTGGACGGAACGGACGACGGGCAAAGCGATTCCACCGACGTGACCACGTTCAAACTGGTGAGCTGCGACGGTACTGCCGACGCGGGTCCCCCGACCAACCCGTGCGCGGGGATCCAGCAGAATCCCAGCTACGAACTTTGCGATTCCTCGCCGACCACCTGCGCCGGAGTGTTCACGGATGGCTCCGGCTGCTCGCAGTTTTGCGCGGCCGCTGGAATGACATGCGTGGCGCGATTCGGCGGCGAGCCCGGCTGCCAAAAAGAAGCGAATACGCCCATTGCGTGCGGCGCAAACAACGGCCACGGCTCGGACTACTGCGAGTGCGCCGGCCCACCGCAGCCAGATGCGGGCGCCGGCGGAGTCGGCGGCAGCGCACAGGCCGGCGCCGGCGGCCAGGGCGCAGGCGGAAGCGCGGCGGTTGGCGGCACCGACGCTGGCATCGGCTTCGCGGGCGCGGGCGCCACCTTGGCTTCGGGTGGGGCGGCGGGCGCGAGTGGCACCCCTCGCGGGGACACCGTATCCGACGAGGGCGGCTGCGGCTGTCGACTGGCGACGCCGCGAGGCAACGAAGCCTGGATCGCCCTGGCGCTGGCAGGATTCTTCTGGCTCCGACGGCGGAGTTGACAGGGGCGCCAGGGCCGGCCTTCACTCGCGGCCGTCATGGCAGTCGAAATCCGCGAAATCCCTATCGGTGGCAAGCTAAAGGACTTCTTGAATGTGGTCGACCCGATCTACCGGGACGATCCGAACTACGTCCGCCCCTTGAACTTCGAAGTCGGACAGCGGCTGTCGAAGAAGAACCCGTTTTTTCAGCACGGAGAGGGCACTGCCTTCGTGGCCTATCGGCTCGGTTGGCCCGTCGGCCGCATCACGGCACAAATCGACAAGAGCCACCTCGAACGCTACAAAGATGACGTCGGCTTCTTCGGCTTCTTGGACACTGTGGATGACCCGGAAGTCGCGAAGGCGCTGATCGATGCCGCCAGTGATTGGCTGAAGGACCGCGGCATGAAACGCATCCGCGGACCGCTTTCGCTGAACATCAACGAGGAGATGGGGTGCCTGATCGACGGCTTCGACACGCCGCCGATGATCATGATGCCGCACCACCGTCCGTACCAAGGCGGGCTGATCGAGCAAGCGGGTTTGAACAAGCTCAAGGACGTATACGCCTGGCGTTACACGATTGGAGACGTCTCAAAACGGGCGCAGAAAGCTCACGACGACGTCGCGAAGCTGCCGGAACTGACGCTACGCCACGTCGACAAGAAACACATCGAGCGTGATGTTCGCATCATCATGGACGTCTTCAACGACGCATGGAGCGATAACTGGGGCTTCGTGCCACTGTCGGAAGCGGAGCTTTCGAAGATGGCCGAAGACATGAAGCTCATTCTGATCCCAGAGCTGACGTACATCGCAGAAGTCGACGGCGAAGCCGTTGCGGTCGCGTTGGCGCTGCCCAATCTAAACGAGATGACCCAAGACTTCGGCGGGCGCTTGACACCCGTCAACGTCGGCAAGCTGCTCTATCGCCTGAAGGTCAAAGGACCGACGACGGCACGCCTGGTCATCCTCGGCATCCGTCGCAAGCTGCGCGGCGTGAAGAAGTACGCCGGTCTCAGCACGTATTTGTATACAAAGATGCACCGAGCGGCCGAGCGCGTCGGGGTGCGCTGGGGTGAGCTCTCTTGGACTCTGGAAGACAACGCACCCGTAAACGTGGGGATCAAGCTCATGGGCGGCAAGATCTACAAGACCTACCGCCTCTACGAGAAGGAACTGTGAGATGACGATCCTGCTCACAGGTGGCTCGGGCTTTCTGGGCTCCCAAGCGAAATCCACAATCGCCTGGTACAAGAGCGAAGGCTGGCAATGATGAGCCTAGGCTCGACGACGCGAAAATGAGCGTGAGGCGTCCCTCCGGGCCCCGGGGCGCACCGCTGATTGGGCATGCCCTGGAGTTCGCTCGCGATTCCTTGGAGCTGATGACACGTGCCGCACGCGAGCACGGCCCAGTTGCGCGCTTGCGCATGTTCGACCGCGAGTTGCTCCTGCTTACGGATCCCGCGGACATCGAGCAAGTGTTGGTCCGAGACAGCGGAAGCTACATCAAGGACAAGTTCACGCACGATCTATCCCGCGCCCTGGGCAACGGTTTGGTGACCAGCGAAGGTGCCCACTGGAAGCGCCAACGCAAGTTGATGGCGTTCGCTTTCACACCCAAGAAGATCGCAGCTTATGCGAACACCATGACGCAGGTCGCGGCTCACGAATGTGCATCCTGGGCGCCGGGTCAGGTGGTGAATCTGCACCAGGAAATGAGCCGGATCACCTTGGAGATCGTAGCCAAAGTGTTGTTCCACGCGGATATCGAGGCGGATGCGCGCGTTGTCGAACACTCCATGGCGGTGCTCAATCATTTCTTCGCTGAGAGCGTGGAGGCCGCCGTGCGGCTGCCACCCTGGATCCCGACGCCGGCAAACGTGCGTCTAAACCGAGCGGTTCGCCGCATCGATGACATTCTGTTCCAGATCATCAAGCAGCGACGCAAGCAAGCGGAGTCCGGTGACGATCTGCTTGGCGCCATGCTGACGGCAAAAGACGACTCCGGCAAGGGCATGAGCGATCAGGAACTGCGTGATGAGTGCATCACGCTGTTCATCGCGGGACACGAAACCACGGCATTGGCCTTGACCCACTGCTTGTACCTGCTTGCCCAACATCGCCACGTACGTGAACAGTTTCACGCGGAGCTCGGCACGGTTCTGGGTGGGCGCATGCCCACTGCCGAAGACGCCAAGGCGCTGCAAGTCACAGAGCGCATCATCAAAGAGTCTATGCGGGTGTACCCACCCGTGTGGGTCATCGGCCGTGAAGCGACTCGCGAAGTGGAGCTCGGCGGGTACGCCATCAAGCCCGGCACGCAGTTGATCCTGCCGCAGTGGGTCGTGCACCGGGACCCGCGCTTCTTTCCCGATCCCGAGGAATTCGACCCAGATCGCTTCTTGCCGGAGCGTTGCAAGGCATGGCCCCGCTTCGCCTACTTCCCCTTCGGCGGCGGCCCGCGGGTGTGTGTCGGCAATCACTTTGCCATGATGGAAGCGACGTTATTGCTGGCGCTATTCGGTCAGCGCTTTCACTTTGAGCTGATGCCTGGGGAGCGCCTGGAGTTCCGACCCTCTGTCACGCTGCGCCCGAAAGGCGACGGCGTGCGCGCGAAGTTGCTCGTGCGCAGCTGACGCGCCCTGGGCGCCGCGTGCTCAACCTGAGATCACCGGCAACGCGCGGGCATGGGGCCGCGACGCTGCTTTCGGAGTGCGCTTAGGCCGCGGAGACTGCGCGCACAGTTCCGCCAGGTCTGTGTCGAGCAGATGCGACGCCGACACGTTGCCCAAGGCGTTCAGCATGACCGCGCGCAGATTCGGGTGCTTCGACTCCAAGGTGGTCAGCAGTTCGGCCATCGCCTCACGTTGGAGGCCCTCCTGGGAGCCGCACAGATTGCAGGGCAGAATCGGAAAACCCTGCTCAGTGGCGTAGTCCGCGATGTCCGCTTCTGCGCACTCGATCAGCGGTCGAATTACTTCGAAGCGGCTATCGTCCGTCGTGTACTTCGCGGGCAGCGCCTGGAGCCGCCCGGCGTGGAAGAGGTTCATCAGGAAGGTCTCAAGGGCGTCGTCCCGATGGTGCCCCAGGGCGATCTTGTTGCAACCGAGCCGCTCTGCGGCTGTGTACAAAATCCCGCGCCGAAGCCGAGAACACAGCGAGCAGTAGGTCTGGTTTGCGCTGAGCTTTTCGGTCACGACGGAATAAGTATCTTCCTGAATGATCTCGAACCGGGTGGACCGCCCTCGCAAATGGTCGAGCAATGGCGCACCGTCGTATCCAGGTTGCACCTGATCCAGATGCACGGCGATCAGCTCCGCACCTTCGAATCCTTGAATGAACGTCTCCAGCAGCGCCAGCATGGTCCAGCTGTCTTTGCCTCCGCTGATCGCAACGAGCACCCGATCCCCCGGGGCAAGCAGGGAAAACTTGGCAAGGGTGCGCTGCACTGTCCGGCGCAACCGAAGCGCAGTCCGGGATTTTCGCATGTCAAAGCGTAACGAAATCCCCGGGGCGAAGAAAGGGCCGCGCGAGGAAAGGGCCGCGGGCAGTCAGCGCTACTGATCCCGAGCTTCTTCGCAAGGACCCCAACCGCCGTCCACGCAGTACTGCTTTCCAATGAAGCAATTGATCACGCCTCCATGCGAGGGCAGGATCACTTTGCACTCCTTTTCCGCGTCGGGCGCGCAAGAACCCGCGTCGGCCAGGGCATCCGATGCCGCATCCACCTGCGCATCTGGCGAGGCATCGGCCAGTGCATCTGCCTGCGCGTCTGGCGGGCTGCTGCTGTCGGCGCTGGCGTCGGGCACAGGGGCGGGCGGCGCGGCGCGCTCTTCACTGCCGCAAGCCCACAGCCACGGCCCACAGGCACACAGCGCCAGGCATTGGCGGAAGGATGGGAGAAAAGGGAGCTTGGGCATGGGTCCAAGCTCAGGATACCACTTCGCCAGGAGACGATCCGAGGGGGGTACGCAAAGGCTGGCAGCGGGGCAGCCAATGACGTATCGACACTGGGTGGCGAGGGAAACGAGAGACCAGCGACCGGGCGCACGGGGTTCCCAGTCTTCGGGCCAGTCTTCGGGCCGCGCTCCGGGCAAACGCTCTCGACGCAGGCGCCGTCCCGGGCGCGCCCCGGAGTCACCCGCGGCGGTGATCGTTCAAGCCAAGCCCGTCGACACCTCCAAACCCGCCGACGTGCCCCTCAACCCCACCGAAGTGGCCGAGATGCGCGAGCACTTCAAGTTCCTGCGCGACAACCGCAAGATGCTGCAGCTTCGGCTCAACGCCGCGGAGGACCTGTTGCTCAACGGCGCACGCGAACCGACGCATCGCGGCGTATGCCAGCACCTGTTGGGCAAAGTCGATCGCGCGCGCGTAGAACTAGCAGCACAGCGCCTCGATCCGGCTGCGCGCAGTCGCCTGCTCGCTGGCATGGTGCGCATGTCACCGGACGTTGCCTACCTCTTGCTGTACTTGGAGAGCGTCAAAGAAAGCGCCTCCCAAGAAGACGCCACGGCAGCGCTTTCGCGCGCGTTGCGCCAGATCGACTTTTCGCAAATCTCCTCAGCGCAAATGCGCAGGCTACTGGACCTGATTGCCGAGCTCTTCGATGAACGGGATCGCCCGCAGTTGCTATTCGGTCTGCTGCAGAGTCCAACGTTTCGTGACGCTTTCGACAGCTCCGCAGAGCAGCTTCCAACCAGCCTGGGCGACACCTTCGTTCCGCTTCGTGCTGCGCACGCGGTGGTGCTGCAGAATAAGAAGAACCCCTTCGACGGCGAAGCACTGTCGAGCGGAGTGCGCATGTTGCTTTCAGCACGGGACAAGGTACTGCGCGCGCACCAGCCGACGGCGCAGCGGAGGCTTTTCGAGCTGGGGGTCGCCCTTGGGGGTAGCGCCCTCGGTGACGTCGGCCCAGGACTACGCGTGCTTGCCTCGGCGCTTTCCGATGAACGGGAGCGCTCAGACGCCATGATGGAGCTTGCCGGGCTGTATCTCGCGGCAGAACGCGACGCGGACGCCAAGAAGATCTTGGAACGCCTGTGCAAAGACGCGCCAGGCTTCCGCCGACCCGTGCGTTGGCTTGACGCCCTGGCCGGCCCCCGCTTCGGTCGATTCGCGGTCCCGCAGTCCGATGCAAAACCGCGGCGGGGCGGTTCTCGTTTTCAGATCGCGTTTTCCCTCGATCGGCGAAAACCAGTTTGGCTGCGCACGGGCGCAGCGGACGAAGCAGAGGCGTACGAAGCAGCCGCAGCCGTGGGCGCCGGGCTACTGTTTCCTAGTGTGCTGCATCCGGTTGGATCCGGGACCAGCGCCGACGGCACGCCCTACTTCGCGGTGCCGCTGCGCGGGCGAGGCGCGTTCGAGAGCCTGAAGAAAGACGGAGGCATCGAAGTCCGGGACGCGCGACTTCTGTGCGAAGACGCCATCTTGCTCTGCGCCGCGCTGAGCAACGCGAGCGTGGCGCTTCCGGACGCGCGCCTCGACCGATTCGCGATCGACGCAGGTCCGAGACTCTGGCTTCGGGATCTGCTTGGTGCGGAGCGCTGCCCGCAGGCAGACGCAGAGCGTGCCAACCTGAGTCACGCAAAAGAACTCTGTACTCTGATCCTGGCCCCACACCCGGCAGCCAGCGTGCTGAGCGCAGAGCTGCAAGAGGCGCCGACCTTTCCACGCCTGCTCGAACTTGCTCAGGGCTAGAACGTCGCTTTTCGAATCACGGTGCCTTCGGCGTGTAAACAAGGATTCCCGCAGTTTTTTTGGAACCCTGCGCGCTTTCTGATGTCCTGACCCGTCATGCGACAACAGCTCGTGCTTGGTTCCCTTCTTGTTACGGCCCTATTCGGCTGCGCTTCTGCCGGCAATCACGACGCGAACTCCCCCGCGGGAGTGCTGCCCTTGAAGCGCCTGCGACTGTACGAAACTGGCGTCGGCTACTTCGAACGCAGTGGGCGCATGGGTGGAGCCGACGTGTCTCTGCCGATCCCTGCCGCACACGTGGACGACGCGCTCAAAACCCTCGTCGTAGTCGGCGAAGATGGTCGAGCAAGCGTGAGCGCAATCGAGTTCGAGAGCGTCGTCAGCAAAGGCATGGCACGGGCGCTTGCCGGCCTACCCCAAGACGCCGAGCAGCCCGTAGATTTCCGCGGTGTGCTCGGGGGCATGAAGGGCGCGTGGGTAGAAGTGCGCACGAAGGACGAGACTTTCAAGGCCCGCGTGTTGGACGTATTCGACGCGCCGCTGGTAAAAGAGCACAAGAAGCGGTCCAAAGAGGAGAAGAAGAACACCGAAGATGACGATGACGATGACGACGGCGCGCCGCCCCAGGCTGCCAACGATCCATGGCTGCTGCTGCAGTCAGACAGCGGGGAGATCCGACGCCTGCACGGATCGGAGCTGCGTGGTCTCAAGCCCGTGGACTCGGCTCTTGCAGATCGCATCGACGACGCTGCGCAGACTCTAAGTGTGCGCGCAGCGCGGGCGCAACGCACCCTGCGCGTGCTGGCGTCCAGTGAGCGGCCCGTCACCCTGGGATACATTGCGGAAGTGCCCGTGTGGCGAACGTCGTACCGCCTGATCGTCGACGTAAAAACCGACCAGGCGATCCTGCAAGGCTGGGCGCTGATCCATAACGATTCCGACGAGGCTTGGAACAAAGTCGAAGTCGAACTCGTCAGCGGACGCCCAGACTCGTTCCTGTTCCCGCTGGCGGCTCCGCGCTACTCGCGTCGGCAGTTGGCGGAACCGGCTGAGCAGCTTTCCACGGTGCCACAGCTCGTGGACCGCACCCCAGATCAGATCTGGGGCGACAACCTGGGAACGGTGGGTCACGGATCCGGCACCGGCACCGGACAGGGCTACGGTTCCGGTCACGGACGTCTGTCCCGCGCACCCCGGGTACGTATGGGCTCCACATCCGTAAGCGGCCGCGTCAGTGCCAGCAACGAGCTGGCCATCGGCAACCTGGCCGCGATCGCTCCAGCTTCCGGCGTGGAGAGCGGCGCGCTGTTCAGCTACGGCTTGCCCCAGCCCGTGGAACTGCGAGCACACGGTTCTGCACTGGTGCCGCTATTCGCACAGCGCGTGCCGATCCGACGGATGACATGGTTTTCAGCTCCGGGCGAGACCGGGCGCAGTGCAATGCGCTTGACCAACGGTACCCGACAAACCATGCCTGCGGGCACGGTGAGCGTCTACGAAAGCAAAGCCTTCGCTGGCGAATCCGGTCTCGATCGCATGAAGCCGACCGAACGCGCATTCTTTGAGTTTGGGGTAGACCTGGATGTGGAGCTCGACGCGAAGAAGTTCAAGCAGACCGAAGAAACCAAGCGCTTGAAGCTGGAGAAGGGTCAGTTGATCGAGCACTTCGTGCGGCACCACGTGCGCAACTACGCCATCGAAAACCGCAGCATCCAAACGCGATTGGTCGCGCTCAAACTGGACGTCGTGAACAACGCGGAAGCCAAGGGCGCCGACGAACTGGACTACGACGCGCGCAACAATCGCCCCATCGCAGTGTTTCGCGTGCCGGCGCGGTCTAAGTCGGATCGCACGCTGCACATCGACGAAGCGCTGCAGCGCGACTTTAGCGTCACGAATCTGGACGTCGACGACCTGAGCCGCATGCACGACGCCCCCGCCGTGCTGAGCGCCGACAAGGCGCGTTTGCAGGCGGCAATCAAAGTGCTCGAAGCCGCAGAACGCGTGGAAGAGCAAAAGAGCGAGGCCGAAGCGGACCGCGCGACGACCGAGTCAGATTTGGAGCGACTGCGTGACCACCTCAAGGCCATGGGCGATAAAGGTGGTGCCGCTGCAGGCGCCAATCCCATCGTCACGCGCATCCTCGCTGCGGAAGACAAGCTGACGGACCTGCGAAAGCAGATCAAGAGCTTCGACATCAAGTACAAGGCCGAGATCGAACGGCTCAAAGCGGAGCTTGCTCCGCTGGGTGCCGGCACGGACGCGCCGTAGTCTGATAGTTCCCACCCGCACTTGCCGCTGCGCGGGTGGTTCGCGGCGCGCGCTTGCTCGGGCCGCTGGCGTATGCCATGACTGCGTACACCTTAGTTGGAGGGCGAAATGAACGTGCGTCACGTTGCAGGGGGGCTTTTCATCGCAGCCATCGCGCTGTACGGCTGCGGCGGCTCGTCGACCTCGGACGGTACCGGTGGCAGCGGCGCACAGGCGGGGACGGGCGCCTTCGGCGGCAACGGCGCCAATGGCGGCAATGGCGGCAGCGGCGCAGGCGCAGGCAACGGCGGCAGTGGCGCCTTCGCTGGTTCCGGTGGTGGCAGCGCGGCGGGTGGCGGCGGCGGCGGCGGTTCCATTCCAACCAAAGAGATCGAAACCGCTTGCGCGCAGATCGAAAAACTCCCGTGTAACGTGGACAACTGCATCGCTGAGGCGACGGGAAGCGCGGCAGAGGCCCTGAAAGAGGGCTGCGCCGCGGAGTTCAAAGCGCTCTTGGTGTGCGCCATCTCCAATCCTTGGCACTGCGTTGCCGGCGAAGACGGCCCGCAGCTCGACGCCGCCTGCACAGGCGCGGTCGAGGCCTACGGCGCGTGCCAGCCAAATTGCGAAGGCGGCGGCAGCAGCAACGGCCAGTGCAGTATCTACTGCGACGGCAAGCGTCCCTTCGGCGCGGAGTGCCAACCAGCATCCAACGGCTCGCTCGATTGCCGTTGCACCGATGGGCCAAACGCTGGGAAGGCGTTCAAGGTCAACGCCAGTTGCGACTCGAACTGGGCGGACGACGCGCAAGCCCAGTGCGCGCAGTAGCGCTCGCGAAGCGCCGGCTTGCAGTAGTATCAGTGACGGACGACACTGCGCCCACTCATGCCTGCTCAGCTCTTTGATCGCTCTTTGCCCCACGACGCGCGGGAGGCGCTCTTTGGTGGCAAAGCTACCGTGCGCGTTTGGAACCTAGGCGCCGCGCCGCTGCCGCCGTTTACCGCCACGCTCGGATGCGAGCTCGACCCGGGGGGCAGCGTGGGCACTCACGTGCAGCAAGAATTCGCAGAGATCGTGGTGGGGATCTCCGGCGATGGCCGTGCCACAGTCAGTGGCGACGAGCAGCTGCTTCAAGGTGGCAGCGTGGTGCAGCTGCCCCTGGGTGCAACCCTAGCCATCGAGAACGCCTCGGCGTCCGAGCCGTTGCGCTATCTGATCATCAAAGCGCGCGGCTAGCCGGCACTCGCGAAGCTCAGGTGCGTCGCGCCTCGCGCTCCGACGCTATTTCCCCAGGCGATAGAACGTCGCGCCGGACGCATTGAGCGGCGTGGGCGCGTTCTTCAAGGCGCGGCCCATGGCTTCTACGGCCTCCGTATCCACGTACAGCCCGGGTCCCCAGCCGTCGAGTTCTTCGTCCCGACGCGACGCGGCGTCGGCGTAGAGCGCCTTGCGCAAGGGCTCACTGGCGTGACCGATGCGCACGAGGCCGCCCTTGTCGAATGGGTCGAGCTCGACGATGCCGTCCTCTTCGTCCGTCCAGCGCCCACCGTAGGTCAAGATCGCCGCGGTTTGGAAGTTGCGCCCCGTCATGCGCGCGCGAGTCATCTTCAGCCAGACGATTGGGTCTTCTTCTTCGCTGCCGTCTGCCATCTCCACGTACACGGCGTGCCCCAGGTCGACGGCATGCAGGTCCGTGCCCAGGGGAAAGGACCGCACACAGTCACGCAGCAAGCTGGAAAACTCGCTCAAGCGCTCCACAAACGCTTCTCGCTCCAGGGCGTACTCCTCGTTTTCGATGTCGTAGTAACTGAGCCAAAGGCCGTAGGCGTTTTCGTCGATCATCGGACAGCGCCGGGCACTTTACACGACTCGACGTTCCGCCTGTGCCACTGCGTGCCAAGCTGGGCAATTGCGATCCCTGAGCCACCCGGGTGCTGAGCCAACGCCTGCTCTTTGCCGAGAAAACCGCCTTGGCACGTTCAGTGCGATGGGGACGTTGGCGCCAAAGCCACGGAGGTCCGATCCCCATGAAGAACAGCGCAATCTTTGCTAGTGCCATCGCCATCGCCGTCGCTTTGAGCGGCATCGCCGCCTGCGGGAGTTCAAACGACGCGGGCTCTGCCGCCCTCGAAGGCAGCGGCGGCAACCAAAGTGGTGGCAGCGGAGGGATCCTGGGCATGGACAGCGGTGCCGCCGGGTACTGGGGCGGAGCTGGCTCCGCAGGCACTGGCTACGGTGGCTCCGGCGCCGGCAACTACGGCGGCGAGGGCAATCGCCCGGGCGAGGGCGCACCAGATGCCGGCCCGGACGCGCAGGCCGACGCCGGAGACGCAGGCGACGCGCCCGACGCTTGTGCTGCGCTAGACGACAGCAAAGACGCCGTCTTCTTCGTGTCGGCGGACGATTCGAACTCCATGGCGTCCCCCGCCATCGCCCGGGACCTGATCCAGCGTGGGCAACAAGTTCCTGGTGGCCTGATCCGTACCTACGAGTTCTTGAACTACTACAACGTCGGCTACGCCCCAGCTGCGGCAGGCAGCCTAGGGATCGTCCCGGAGATGAAAAAGAGCGACAGCGACGGCAGCTTCGAGTTGACGATCGGTGTCGCCTCGCAGGCAGCGCCCGCTTCGCGGCGTCCCATGGTGCTCACCTTCGTGCTGGACACTTCGGGGTCCATGGGCGGCAGCCCGATCCAGCTCGAACGCGAGGTCGTGCAGGTGCTCGCAGGCGAACTGCAGCAGGGCGACAAAGTCAGCATGGTCACCTGGAGCACATCACAAACCGTACTGCTCGACTCCTACGTGGTCACCGGTCCTAACGACGCGAAGCTGCTGGGGATCGCCAACAGCCTATCCGCGAACGGCGGCACGGACCTGTCCGCCGGGCTGAACAAGGGCTACGCCTTGGCCCAGAAAAACTTCGAATCCACCAAGCTCAATCGGGTCATCGTGATCAGTGACGGCGTGGCCAACGTCGGGCAGACCGACGAAAAAATCATCGGTCAAGGCGCGCTGCTCAACGACGGCGACGGGATCTACCTGGTCGGCGTCGGCGTCGGCGAGGGCGTGAACGATATGATGATGGACACGGTGACCGATGCCGGACGGGGCGCCTATGTATTCGTGGACAGCGGCGCTGAGGCTAAGCGCATGTTCGACACACGCTTCGACGAGGTGATGGACGTGGCCGCCCGCGGCGTACAAGTCGAGCTACGCCTGCCCTGGTACATGGGCATCGAGAAATTCTATGGCGAGGAGTACTCGACGAACCCCAAGGAAATCGAACCGCAACACCTGGCGCCTGGTGACGCCATGGTCTTCAGTCAAGTGGTCCGCGCCTGCAGCAGCGCCGAGTACTCGGCCGGCGATCCCATCGAAGTCATCGCGCGCTGGCAAACGCCCGTGTCGCATCTCGAAAAAGAAGTCGCCGTGCAGTCCACCTTCGGCGCGCTGCTCGCCACCCAAACCAAGTACCAGGACAAGGCCGCGGCTATCATCGCCTACGCGGAGGCCTTGAAAGACCCGCTCACGGCGAAGGACCAGCTGACTGCCACCCTCGCCAAGATCGCCGCGGTTGACCCGGCGGGCACCGACACCGAGCTGTCAGAGATCAAAGGCCTGATCCAGAAGGCGCTCACGCTCTACTAACGGCTGACCCAGCTGCGTCGTCCGCAGGCGCGCGCGCACCGGCTTCCGCTCGGCCCGGCGTGGTGATAGGGCTCTGGCCGTGGAACTGAGCAAAGCGGAGCGCCTACGGGTTTCGGTGATGAAACGCGCGCTGAGCGTGCTGTTGCGGAGTCCAACGACCCGCGATGCCTTGGCCAAGAACCGCGGAGCCCTCGCCGCGCAGGTCGAACCCGAGATCGCAGCGATGCTGCGCTTGGACGACCTGAGCGGCGACTCCGTGCTCCACGGTCGCACTGCGGATCAAGCCCGGCGCGCCATGTGCATCAACATCGCCGTGGCCGATCAGCCCGCGCCTGACGACGTGTCGATCACTCCGCTGACTCTAGAGACGGATGCGGGCCCGTTGCCGGCGCGCCTGTACCACGCCCGGGGAGTGCCCCAAGGCGCGCCGGGCATCGTCTTCTACCATGGCGGCGGTTTCGTGACCGGCGATCTGGATACCCACGAGGGTTTGTGCGCGCGCATGTCGCAACTGGCGCGAGTCCGCGTGATCTCCGTCGACTATCGTTTGGCGCCCGAGCACCCCTTCCCTGCCGCGCCCGAAGACTGCGTTGCCGCATTCCGCGCGATCACGAAGATCGCTGAAGCGCACGGCATCGATTCCAAACGACTTGCGGTCATGGGCGACAGTGCCGGCGGCAATCTCTCCGCTGTCGTCGCGCTCAAGACCCGGGGCGACGCCATCCAGCCCGCGCTGCAAGTGCTCGTGTATCCGGGCACAGACATGCGACGTTCCCTGCCTTCTCACGCGCAGCTTGGTGTGGGCTGGTTCTTGACCACTCACATGATCAATTGGTTCTACGACCACTACTCGGGCAAGGACGAAGCGGTGGCCCTGAATCCCGACGCTTCCCCGCTGCTGGCGCCGGACGTCAGCGGCGTGTGCCCGGCGTTGGTGTATGTGGCCGGCCTCGACCCCCTGCGCGACGAAGGGCTGGCCTACGCCGCGCGCCTTTCAGAAGCCGGCGTCGACGTACAGACCAAGGATTTCAAGCACCTAATCCATGGTTTCTTGCTGATGACCGCCGCGAGTCCGGGCTCCGCGGAGGCCGTGGTGCACATCGCAAAAGACGTCGCCCAAGCCCTGACGGCACGCTGAGCGGCGCTGAAAAAACGCTGAAACGAGGGTGGGGTTGCCAGGCAGGCCGCGGCGAGTCAGGATGCGCGCCGCCATGGGTCTGCTCCCCCTCGTCATCGCCTTTGCCGTCGCCAGCGCTGTGTGTTTGCTGGTCGTCGTGTGGCAGATGGCGCGTCACGAAGACGTCGGCAAAGCGTTCCTCGGTCTAGTGACCGTCGCGTACGCTTTCCTCTGGGGCTGGCAGAACTCCGAGCGTGTCCGCTTCAAGACCTATAGCTTGGGCGCGGTCATGACCCTGTGGAGCTGGTGTATGGGCACGGCGTTCGCGCTCTACGCCATCATGGGGGACAAGCTTTAACCGCGTCCTGTCGGGACGCAGGGCCAGCGTGACGCTGGTCCGCCAATTCATTTTTCCATTTCGCCAAGCTTAGGTGGTTCCGATGACATTTCGAGGTCTTGCTGCATTGTCCCTTTTCGCCCTGGCCGCGCTGCCCCTGGGCTGCTCGGCATCATCCGATGACAACGTCGGCGGCGGTGGTAGTGGGAACTTCGGCGGCGGCAACACCGGCGGCTTCGGCGCGTTCGGCACGGGTGGCGGTAACACCGGCGGCACGGGCACCGGCGGCTTCGGCGCGCTCGGCACGGGCGGTGGCAACACCGGCGGCTTTGGGGCGACGGCAGGCGCGGGCGGATCGGCTGGCGCCACTGGCGGCGCCGCAGGCTCGAGTGGCACCGGCGCATTCAGCGGAACGGGCGGAACCGGCGGCGCTACCGGAGGAACCGGCGGCGCAACGGGTGGAACCGGCGGCGCAACGGGTGGAACCGGCGGCGCAACGGGCGGAACCGGCGGCGCAACGGGCGGAACCGGCGGCGCAACGGGCGGGACCGGCGGCGCAACGGGCGGAACCGGCGGCGGCGGCTCACTCGGCTGCACCGGCACGTCCGTAGCGGGCAAAGACATCGGCGGCACCTGCTTCTTCATGGCCAACAAGACCGGCCTCCAGCACGGCGCCGCAAAGAGCGCCTGCACCAGCCTCGGTGCGGGTTGGGATCTGTGCACCGCCGCAAAGCTCTGCAACCCAGCCGTGTACACCTACCTGGGCACCGCCGGCTGCAACTGCAACGGCGGCAACGCGGCCTGCGCCTGCGGCACCACCAACAATCTGTATATCCACGTCACGGACAATCCCTCCGCGCCGTACTACATCCGCACCGCCAACGTGCCGAACTGCGACTGGGCCTCAGACGCCTGCACGGATTCCGTCTCGGAAAACTGTGGCGCCGCGCTCTGCTGCAGGTAGGCGAAGCGAATCCTGGAAGATGGTTTGGGTCGCGGAGCTGCTGCGCTCTGGGCCCCTCGTCTCGCTCTGGGCCACGTCGTTCGTCTTGGCGCGTGGTCGCCACCCCAGCCTCAGTCGATGCCCAGGCTGCCCACGAAGATATCGATGTCCCCGGAACTCGTCTCGACAGCGAGTTTGCCGATCCTGAGATTTGTCGCGAATGCCTCTGCAACGACGAGGCGCTTGTCCGATCCCATCTCGATCCACGGCGCCCGGGATGGCCGATCGCTCAGGAAGCGGATCACATCGACCACGGCGCCATGCTCATCGAGAACAAGGACGGCGCCCTCGTCCCTCTCGGCCGCAAGCACGGTTCCCGGCATGATCTCGACTGACGGCGACACGCCGACCGGAGAGTACGTGGCCCTGCAACATCGCCTCGCCTGCGAGCTCCAATCCGACGAACACATCCCCGCTGCCCGCATCGACATCCATGTACAGGATGCGATCGACACCGGGGGACCCGACACGCAGTAGCCAGGTACTCGGCGGCTCCGGTCCGCCAACTTCGTTGCCCGCGTCGGGCCCGGCATCCGCCCCAGGACTGTGCAAGGCGAAGCTTTCGCTGCTGCCGCATGCAGCAGCAAACAAGACCAGCGGTAGCCAGAGACGCGCTGTCATTTCTTCCAAGCGCATGCTGCCTGTTCGGGATGGGCGTCCGATGGTCACCACCGGCACGCCTGCCCTTCGCGCATGAACCTCGGGGTCGCGCGCTACGAGGGGCTAGCCGGTCGTAAAAATACTTAGCATACATATCGATATTCTTGCGAGCGTGCCCCCCCCTCATGATTCCTAGCGCCGAAACCGATTCCTAGCGTCGAAACCGATCCCTAGCGTCGAAACCGATGGCGTTCGGTGGCGATTCCGGCACCGGCCCTGGGCGCGCAGCTAACAACTCTGTCGCGCGAGTTGCTGCAAGAGTGCGTCGGCGACCCAATGCACGTGGGCGCGGCGCTCGCGGCGCGACGCGGTGCTCAGGGGGTCACTGCGCCACATGGGGCCCAGTGCACCGGCGTACAGCGCGTAGGTGTTGACGATGCCCGAGAAGCTGATGAAGAAGTGCTTCGCAGAGAGCGCGCCATCGCTGGGCACGTGGTCGCCCAAGATCTCTTCGACCAATTGTGACAGCTTGCGTAGGCCCTGGCTGATCAGGGGCAGCGCGGGCCCGGAGCTGGCCACTTCTATGTGCACCAGGCGCACATAGCGACTGTGGTCTTCCATGAAGTCCATGTAGGCGTCGAGCAGCACATGCATGCGTTCGTCCACGCTGCCACTGCACAGCCGGCCCTTTTGCAGGGCCGCGGCGTGCGCTGCGTAGTAGCGGTCGAGCACGCCCTCGAAGAGCTTTTCCTTGGTGCCAAAGTGGTAGAAAACCGACGCCTTCTTCACGCCGGCGCGTTCGGCGATGTCACGAATGCTGACCGCTTCGTAGCCCCGGGCACAAAACAGCGCGTCTGCGGCGTCCGCGATGCGATCCGCGGACGGATCTGCGCTTTCTGGGGCACCGATTGCGGCTGAACCGGAACTGACCGTACGGTCAGCATCCATAGCCATGACCCCGTGGGCTTGTCGATTTCACCTTGCGCATTGCTGGTTCATAGCGTAGATCCAATTTGACCGATCGGTCAAGGATTGAAAGAGACACCAAAAAGAGCATCCGGGAGGCAAATCATGCAGCAGGTAGTCGGTGGCGAGGTCGTGGCAGCAATGCTGGCCCGCGAAGGGGTGAAGAAGGTCTTTGGCATCGTGGACGGCACCTATATGGGCCTGTACGCGAGCTTCTCGAAGTACGGCATTGAGCTGGTGTCGCCGCGGCACGAAACAAGCGCCGCGCACATGGCCGGTGCCTACGCACGCCTGACCGGTGAGCTGGGCGTCTGCATCGCCAGCAACGGACCTGGGGTGGCCAACATGCTCTCGGGCATTGCCGTCGAAAACGGCGAGGGCAACCGAGTGCTGTGTATCACAAGCTGCCGAC
Source organism: uncultured Polyangiaceae bacterium (assembly GCA_965369205.1). GTDB lineage: Bacteria > Myxococcota_A > Polyangia > Polyangiales > Polyangiaceae > JACKEA01. The sequence goes on along the minus strand of CBDUPW010000024.1, from coordinate 7,849 downwards.
GGCAGGGCATCGCGTATCCGGATCGCGGAGGCACGTTCCAGTACTTTGATCAGGTGGCCGTCACGCGCCCGATGACGAAGTGGAGCGGCGCCGTACCGAGCTTCGATCGCATTCCGGAGATGCTGCGACGCGCGCTGCGCGTTTCGCACAAAGGTCGCCCCGGCGTCGTGCACGTCGACATTCCCGAAAACGTGATCAACGGCGCCTTCGAGATCGCTGACGACTATTTGCGGGACCCCCAGGAATACCGCCGCAGCTCCAAGCTGGTGCCCGCGCCGGCGGATGTGAAGCGCGTCGCCGAGCTGATGACCCGGGCAGAGCGCCCCTTGCTACACGTCGGCAGCGGCGTCGTGCACGCACAAGCGTTTGCAGAGCTGCAGCAGGTCGCGGAGCTGTGCCACGTGTCCGTGAGCACCAGCTGGGGCGCCCGGGGCGCCCTGCCGGAAACTCACGAACTGTCTCTGCCCACCAGCGCTCTGAGTGCATTGGACGAAGCGCGCAAATCCGCGGACTTGGTGCTCGTGGTGGGTTCGCGCCTGGGCGAGACGGATTTCTGGGGCAAGGCGCCGTACTGGGGTCGCCCCGGAGAACAGCGCCTGATCCAGGTCGATAATGACGAAGACATACTGGGCCTCAATCGCAAGACGGAGCTGGCGATCTTGGCGGACGCCAAGGAGTTCCTTTCGGCATTGGCGCTGGAGCTGAAGAGCGCAGGGCTCAGCGCGTCGATGAAGAAGGCGCGAGAGCAGCGCGCTGCGAAGCTGGCGGAGCTGAAAACCGCCGCGCGCAAGGAGCTGGACGAGGCCCTCGGCAACGACTCGACGCCGATGCACTCGGCGCACGTGCCCACTACGGTTCGCAAACTGATGGGCGACGCGGACGTGCTCGTTGTCGACGGCGGTAACACGGCGGTGTGGTCGCAGTTCTATTTCGATCTGCGCACTCCAAACACACTGCTTGCCACCTTTAAGCTCGGCATGCTGGGTGCAGGAGTGGGCCAGGCGCTCGGCGCGCAAGTGGCGCACCCAGACAAGAAGGTCGTGTGCATCTTGGGTGACGGCGCCATGGGTTTCCACATGCAGGAGATCGAGACTGCCGTGCGCAACAAGCTGCCCGTCACCTTCGTGGTGCTGTGTGACAAGCAGTGGGGCATGGTCAAGTTGACGCAGCAGTTTGCCATGAGCACCGTGCGTGAAGTCATCGGCAGCAAGGAGGAGGGCACCATCAACGCCGACTTCGCCGAAACGAAGTTCGACGACCTGGCGCGGTCCATGGGCGCGCTGGGCAGCCGCGTCTCGTCGCCCAAGGAACTGGAGGGCGTGCTGCGGGCGGCCATCGACTCGGACCAACCTGCGGTGGTGCACGTGGATGTAGACCCGATGCTGCACTTGTGGGCACCGGGGCTGCAGACGTTCAAAGAGATGCACCAGGAGCCCGCGGGGTGAGCCGCGAGGATCCTGCAGCGACCGGCGGTGCTTCCGCGGCCGACGCCAGCCGCAGCCGCACTCGGACGCATCGCATCCTGGTGACCGGTGCGGCCGGCTATGTGGGCCGGCTTCTGGTCGCGGCCCTGGCGGCTCGCGAGGATGTGGAGCGCATCGTCGCCTTGGACGTGACCCCCGTGGCGGATACGCCCTGGGGTCCGTCCTCATCCCGGGTGCCCGCGAGCAGCGAGGACCAGCACGAGGACGAAGACGAGTGCGACGCGGACGTGACGTACGTGAAGCTCAGCGTGTGCGATCCGCTCGTCTCCGACTTGGTGCGCGACAGTGCCATCACCTGCGTCGTGCACATGGCGTCCGTGGTGCGTCCGCCGAAAGACGGCGGAGATGACCTAGCGTATCGCGTTGACGTTGAGGGCACCCAGAACGTGCTGGACGCCTGCCTCGCCCACGGGGTGAAGAAGCTGATCGTGACCAGCAGTGGGGCCGCCTACGGCTACCACGCCGATAGCCCGGGCTGGCTTAGTGAAGACGACCCCGTGCGCGGCAACCAGGAGTTCGCGTACTCGTATCACAAGCGCTTGATCGAGGAGATGCTGGCGCGCGCCCGCACGGAGCACCCAGAGCTCAAGCAGCTCATCTTCCGACCCGGCACAGTACTCGGCGAAAGCGTGCACAGCCCGGTGACGGACCTTTTCGAAAAGCCGGTGATGCTCGGCGTGCGGGGCTACCCGTCTCCCTTCGTCTTCATCTGGGACGAAGACGTGGTGGAGTGCCTGGTGCGTGGCGTCGTCGGCAGCCACACGGGCGTGTACAATTTGGCCGGCGATGGTGCGATGACGCCCCAAGAGATCGCGAAGACTCTGGGCAAGCGCTTTGTGCCCGTGCCCGCGGCGCTGCTGTCTACGGCGCTGTTCGTGCTCAAGAAGCTCGGCAAGTCCCCGTACGGGCCCGAGCAACTCAAGTTCCTGCAGTACCGGCCGGTGCTCAGCAACGCGCGCTTGAAGCAGGAATTCGGCTACACACCGCGGCTGTCGTCCCGGGAGGCCTTCGAGCGGTATGCTCGCGCACAGAAACATGCCTAACCGAGACTTCAACGGCAAAGTGGTGGTCATCACCGGCGGCGGGGGCGGGATTGGCCGCGCGCTGGCGCATCGCTTCGCCCGCGACGGCGCGCGCGTCGCATTGCTGGATCTGAACGAACAGCTGCTAGCCGACGCAGAGCAAGAACTCGTGAAGGCAGGCATCGAGCCGCTCTGCGTGCGCTGCGACGTGACCGAGCTCGAAGACTGCGAGCGCGCCATCGACGAGGTCGCCCGCAAACTCGGCGGCATCGACGTGCTCGTCAACAACGCCGGCCTGGTGCATCGCAGCGGCTTCGCAGATACCAGCGTGGAAGTGCTGCGCCGGGTGATGGAAGTGAACTTCTTCGGCTCCCTCAACTGCACCAAAGCGGCCCTCGACATGCTGCTGGCACGGCAGGGCATGGTGATCGTGATCTCCAGCATTGCGGGCCTGACACCGCTGTACGGTCGCAGCGGCTACTCTGCGAGCAAACATGCTCTGCACGGCCTATTCGAAACACTACGCAGCGAGCTCGGCGAGCGCGTGCACGTGATGATGGTGTGCCCGTCCTTCACCCGCACCGGCTTCGAGCAGCGCGCCCTCGACGCCGACGGCGGCCACGTGCAGCGCGGACGCACCAAGGTGGGCAACGAAGCCAGCGCGGAAAGCGTCGCAGACGCCATCGTGGCCGGCGCGCGCAAGGGGCGCCACAGCTTGGTGCTCTCGCCCGTGGGCAAGCTGGCCGTCTGGCTATCGCGCTTGGCGCCCGCTGCCTACGACCGCGTGATGCTGCGCAGGTTTGCCCGCGAGCTGCAGAGCTGAGGGAACGCGCACTGCAACTCTTGGCTGCGGCGCTGGGGCCACGCGCCCGCGCAAATCGCAATACACACACATGAACGTCAATGCTTCGGATGCGTTGGAGCTACCGCACGTGGAGCACCTCGCAACGCGCCTACAGCTTGTGCGGATTGCGGTTGGGGCAAGCCTTGTCGCTGCAGCGATCGGGAATCGTTCTCGTGCCGGCGACCATCAGCGCACCGCACGCCTTGCCGCGCCGCTTGTAGCCGCACTTCTTCCCCGTGGGCTTCGTCTCCAGCTTGAACTTGCACATCGGCCGGACGTCCGCGTTGCAGCGCCACTCGGCGCCAAAGCGGCCTCGCTTGGGAACGATCACACCCTTGCCGCAGAGGGGGCACTTCACCTTGGTCGGTGTGAAGTAGCCCTTGCCGTAGATGTCGTCGTGCTTGCGCATGATCTCTTTCATGCGGGCCGACATCGGGCCGTGCTGGGTAGCGACGGCCGTCTTCGTGGACATCTTCTTAGCGGGCTTGGTCGTTGTCTTCTTCGCCTTCTTGGCGCTCTTCTTCTTGGCGGCCACTCTGCCCTCCTCTTATCCCGGCATTGTCCCCCGTCAGCCGGTTCATCACAATCGGGTTCGCCCATGCAGGCGCATGCCGGGTCTTCTTCCTCGCGCATACGTAGGGTATCAATGCCTTAGATGGATCTGCGAACCTATTGCGAACGCATCGTGTTCGGCACGGAGCTTCGTGACAAGCTGCTCGATGGCCGCGCAGTGCAGGTGCCTGACGACGCTGGGGACTCCGTGCCGCACGTCGTTCCGGCGGCGGCTCGGAACGTGGATGCGCCAGGGCGTCCACCAGGCGCTGGCCTGACGCAAGGTGGTGGCGCGCCGTTTCCGTCGGAACGAGAACTCGAGACGGATGAAGGAGAGGCGCGGGCCCTGCACTGTTTCGCCAACCATGAGCTCATGGCTCTCGAACTGATGGCGCTAGCACTGCTTCGCTTCCCGGCGCTGGAGCCCGCGTTCGTCGCCGGCCTGCTGCGTACCATCGGCGACGAACAGCGCCACTTTTCTCTCTACTGCGCTCGAATGAAGGCTCTCGGCCTGTCCTTCGGGGACCTACCCGTTAGCGACTATTTCTGGCGATGCGCACAAGAGATCAGCAGCCCTAGCCAATTCTGCGCCGCCATCGGTCTCACCTTGGAACAGGCCAATCTCGATTTTGCGCACCACTACGGCGAGCTTTTCCACAGACAGGGACAAACGCAAACGGCTCGGATCATGGGGCAAGTCCGCGACGATGAAATCCGGCACGTGGCCCATGGGCTGCATTGGTTCCGTCGATGGTCCGCGGTCGAAAACGACGCAGACCTGTTCCGCGCCCACGGCAGCGCATTGGTGCGGCCACTCAATCTCGCCCGAGCTCGGGGCTTGTCATTTTCGCGAACACTTCGACGGGCGGCGGGCCTCCCGGATGTGTACATCGATGCCTTAGAGGCGCATTCCGGTTCCAAGGGCCGCCCGCCCGCGGTGCATTTGTTCAATCCGGGCTGTGAGCAAGAAATCCTGGGCCAGGACGAAGTTTCAGAAGGCATGCAACGGGTCCGCCGGGACCTGGAATTGCTCCCGGCCTGGATGGCCGCGGCGGAAGATATCGTGCTCCTCGAGCGACCGCCCCGACCCGAGTTCATCGCCGATCTGCGCCGCCACGGATGTTCCCTGGCCGACCTGCGCTGGCCAAGTGCCAGCGAGACAACGCAACCCGCGGGCAGCTTGGGCCCCCGCTGGCGCCAGGCTGTTGCCGACGTGCCTCGGTTCGGAGAGTTGAGACCCTGGGGCTGGAGCCCCTGGAGTCATCAGATCTTGTTGCCACTTCTGACTGGCCAAGGGGGCGCGTCCCACTTCTATGACGGACCCTGGCGGGACGAACTTGCCCAGCTGCACGGAAAGTCTTGGGCCGTGCCTCTGCTCGCAGACGTGCTTGCCGGCGTCGCCGAAACGGAAACCGCCCAGCTTGATTTGCCTCGGCTGACCGAGCTTTGCATGGCTGGCCAGATCTGTAGAGAGCGAGAGCAAGTATGGGCGTGCGTGTCCGAACAATATGCACGCCACGGTTTGGATGTGGTGATCAAGGCTGAATACTCCGCCAGTGGTCGCAATGCGATCCGCGTGAAGGCGGGGGTCGGTACCCAAGATCAGCAACGGTGGTTGGACCGAATTCTCGGGCATCATCCCTGCGTGCAGGTGCAGCCATGGCTCGACCGCGTGTGTGACATCTCGCTCAGACTGCGAGTGGTTGCTCCTGGCAAAGTGCGTCGCGTCGGGTGGGGGCGAAGCCGAGTGGATCTCCGCGGCCAGTACCTGGGCGGCTACGTCTGTCGCTCCATGGCCTCGATACCCAGGCCCGTGGCCAGGTTCCTGGCCGGCGACGGCAAAGACGCCAACTGGCTCGACCGCGTCTTTCTCCAAGTGGCAAGAGCTGTCGCAGACAAGCTCGCGCCCTCAGGATATTTGGGACCGGTTGGGGTCGATGGCTTCGTCTACCGCAACGGACGCGGCGCGATGCAGTTGCAGCCCTTGGTCGAGACCAACGTGCGTAGCACGATGGGCCATGTCTGCAGCGCACTGGAGCGCCATGTGGGCCGAAGCTCTATGGGCAATTGGTCCCTAGCCCACGTCAACACCCTACAGCGGCGCTGGGGCTTGTCTGCAGTGGAATTCGCTCGTGCCGCCGCTGAACGCCACCCCAGAGTCTGGGCCAAGGATGCTGGGGGCGGGCGACTTGCGTCGGGAGTGCTGTTCACCACCGACCCGGAACAGTGCGAAGACTTCGTGTCCTATCTTCATGTGGGTCGATCCTTTCGCGAGCTCGAAGCCGGGTTGCAGATCTAACCTGCTGTGGACCCGCTTTCTGCCCTTACACCCCGGCGCAGCGCATCACGCTCGCCTCGGCCGCCGCTTCAACGCGAAAGCCAACGCGCCGTCCAGTAGGCCACGCGGAAGTCGCTACCCGGCAGCAGCACGTCGCCGCTGCCCTCGCCGTTGACCGCGTAGGGGTTCGAGCGCCAGTGGTAGTTGCTGTAAGGGCGCACGCGCATGGGCACGGGCTCTTCACTCACCAGCTCGTCCCCGCGCCCGACGTAACCCAGCAAGGTGAGCGGCGTGCCGTCTTCTGCGATGCATTTGCCGGACGCGATTTCCGCGTCGTCGCAATTGACGCGCGCGCGGTCCCAATACGGTGGCTTGGGGAATTCGCGCAGGCTTTCCAGGGCGCGCTCCAGGGCGCCTAGGTCAATGCTCGCGGCGGGACCGCTCCATGCGTTTTGGCGCGAGCCAGCCGCAACCGCGACGATGTCGTACAGGCTTTGTCTTTGTTCCACGGGCTGGCGAGTCTTGCCCGGTGGATCGTAGAGCGTCACGACGACGGCGTCGCTTGCGACGTCCCGGGCCCGCTGATTGCACAGGTATCGGCTGGCCATGTAGCCGCCACCAAAGGCCATGTTGTACCCGGAGAAGTTCGTCTTCACGCCGACGTCGAGCAGGTCCATCTCGTCGCGCGCCATCAGGTCCAGCTTGCGCTCTGCGAGCAACTCTTCGTCCAGGTAGCGGATCAAATCCGGATCTTCTGAAACGTAGGTCAATGCCGAGACGATGCCGAGGGCAAGCAGCGCGTTGAAGGCATTGTGCACTGCGGGGAAGTACGCGCGATCAATGGAATTCTCGTGCAAGATCCCGTGGAAGGTGCGGCGGCCATCTGCGTCGCGGATCTCCAAGTCGTAGCCTTCTTCCCCCACTTGCATCAGCGAGCGGCCGATCGCCGTTGCGTCGGCTTTGAGGCGCGCCTTCAAGTCTTTCGGGATGGTGTCGTCATCGCGGACCACTTCCCAGAGCGCGGCGTAACCGAAGGCCCAGCCCGCGAGCATGTCGCGGCTGCAAGAGTCTTCCCAGACGTACTCGGGATACAAGCCGCCAGAGTTGTCCGCGCGCCAGGTGCCGTTGTCTTTGACGGCGGGCAGCGGCGCGCCGTCTGCGTCGAACAGCGGCGTAGGGGTGACGTCCTGCCCTGCCCCGGCCAGATCTGCGCGCGCGAAGCCCCGTGCGATCACCCCGGGCACACCCGTGATGGCCGAAGCCAGGTGCAGCGCGTCGAGATCCGCGAGCACGAAGGCGCGCGCTCGATCGATCTCCGCACAATCCGCGCCTTGACCACGCAGCGTGCCGTAGCGATATGCGTCCGCGGCAATGCTGACGCCGCCGTAGGCGCCCGCTACCTTGTGGAAGCGCTCGATTACTTGGGGCACGGCCGTGCCCGAGAACTGTTCGAAATCCCACTTGCCCGGTGTCGCCAAGAAGTCATCGATGGCTTTGCGTTTTGCGGTCGCCGTCGCGCTCACGGATACTTCGGCGCTGACATGCACGCCAAAAGCGTTGAAAGCGTGGAACTGACGCTCGAGCAAGGTGGCGTGTTGCGCGAGATCTGCGTCGTGCCCGGTATCCGCTGGGCCCGGCAGCAGCGCGCTCCACGTGGAAACGCCGCTGC
>CBDUPW010000023.1:0-46789 GCA_965369205.1 uncultured Polyangiaceae bacterium | reverse complement strand
CGGTAGCATGGACCTCTATTTGCTCGAAGAGGGTCGGGCGCCCATCGCAGTTGCAGACGTCGCACGCGCGGGCTTGTACCAACTGAACAGCGTCGTGAAGGCGGGGAGCACCTGGTACCTAGCCGGTGCGCAGGGCTCCAACGCGTTCCAGGTCTTTCGCGTCGTCGGCAACAAGCTCGTCAGCTTGCGTTCGTACGCACTGCGCCACGGCCCACGCTCTCAGGGCAGAGTCCTGACAAACTTGGTTCGCACCTCGAAGGGCGACGGGCTCGGTGTTCTCGTGCGTTCCGTGCGCACGCGGGGCCATGCCTCCCACTGGTATGTGTACCCCTTGAATACTGAGAGTGGCGAGGCGGGCCCGCCCCTTTCCCTCACCCCAGAGCGACTCGCAAAAGCACCGCGACCGTGTGGCGATGGCGAAGACGGCTACGAGCTTTCCGTCGATCTTCCGGTAGAGCCGTACCTGGATTTCGTGGGGTCTGCCAACGCACTCAAGTCTCGGCGCGTGGTGGCTCGTGTGCTTGCCAGCGTGCGCGGCGTGTGCCTTTCGCAGCTCAGCGCTCATGCAGAGGGGGCGGTGCCGACCCGACTCGCTGGCTCGAATATGGCGGACTTCGCATCGGGCCGTCCGCTGGTTCCCATGACTTTATTGGACCGGGAACGGACGGGTCGGCGTTGGGGTTTTCAGTGCCGTTAGGGAACCTAGCGGCAGCGCGGCACGAAAACTGCTCGCATGAGTCGTCGACGAGGGTTCGCGAACCTCCGCATGGTTAGAGGCTGTCAGCATTTCAAATTTGAAATGCGGCTGGCGCGATGTGCATCATTGGTTGTGCCAATCTTGCGCCATGTGCCTGTTTGTTTTGTTAATTCAGGTATTTGCAATTTGGCACGCGTACTGCTACCTCGTGAAGCGTCCGCGTGGAGCGAGGCTGTCCCCCCCCCGGCCCCTCTGCGCGGACACTTTATTTTCACCCTTCGGCGAGTCGCTGAAAGCACGAGGGCGTGCGACCCGCTACGATGCGCCCTCCCACACCCATCTAGGGCGGAGGCATCTTGTGAGCGCTCGTAATAACTGGATCTTAGTTTCGGCGCCCCTGGCGGTGCTCGTTCTTGCAGCGAGCTGCGGCGACGGCGAAGAAGGTGGCGGCACCCAGCCCAAGGCGGACTCCGGGACGTATCCGGTTCCTGGGCCTGGCGAACTGTGCCTGTACCCACCGGAACCGGAAAACGTCGCTGTCTACGCCTTGCCCGAGCGCATCGTGCTCGCGCCCGACAAGACGCGTGAGGTCGACGTGGTGGTCGTGCCGGACGTGTGCATTCCGGAGCAGCTCAGTTTCGAGACCGACGACGCCAGCGTGGTCGACGCGCCCAGCAGCGAGCAGCTCGATCTCAAGCGAGCACGTGTGACCCTCAAGCTGACAGGCAAGGCCGAGGGTAGCGCCACCATTACCGCGCGCTTTCCTCGGGGCGACGGCACCGACGTGGAAAAGAAGATCAGCGTCGAGGTTATGAGTGCGGACCTGCCGAAGTGCTCGGGCAGCGGTTCCGGCAAGGTTGACGACGGCGGCAGCGTCAGCGGCACGGGCGCCTTGGCCGGGGCGTCTATCGGTTTGCAGAAGGGCGCTACCAAACCGAACAGCGGCAGCTTCCTATGGAGCGTTGCGCCGTTCGATGTGACCCTAGAGTGCGGTGCGGATCAGATCCCGTCTGGTTTCACCGCGCTGGGTCCGGCGGTGACGTTCGGTCCGGAGGCCACCAAGTTCCAGCGCGAGATCCCGTTCACGCTGCCCATCAATCCCGCTCGCATGCCGGATGCCGCACGGCTGCGCCACGTCACGGTTTCCTACACAGGTCCGTCCGCCAAGACGCCTCGAACGATCCCCATCACCAACCCAAGGATCGACAAGGGCAGCAATGGTTGGACGTTGTCGTTTTTGGCGCCCTGGCTTGGCACTTACCAGGCCGTCGTGCAGACCGACGGCGGAACGGTGTCCCGCAAGCGTCGCCTGACGCACCGCGCGCTGATCGGCATCTCCATGGGCGGTGGCGGTACCGCGACCTTTGGCACCCGCTTTCACCAGCGTTTCGACGTCTTGGCGCCCCTGGGCGGACCCGTGGACTGGACCTACATGCTGGGGCATATCGAGAAAAACCACCTGGGGGGCTTTCTGCCCAACGACGGCACGACGCCGCCCGCGACCCTGGCGCCCCGGCCCGCCCCGTCGCTGCCCTACGAGCACACCCAGACCTTCAACGAGTGGTGGTACGAGTATCCCAAGACGGGCAATGGCGGCAGTTTCGACCGCGCCGAGTACGTGCAGATCTTCCGGGATCTAGCCCTGATGTTCGGCAATCCCAACGGCTACAACTCCGCTCCGGATGCTGAGAACCTGCCCGCGGGAATCGATCCGAACGACAAGAGCGTGGTTGGCGATCGCAGCAATCGCGAGTGCGCCGTGTGGGTGGATCCCATCGATACGGATCCCGACGTCGCGAAGCAGAAAGAACTCGCGAACACCTGCCCCGCAGAGCGCTGCGCGCACACGGCAGTCCTGAGCAACTACTACGACGACGAGTTCAACCCCAACGGCACGTTCCCGGTCATCACGGTGTGTGACGGCTCACCCCAGGACAAGTCGCTTTCCCCCTACGCCAATACTTGGAGCGCCACCGGCAACAACAAGCCCCTGGAGCTCGCTCTTGCCGTCGACTACAACAACAACGGCGTGCGCGATCGTGAAGAGCCGATCATCCGTCAGGGCCACGAGCCCTACGAAGACACGGGCAAGGACGGCAAGGCATCAGCGCAAGAGGCAGGATACGTAGCAGGCGTCAACGACGACCCGGCAGGCGACGATTGGCATCCTCAGTACAATCCCCTCGGCACAGAGGGGAACTACCGTTGGGATGATGGCGAACCCTTCAGCGACTTCGGCCTCGACGGCGTGGACAAGACGGCGTCGAGCCCCTACGACTTCGGCGAAGGCAACGGGAAGTTCGACTACGCGCCGGGTTACCGCACGTTCTTAGAGCGGGACTCACGCACGGTGATCGAACAGCACCCCTGGGGCACCCACGAAAAGCCCATGGACGACAGCGCGTTCCAACGTCTGGACCTCTGGACGGACGGCGGCACTCGGGACCTGTTCAACTTCGCCGTGGACGCTCAGGCGCTGGCCGGCGCCTGGGCAGGACGCGGTCGCATCGTGCACTACTACCATGGGACTCAGCACATCCCTGGACAGGACCCCAACGACCCAGTCAGCTTCGTCTCGGGTCTGAACAACTGGGCGGACATCCCCGGTGGCGTGCTGCTGCGCTACGGCATGAACGACCCGACGGACAAAGATATCGAGCAGGGCTCGGGCCAGCACGTGGGCACCGCGACGGAGATCGCACGCCGCTTGCAGTCTGCGCTGTATTACATCGGCTCGCGTTGGCCCAACGCCCCGCGCACCTTCGACGAGGCGGGCGCCATCGAACCCGCTCCCGGGGCGCCGAATTGTGAAGTCGTCGGTGCCTGTGACTTCGATTTCACGGACTCCCTCGGTCGCAAAGGCCCCGTCAGCGTGACCTTGCCGCCGGGCTACGCGCACGTCGGCAGCCAAGACAAGAAGTACCCGGTGATCTACTTGCTGCACGGTTACGGTCAGACGCCGGAAGACCTCAAGGCTGCGATCATCTTCTTGGCCAACTGGATGAACTTCGGTGGCGACTCCACGGCCACGCGCTTGCCCAAGGCGATCATGGTGTACGTGGACGGTCGCTGTCGCTCTGGCAAGGATGAAGCCGAGTGCATCCGCGGCACCTTCTACGCGAACAGCGTGCGCAAGAACGGGCCGAAGATCGAGACTTGGTTCGCAGAGCTCATGGACGAGGTCGACAAGCGCTACCGCGTGATGCCTGAACAAGAGGTCGACTGGGTCGAATAGCGCCGATGGCAATGCGCCCGGGGCTTGGGCCCCGGGGCATTCGCGGCCCGACGTGCATTGGCCCGAAGCTGGGGCCAATGCGCCACGTTAATTTGAGGGAGGTGTGGCAGCCCCAGCCCGTACTACGCTGGGCTTCCCCGGTTTGTGCGCCGTTCTTGTCGGCACGGGCCTTGCGAGGCACGCGTGATCGACATGAATCTTCCTGCGCTACGGGGCTCTTGGCTATTGGTACTTCTTGGCGTCATCGCCTGCAGCAGCGGAGGCGGCGGTGGCGGACTGGGCGGCCAGTGCGCTGTGCTGGCCCAATGCTGTACGAACCTCGACGCCTCGCTACGACCTAGCTGCGAGAGCCAGGTGGAAGCGCTGAGCCAATCCGCAGACCCGGAGCAATCCTGTGGCGCGGCCTACCAAGGCTACGCCAGCGCCGGGCTCTGCGGCGCGACCGGGACCGGCGCGTCGACGGGTAGCGGCGGTTTCGGCGCGTTTGGCGGCTTCGCGGGCGCTGGTGGCGCCGTTGCGGGCGCGGGCGGCCTTGGGGGCGGGGCTGGCAGTGCGGGCACAGGCGGCCTCGCAACGGGCGGCACGGGCGGATCCGGTGCAACGGGCGGCACGGGCGGATCCGGTGCTGGCGGCAGCGGCGGCGTGGCGTCCGGCGGCACGGGTGGTTTCGGTGCTGGGGGCAGCGGCGGCGTGGCGACGGGCGGCACGGGTGGATTCGGTGCTGGGGGCAGCGGCGGCGTGGCGACCGGCGGCAGCGGTGGCGGTGGCGGGAGCGGCAAGCTGCTGTTCTCCGAGTACGTTGAGGGCAGCAGCAACAACAAGGCCCTCGAGCTATTCAACGCCGGAGGGACGGCGGTAGACCTGTCCACCTGTGAATTGCGACGCTACTCGAACGGCAGCACGACGCCGTTCTCGATTGAGGGCATCAAGACCGGCGGTGTCCTGGCCGCGGGCAAGACCTTCGTGATCTGCCATAGCCAGATCGCCTCCGCCCAAAACTGCGATCAGCTGACGAGCTCAATCAACCACAACGGCAACGACGCCTACGAAGTGGCTTGCGCTGGCGCCACCCATGACGTCTTTGGTCAAATCGGCTTCGACCCGGTGACGGCGTGGGGCAGCGGTAGCACCACCACGCAGGACCAGACGCTGCGTCGCAAGTGCAGCGTGACCCAGGGCCACACCAACGGCTCGAGCACTTTCAATCCGGCGCTGGAGTGGACGCCTGCGGGCATCGACGTGCTCAGCGATTTGGGTAAGCACTGCGGCAAGTAGGCGGGCAGCAGGATACGGCTGCGACGTGGCGCGACTCGAAATTGAGCTGGACGCAGAAAGTCGCCGCAAGGTCTTGGCGATTGCCTGTCACCCCGTACTGCGGGCTCGGCATGTGACCCTCGCGTTCGGTGTAGAACGGCGCGACTTCTTGCCCGAATGGGTACCGGGTGGCGCCGAAGTAGGCGCCCTCGTCGCACTCTCTGCCGTGGCGCGACTTCAAAACGAGTGCGTGCAAGCGTTGGTCGTCGAGATTGCCGGTTCGACACTGCGTCCCCACGATCAAGGAACCTTGCACGTCACCGTGAGTCGCACCGAAGCGGGTCGTTCCAAAGACTCCAACGCCCTGCTTGCATCTGGCGAGCGCAAGGCGATCACCCTGCAGTTGACCGGAACGGTCGTCTGGGTCGACTAGTGCGGTGTGTCTTAGGGTGTGCGTTGCAGCTTCTTCGCCATGGCCTCACCGAGTTCGATGGCGCGGCGCGTGGCAGCTTCGACTGCATCGATCAGGGTGCGGCGCAGCCCGCCGGACTCCAGGGTGTGCAAGCCGGCGATGGCCGTCCCGCCGGGGCTGGTGACCATGTCTTTGAGGCGCCCGGGGTGCTCGCCCGTTTCTAGTTGTAGTTTAGCAGAGCCGTACACGGTTTGTGCTGCGAGCAAGAGCGCGGTGTCCCGGTGCAAGCCCACTTTGACCCCGCCATCCGCCAAGGCCTCGATCATCAACATGATGTATGCGGGCCCGCTGCCCGACAACCCTGTCACCGCGTCGATCAAGCTTTCATCCAAAACAACAGTACGACCCACAGCATCGAATAGCGTGCGCGCGACTTGGATGTCTTCGTCCGTAGCGTGGGCGCCTGGCGCTATCCCGGTGGCACCCGCTTGCACGATAGCGGCGGTGTTCGGCATGGCGCGTACGACCCGCACGCCCGAGTGCAGGCGCGTCTCGATGGATTGGATCGGTACACCCGCCGCAATGCTCACAACCAAAGTGTCCGGCTGCACATGCGGGCCTATCTCGTCCAACACGCGGTCCACGACCTGAGGTTTGACGGCGAGCACCAGCAAGTTTGCCCAACTCAGCAGCTCGAGATTCTTCGTTGTCGTTTGGATGCCGTACTCTGCGGTCAGCTCGTCCAAGCGGTCCTTACGCACATCACTGGCCCGGATCTGGTCCTTTTGCACGTCTCCGGAGGCGAGAAGTCCTCGGACCAGTGCGGCCGCCATATTTCCAGCGCCCAGCATCGCGATGCGTCGTGTGTTCATGCTCGTTCCTGTCCGGCGCTTTCTAGCAAGCCGTTCGTTCGGTCGCGCAGGGTATCATGGCGCCTGCAGCGCGCGCCGGACCTCTTCGGCGCCAAAGGCGCGCACGACCCGGTTGGGCTTGCCGGGGTCGGGCTCCGGCATTGGCTCCTGGGAAAAGTAGATGGCGCGACAGCCAGCGGCTAGCGCACCGCGTACGTCTGCTTCCCAGGCGTCACCCACGTGCGTGATGGCGTCCACGGACACGCCCAGCTGTTGCGCCGCGTGCTCAAAAATGGCCGGGTTCGGCTTTTCGATGCCCAGCACGCCGGAGTCCACGATCGCGTGAAACAGATGGTGCTTGCCCATCTCCTGCACCAGCTCTGCCAGGCGGCCTTCGGAGTTCGAAACGATGCCCACCCGCAGGTCTTGGCCGAGGAGCTCTTCGACGAGTTCGAACATGCCCGGGATGGGCTTGCGCCACAGATTGCGTTCGGGCTGCGCGCGCCACAGCCACTGCACCACTTCTGGCACCCGGGCGGCGTCGCCCGTCGAGCTGCCGGTAGCGAGGGTCAAAAGACGCGTCATGAACGCGCACCACGCGGTCTGTCCCTCGGCGCCGCTGCGTTTCGCGTCGCCATAGGCGCGCCAGCCCGCGGCCACGTGGTGCTGCAAAGCCGCCGCTGTCACATGCAGCCTCCGCTCCTTGCAGCGAGCCGCCAGCATGTCCGTGTCCAGCTCCGCGAGGGTCTGTCCAAAGTCGAAAGTGATTGCTGACATCAGCCAAACCACGACTTCAGCTTTTCTACGAATGTGCGCTGTTGTGGCTGCACATCTTCCCCGAGCTCCGAGGCAAGTTCCTCGATCAGCTCGCGGGCGCGATCCGAGAGATGCGTGGGCACTTCCAACTTCACTTCCACCAGCTGGTCGCCGCGCCCGCCCCGGATCCGTCGTGGCATGCCCTTGCCCTTGATGCGCAACACATTGCCGGGTTGGGTTGCCTGCGGCACGCGCATCTTCACTTTACCGTCGAGGGTGGGAACGTCCACTTCCGACCCCAGTGCTGCCTGGGCGAAAGAAAGCGGCACTTCGCAGACGAGGTCGTCGCCAGCGCGCTCGAAAAACGGGTGGCTCTCGACTTCGATCGTGACTTCGAGATCCCCTGCGGGTCTTTCTACCGCCGTGCGGTGCCCGGCTTCGGCAACCACGCGGCTTGAGCCGCTGTCCGCGCCGGGCGGGATGCTTACCTCAGCCTTCTTCTTGCGTTTGACTAGTCCCGCGCCGCTGCAGCGCGTGCACGGCGTTTCTGGGATGCGGCCGCGGCCGCGGCAGCTCGAGCATGGTCGCTCAACGGCGAAGGGCAGCATGCCTTGCCGAAAACGCACACGGCCGCTACCGCTGCACGCGGAGCAGCTTGATACTTCGGTACTCGGTTCCCCGCCCGTGCCCGTGCAGCGATCGCAGATGTCCGTGCATTCGTAGTGCACGGTCTTTTCGCAGCCGCGCGCGGCCTCCTCCAGAGAAACCGTGACAGACTGCTTGATGTCGCCGCGCTCTCCGGTTCGAAAGCCGAAAGCGCCCAGGATGTCGCCGAAGATCCCGTCAAAGGACATGTCGAAGTGCACGTGCTTGCCGGCGCCACCACCGGGCTGAAACGCGGCTTCGCCGTAGCGATCCCACGCGGCGCGCTTCTCGGGGTCTTCCAAGATCTGGTAGGCCTGGTTCACCTCCTTGAAGCGGTCGATGGCTGCGGGGTCATTGGGATTGCGATCCGGATGGTGTTGGGCGGCCAGGCGACGAAAAGCGCTCCGTACCTCCCCCTCGGGGGCGCCGCGGTCGAGCCCCAAGACCTGGTATGGGTCGCGCATTCGCAGCAAATAGCACGGCCTACCGCTGCGCGGGGCACCCGCGCTTGGCCGTTTTACGCAGGCCCGTCTAAGCTGCGGGCATGAGCGCATCACAGCCCCCTTCGGAGCGGCGAACGGGAGACCGAGCGCCGATCGAATTGAAGGTGGAATACAAGCGCCTCAACACCTTCTTCGCCGACTACACCCGCAACATTTCTCGGGGCGGCACGTTCATCACGACCGAGCGTCCTTTGCCCGTTGGCACCGAGTTCATGTTCGCACTCGGTATTCCGAAGCTGGACGACGCGCTGCGACTGCGCGGCAAGGTGATGTGGATCACGTCCCTTGAGGACGCCACGCAGGCGAACCCGGCCGGCATGGGCATCGAGTTCCAGTTCGACTCCGACGACGAACGCCGGGAGAAGGTGCGCGTTGTCGAGCATCTTCTGGTAGACGAACTCGGCGAACACATCGCCGAACGGCTGCTCGGACGCAAACCCGAAGGCGAATAATGCGCCGGGCAAGCTGCGCAAGGGCGCTAGGGCACTTTGACGTTGCTGGGCAGCTTCAAAGACAGCGGCGACTTGGCGCGCGCCAACAGGTCCCGCGCAATGGTGACCTCGACCAACTCGATGGCCTGGCTCTTCGCGACGGATTCCAAACTGGCTACGTGGTCGGGGGTTGTGCCGCGCCGATTCATCGCGATGTAGAACTCGGCTTCAGTGCGTTGCACTAGCGTTTTCGCGCTTTTCAACAACTCGGCGTCTTCGGACTTTCCGCGTCCCCAAGCGGCGAGACGGGCCGCCCAGCTGCCGTTGTCGTCGATGCTGGCAAGGGATTCCTCGACACTACCGTCGCCACTGACCCCTTTGGATTGCTCGACGATTCGCAGCCACAATGCCACGTAGACCATGTCGTCGTCGTCCAGTCCGGCGTCGAGTGCCTGTCGCACCGCCTTGCGAGCCAGGGGCAGGTCGTTGAACGTGAGCGCGCGGCGCGAAGCGTCGAGCACGGTTGCCGTCAGTTGGCGCAGATCGCTGCGCGCGGCTTCGTAGGCACGCTCTGTCGCGCGCCGGGCGGCTTGCATCGCTCCAAAGTGCTCAAGAGTGCGGGCCAAAACGCGTTCGGCGCGCGCGGCGTTGGTGGAGCTCCGGGCAATCTCCCGCGCGTCGATGGCCGCGGATAGCGCCGAAACTAGCGTGGTTTGCGCCAGGGCAGCGTTTCCCGCGTCGCGATGCACCTCGAATTTCGCCAAGGCGGCTTCGGCCTCTGCGACCCGCTCGCCCATCTTCTTGGCCATATTCGACAGGCTCTCCAGGGTCTTCAGAGCGCTCTGGGTGTCGCCGCGCTGGCGCTCGATGTTGGCGAGCATCCCGTAGGCTTCCAGAGTGGGTTCGAGCCGTACGGCGGCACGCACATGGGGCAGCGCGCGAGAAAGCTCTCCGGCGCGAGTCTCGAGCGCGGCCATGACGTAATACAAGCGTCCCGCGGACGGTCGCAGCTTACCCGCGTAGACCGGCATCTCGGCCAGCTCCATCAAGCGCTTGGCCGCCACGAAAGTGCGCCGGGAGGCGTCGATGCTGCCGCTCTCGTCTTCCGCGACGACGGCTCGCAAGACCAGCGCTAGTGACCAGGAGAGCTCTTGCACCCCCGGGCGATCACCGAGCGCAGGAACCAGCACCAGCGGCGCCACTTCCGACATGCCGAGCTCCACCAATTGTGAAGCGAGTGGCGCGCCGCCGCGCATGCTCTTCGGTTCGCTGCGGAACAGTTCCACGGCGACGCCCCACGCAGCCGCCTTGCCGAGGGCGACGTCCATGGATGTTTCCGGGCGGTCCGCCTCGCTCGACGACTCGAAGAGCTGGTACAGGTCACCCCAGGCGGCTGGATCGTCATCGCTGGCCGCCCGGTCCAGGCGATCCGAGAGCCCCGCGGGTACGACTCGCAACAGGTCTGCCTGTTCGAGAGCGGCCAGGGCGCCGCGCGCGTCTCCGTGGCGCAGATACAGCGCGACCAACGACGCCCCGCCAGCGCGCACGGCTTTGTAGGCAGCGATGGCCTCTTCGCGCTCAGCGTTTGTGCGAATGGGGGTCTCGCCCGCGTTGAAGTCGAGGCCCGCTTTGATCCACTCCACGGTGAGCTTCTTGGCGCGTTCAAGGTTCTCTAGAGACGGCTCCACCAATGAACGATTGGCAGCCGCAGCTTGCCGCTCGCCAAGGGACCGCATCGGTCCGGCTGCAGACGGCATGGCCGCGAACCGCGCCATGGCAGCCAGATGCGCGTCCACGTCGGATTGCTCCGGACCCTTTGGCAACTGTGATCGCAGCATCGTGTAGTACGCGGTGCCACGCCCCTCGTCGCCAACTCGCGCTACTTCAGCGGCGCCGTAGCGCAGCGCCGGCACGGCGCCCTTCAGCATCGGGTCGCTGAGTTCTCCAGCACGCAACAAGTATGAAGCACCCGTCAATGCGGCTAGCCCAGCAGGGCGGTCGTTCCGGAAGCGTCGCGCTGCGCGCGCGAACTGACGGCGCACAACGCCGGCCAGCAGATCGAGGCGTTTGCTGTCACGCTCGCCTGAGAGCAGGACGTGATAAGTGCTTTGTGCAAAATCGGCATCTTGCACCGGCGTCGGGTTCACGGGCCCAAGAGGAGCTGTCGCCACGCCGCGACCGCCGCGGCCTGCGTGCGCCGGTCCACATGCGGGGAGGGCGAATACGAGGACCGCCGCCGCAATTGCTGCGCGTGTGACAAGCATGGTTTCGAGTCTACCCGGCAGTGGCTCGCTTGCACGATGTCCTGGGGCATTTGCCCCATTTGGGCGTCCAGGCGACGCCTGGCGGCCCGCAAATTGCGGGGTTTTTTCCCTTCCCGGGGTCCCGGAGCAGAATGAGGCTAGGATCGCGTCCCGTCGATGACCGAAGAGCCCGCTGTCAAAACGCCGGAGCGCCTCGCTGACTTCGAAATCATTCGGCGCCTGGGTGCGGGCGGGATGGCCGAAGTCTTTCTCGCGAAAAAGCGCGGCGCCGAAGGCACCTACAAGCTCTTGGTCGTGAAGCGCATCTTGCCCGCGTACGGTTCGTCACGCCGTTTCCGATCGATGTTCGGCGAAGAGGCACAGCTGGCGACTCGCCTCAACCATCCGAACATCGTCCAGGTCTACGATTTCCAGGACTACGGCGACGAAGGCCAGCTGCTGAGCATGGAGTACGTCGAGGGACCGGATTTGCGCAAGGTCATGCGCGCAGCGGCGCATGCGCGGACTCGGGTACCGCCGTGGATCGCAGCGTACATTGCGGCGGAAGTTGCTAAGGGCTTGCACTATGCGCACGAGCGCCGCAACGAGGGCGGCGAGCCCTTAGACATCGTGCACCGGGATGTGAGCCCGCAGAACGTGCTGCTGTCCTTTGAAGGCGCGGTGAAGATCGCCGACTTCGGTATCGCGTCGGCCAATCTTTTCCGCGAAGAGCCGGGCGTTCTCAAAGGCAAGACCGCGTATATGTCACCTGAACAAGCGCGCGGAGAAAAAGTCGATCGCCGATCGGACATCTATTCACTGGGAGTGGTGTTCCACGAGTTGCTCACGGGGCGCCCGTTGCACGGCGCCGCGGACGGCAACGAATTGCTCGAAGCCGTGCGCGCAGGAGCCGTCGAACCACCCAGCACCTTCGCTCGGGAAATCCCGCCGGAGCTCGAAGTCATCGTGATGCGGGCGCTCTCGAAGCTTCCCGACGAGCGCTTTGCCACGGCGCGGGAGTTCGCTGCGGCGATCACCCGTGCGCTGTTCTCCAAGCAGCAGCTGGTGGACTCCCACGTCGTCGAAGGCGTTCTGAGCCAGTTGGTCAATCGCGAACACACCTCTCCGGGCGTCGACGAAATGGGAGAGAGCGTTGCGGGAAGCCAGTTTGGCGACGACGCGGATAGCAGTTCGGTGGTGGGGGTCGAGGGGGCCAACATCGGCTCCCAGGTGTCCGACGAGCCGACGGGTCCGGGTCGGCCGATGGAGCATCGGTTGCGCGAGCGAGCGGGTCGCGAAGTGCGGCATGTGGCCGTCGTGACGTTACGCTTGCACGGGGTCGAAGCACTGGCGCGAAGCCTAGGGGACGCCGCAGCGGAGCGGCACGTCGAACAGCTGCGCGGAATGCTGGACCAGATCGCCTACAAGCGCGGCGCGCGCCTGTCGTGGGCGGCGCAGCAAGCTGAAGTGGGCGCCAAGGGCGCGATGCCGTCGACTGCGCGGGCTGTGGTCGGATTGATGGAGAACCCGGCGCGCGCCGCCGCCGACGCCGCATGGTTGGCCGTTGACGTACACGAAGCGATTCACGGTGCCTGCGACGACCTACCGGTCACGCTGCAGGCCAGCGTTGGCATCGTGCGTGGCATAGCCACGGGTCGCCGCGACAAAGCGGGTCATCTCATCGACCACGAGATGCAACAACCGGCCGACTACCTGGCGACCATCTTGGGCGAACGCGCGCCCGCGGAAGTGACCTGGGTGGCGGGCGGGCTGTATCGCTTGGTGCGCCGAGATTTCTTGTGGGAAGACGCGCCGGCAATCGCCATCGACGACGCTGTCGGTCGCAGCTTGCCGGAAAACATGCGGATCTATTCGCTACTCCGGCCCCTGACGCGTGACGAACGCAAAGACGCCGCCGCGGAAGTCGGGCGTGAGTTGGTCGGCCGTGATGCGGAGCTGGCGGACTTGCAGGCTGCGTACCACCACTGCGTGTCGTCTCCGGCGGCTGGCGGTCTGGGACATCTGACGGCCAGGGTTGTGTACGGGGAAATGGGCATCGGCAAGAGCGCCCTGGTGCAGACGTTCCTATCGGAATTGCCTGAGGCTGCTCGAGTCTTGCGGGTGGAGTGCTCTCCCTCACGCAGCGAGTTGCCGTTCTCCAACGTCGCGGAGTGGGTGCGGCATCTGACAGGTGTGCGCGCTGACGACAGCGTTCAAGTGGCCCGCGACACCATCGTTGACGTACTTGGCGAATTTGCCACTGGGGAGAGCGGCGAAGAGATCGCCGTGCGCCTCGCTGAAGTGGCGACGGGACGCGTCGCTCACGCTGCTGACGAAGGCGACGCCGTACGACACCGCAAGCTCGTGATCTCCGGCATGCGGCGCTTCTTCGCCAAAGTGGCGCTGGAAGCTCCCTTGGTGATCGTCGTGGAGGGCCTGCAGTGGAGTGACCGTCTGAGTTTGGAGCTCGTGGCAGATCTGATCCGGCGCGAGGATCCAATGCCGGTGATGGCGCTTTTGGTGACGCGTCCGGACGATCGCGTCACGCAATTCATCCACGCCATGGTGCGGATCGAACTCAAGGGCCTGTCGCCGGAGCACCAACTCGAACTCGCCGCCGCACATATCGGCGCGACGAGCGGCGTGGCGCAGGTCTGTGCCGACCTGATTCCGCGCGCTGCCGGCAATCCATTCTTCCTTTTGGAAATGTTGGACGCTTTGCTCGAACGCGGCGCCTTGGAGCTGCGCGAGCGCGAGGACGGTAGCCAAGAACTCGTGCGCGTTGAACGGCCTGGTGGCGATGTCTCAGGCGCGTTGCCATCCACGCTGGAGCAACTGATCGCCGATCGCCTCGCGGAGCTGCCGCCGGAAGAGCAACTGGTGATGGAGTGGCTTGCGGTGGCTGGTGGTCCGCTCTCGGTCGACGACCTGGACGGCCTGTGTGAGCAAGAAACGGACGAGTCCGTGGCGCGGCTGTGTGCTCGAGGCCTGTGTGACGAGCGCGAAGAATTCGTGGATGTGCGGCATCCGTTGGCGCGCGACGTAGCGTACCGCGCTCTCGAAAAGAAGCGCCGCGCAGGCATGCACAAGCAGCTTGGCACCCGACTTGCGCAGACGCCACTCGCTCGCGGATTGACCGCAGCGATTGTTGCCAGACATTTGGCACGTGGGCATGCACGCTCGGAGGCAGCGGAGCTGTACATCGTTGCCGCCGGAACGGCGCGCGCCAGCTACCAAACGAAACTGTCCACGCGCTACTATCGGCGAGCCATTGCGCTCTTGGATTCGGGGGATCTGCGGCTCTTCGAAGCGCACGAAGCCCTCGAGAATATATGCCGTGTGCAAGGCCGTTGGCGCGAGCGCCGACGCCACTTGGTGGCGCTGCGCGGCTTGGCGCGCAGCTCCGGCAACCCCGCGTGGGTGGCCGTGGCGCTATTGAACACGGCGCGGCTGGAACTCGACGAAGGCCACCTCGCGCGCGGGTTGACTTCGGCACAGCGTGCAGAGCAGGTGGCGCGTCAGGCAAAGTCGGCACATCTGGAGGTGCAAGCGGACGTGCTGACTGCGGAGATCTTGAGAGATCTTGGCGACATGCAGGGGGCCTTGGCGGCCTGCGATCGCGCTTTGGAAGCAAGCAGCAGTCCGGATGTGAACACTCGAGTACGCGCGGATGTGCTGCGTACCCGGGGCACTTTGCTGCGGCGCGTGGGCCGGGTGCACGAAGCGGTGGATGCCCATGCCGAGGCGATAGCGGTGTTTCGGCAAGTCGGCGCGCGGCGGATGGAAGCCCGCGCCAAGAACTCCCTAGCGTTCGCGCTCTTCGTGTTGGGACGCTTCGAAGATGCCATTGCGCTCGCCTTGGATGCGATTCGGATCGATCTGGCGATCGGCGGGCGCTTCCAGATCGCAAAGACTTTGTCGAATATTGGACAGTGCTACGCACGCATGGGCGACGTAGCCCGCGGCTCCGCCTATCTGAAACGGGCGCGTGAAGCCCATGAGCGGTACGGGGACCAAGACGCTCGCGCAGACACGCTGTTGTGCACGGCTGAAGTGCTCCTCGAAACTGGGAATGTCGCCGCCGCTGACACTCTAGTCGGTGACGCCGGGGCGCTCACTGCTGTGACGGGCAGCGCCTACGACTCCGTGCATGAGAAGATCTTGCGGGCGTTGCTGGCGCGACAGAGCGGCGACTCGAGTACTGCCGTTATGCACGCGTTCGACGCGCGTCAGGCCGCGGAAGCTCAGGCCTACGTTGCGTTTCACTTCTACGCCATGGCGGTCGAAGCCGCCGCGCGAGTCGACATCGGCGAAGCGCATACGGGGATCTTGTTGGCCACGACCGCAGCGGGTGCCATCGAAACCGTGCAAGGCTCCGAATACGGCCTGGAAACCCGCGCGCTGTGTCTGCACGCGCTGCGCGCAGCCAACTCCCCCCAGGCGAACGAGATGGGTGCGCGTTCCGCTCAATATGCAAGGGGGCTGCTCGGGTTCATTCGAGATCCGGAGCTTCGGCAGAAGTACGCAACGCGCTCGGTGGTGCAGACTCTTGTCGGCCAGCTCTCCGCGGAAGAGCTTGCGGCGGAAGCCACCAAGTCCGTGGCCATCACGGCGAGAGAAAGCGTGCAGCCGGCCTCTGACAAAGGTAGCGTCTCGCCTTCGTGACAGACGAATCCCCACGCAGATCTCTGGCCGTTATCCTGTCCGGGGGTGGTGCTCGAGGCGCCTACGAGGTGGGCGTGCTCTCCTATCTGTTCGACGAGTTGACTCGCACGCGCGGCGCGCCGCCCAAAGTGGATATTCTGTGCGGGACGAGCGTGGGGGCGATCAACAGCTCCTATTTGGCCGCGCATTTGGTGGACCCGGTTCTGGGCATCCGCCGCCTGGTGGACGTGTGGAGCGGCATGAAGCTGGACGACGTGCTTGGCTTCGGCTGGCGTCAGGCCGTTTCACTACCGCGCGTCATGCTTGGAGGTGGTGGGGGCGCGGGCATCTTTGATGTGTCGCCGATGGCATCTTTGGTCCAACGCGAGATCCCGTGGCGCGCCATCACCCGCACCATGCGACAGGGCCGACTGAAGGCGCTCAGCGTCAGCGCCACGGAAGTGTCCACGGGGCGCACGGTGATCTTCATGCAGACGGGGCCGACGACGGCTTTGCCGACCCGAGCGCCGCCGCGCACATTGATCCGAGCGGATCGCATTGGCCCGCAGCACGCCTTGGCTTCCGCCGCGATTCCACTGCTATTTCCCCCGGTCAACTTAGGCAACCAGCTCTACGTCGACGGCGGAGTGCGCCAGAATACGCCCATTGCGCCGGCGATTCGCCTCGGCGCAACCCACGTGCTCGTCGTGGGCACGTCTCGCCTTGTGCGCGGCGTCACCCACCCGAAGCCCGTGGAGGCGCCGAGCCTCACGTTCTTGCTCGGCAAGATCATGAACGCGCTCTTGCTTGATCATCTGGATAGCGATCTTGGCTTCGTGAACTTGCTCAACGACATTCTGCAAAGTGGCAAGTCCGGATTCGGACCAGAGTTCGTGCCGCGGCTGAACGAAGCGGCCGCCATGCGCGGTGGCCACCAGTTTCGTCCCATCGAGACCCTGGTAATCCGACCTACGGAGGGCATCGGTCAGCTGGCGGCAGAGCATTTGCGTGCCGGCAAGCTGCGCGCAGGGCCGCTCTTTACCAAGCGGCTCTTGAAGCTGCTGGACATGGGCATTGCGGACGACGCGGACCTGGCGAGCTATCTGCTCTTTGACGGTGGTTTCTGCCAGCATTTGATTGAGCTGGGGCGTTCCGACGCACGCGCCCGCCGCAACGAAATCAAGAACTTCCTGGGGGAAGTTGAAGAACCGGGCGGCGGGATGCCCGAGTCGTCTCGTGGCGAGTCCGGATGGAGCTTGCCACCGACTGCGGTGTCTTGAGAACGTGAGCCCATGAACAAGCGACTGGCCTATCTGGAGCAGCTCGTGGGGAGCGGAAAGGCAGATTCCTTCGCTCGCTACGCCCTGGGTATGGAGTATCGCAAAGAGGAGCGACCCCACGACGCCATGGCAGCCTTCCAGGCACTGCGCGATGCGGATCCTGACTATCTGGCGGCGTACTTGATGGTCGGGCAGGTCGCATCGGAGTTGGAAGACTTCGACACAGCGCGGGAGTGGCTCGAGGCGGGCAAAGCCCTGGCTGCGAAACAGGGCGACAGCAAAGCGCTCGGAGAGATCGAAGACTTGCTGGCGACCCTCGACTGACGTTGCCGTGCAGCGGCTGGCGCCGCCTCTAACCCAGGTCGAGGAAGTCCGCGCGGATACGCTTGGTCCCCACGCTGGGAAAACGGATCACGACTGTCGGGATCGCGCCGCCCTCCACTTCTTCGATCACGCCGGCACCGAATCTACGGTGATGCACCCGCGCTCCGGGACGCAGTGCCTGCTCGTCGTCAGGCAGGTCGTCGAAGGCGTCGTGATCGACAACGCGTTCGCCGGGGCGATGCTGCATCCGCGGTTCGCTCCGGATCGGTGCGCGAGTGCGCCCGTAGGAGAGCGTGGATGGCTGGCCTACGTACTGCACGACCTCTTCGGGGATATCGGCAAGGAAGCGACTCGGCGCCAAGTAGCGGGTCTGCCCAAACAGCGTCCGGGTTGCGGCGTAGCTTATGTACAGCCACTGCCGAGCGCGCGTGACAGCCACGTAGGCCAAGCGACGTTCTTCTTCGAGCTCTTCGGGCTCGGAGCCGTCCATGCCGCGATAGGGGAATACTTCCTCCTCCATGCCCGTCAACAGCACCACGGGAAACTCGAGGCCCTTCGCCGCGTGCACCGTCATCATATTCACCGCCGGCGTGTCTTCGAGGGTGTCCACGCTGGTGACGAGTGCGACACGCTCCAGGTAGCCACTGAGGGTCGGTGGCTCGTCACTGGGGCCAATGGTCGATTCGTAGTCGGCGATGGATCCGAGCAACTCGGCGATGTTCTCCAACCGCGCGTCTCCTTCGGCGTTGTCGGCGTCCCGCAGGCGATCCCGATAGCCAGTTTGCGCGAGCACCTCTTCTGCCAGGGCGTGCGGGCTTGCCTCCGCGCCCATCTTGCGTAGTTCCTCCATCATTTCGAAAAAGCCGCGCAGGCGCTTTTCGGCACCGCGAGGCAGGTCCCCTTGCTCCAAGGCCAGCTCCAGGGCGCGGTAGACGCTGACAGTGTGGGATTGCGCCACATCGAGCAGCAGTGCGACGGTCTTCTGTCCGATGCCGCGTGCCGGTACGTTGATCACGCGCAGTAGGTCCGCGTCGCTGCGCGGATTGTCCACCAGCCGCAAGTAAGCGAGGATGTCTTTCACCTCTGCGCGTTCGAAGAACTTCATCCCCCCGATGATCTGGTAGGGGATGTTCGCCGCGCGAAAGGCCTCTTCCAGCACGCGGGACTGGGCATGCACGCGGTAGAAGATCGCCATCTCTTTAGGGGAGATGCCAGCTTCGGATTGCTCGCGGACGATGCGCGCCACCTTTTGCGCTTCCTCGCGCTCGTCTCGCACGGCAAGCAGGCGCACCTTTTGGCCTGCGTCTGCATCGGTCCAGAGCTTCTTGGGCTCGCGATTGTGTGCTGACGAGATCACACCGAGCGCCGCCGCGACGATGTTGCCCGTGGAGCGATAGTTCTGCTCCAGCTTGACCACTTGGGCGTCGGGAAAATCCCGCCGAAATCCGCGGATCAGCCGGACATCCGCGCCCCGCCAGCGGTAGATGGACTGGTCATCGTCACCCACGACACACAGATTGCGTGTGGCCTGGCTGAGGGCCTTGACCAGGCGATACTGCGTCAGATTGGTGTCCTGGAACTCATCGACGAGCACGTGTCCGAATCGTTCGCGGATGGCTTTGCCTTCGGGCAGCTCTTCGTTTTCCGCAAGACGCATGGCTTCCAAGATCAGGTCCTCGAAATCCACCGCCGCCGCGGTCCGCATGGCTCGCTGGTAGCCCTCGTACACCTCCAGCAGCATCTCGTCGAAGCCGCGGGATAGGTCGACGTCCTGCGGTAGGCGCCCTTCCCGCTTTTCCGCGTGAATGCGGCTGAGCGCGTAGCGGGGGGGCAGCTGCTTGTCGTCGATGCCCATCTCTTTGAGCAAGCGCGTCATCACGGCCCGCTGATCCGTGTCGTCGTAGATCACGAACTTCGGGTTCAGGTTGGCCGCCTCGTGGTAGCGCCTCAGAAGCCGTGCGCAGAGCGAGTGGAAGGTGCCTGCCCAGAGATCCTGAACGATGTCATCCCCTGCCAGAGCGCGCAGGCGGTTCTTTAGCTCCCCGGCTGCCTTGTTGGTGAACGTGACGGCGACGATGCGGTAGGGAGCGACTCCGTGGTTCGCCAGCAAATTGGCAATGCGATAGGTGATGACGCGGGTCTTGCCACTGCCCGCGCCCGCGAAGACCAGCAGCGGTCCCTGCTCGTGCAAGACGGCTTCGGCCTGCGGTGAATTGAGCTCGGCGCCCGCGGAAAGCTGCATCTTCCGCTACTACCTTGGAGTCACTTCGAGCACTAGCTGCGGCGCAAATGCCACGTCACCTCGGGCGACGGACACGCTATGCGGGGTGGCGAAGGAGCAAAGAAGTCCATCCAAAACCCCCAGCAGCCACCAGCGCAAGCCCAAAGGAGCCGCCTCGAAATCGCTGATGCGCAGGCAGTGACACGGACTTCCGGCTTCAACCTCGAAGCGTCCGAAATCGAATAGCCGAGCCAGGCCTGGTACCGCGCGTCGCATCACGGAAAGCCCGGCTTCGCCCGTGGGCAGGTGACGGAACATCGCCGCGAGCTCGCCGCTCACGGCGTTCTCTCCGGCAACTCGGCACCAGGCGCCATTGCCGCGACACAGCTCCCGCGTCACCAGGTCCATGTAGGCCGCCACCAGGTCGAGATCGTAGGGAACGATGGCCTGCACGGTGTTTTGTTCCAGATCCGCCGAACGCCCCGCTCCGAGGTGTTCGACGATTTCGTTGCGGGAGAGCGTGCCGAAGGTTTTCAGCACGTGGGCGTCGAGGCTTCGCAAGACGGCGCCTCGCACGTTGCAGCCGTTGGCGAGGCGCGGAGGGATCGAACGTGAACTGCCCGAAGGCGCGTTTGACCCTGTGGGCACCGGCGGCGTTGCGCTTTGACGCTGGGGCGTTGCGCTTTGACGCGGCAGCGTTGCACTTTGACGCGGCGGCGTTGCGCTTTGACGCTGGGGCGTTGCGCTTTGACGCGGCGGCGTTGCGCTGTAGCGCGATCGCACCGTCGGCTCGACGCGTGGCAACGTGATGGGTTCGCTGCTCGTTTCCGACGCGCGCGTCGTCGTGGGCGGACCGAGCGAGGCATGCACCCCGCTGGTCTCCATGTCGCCTTCGCGCCCGCCCACCAGGCGATGCAATGCCGCGCTTCGTTCGCGTTCCGGCACGATGGTCTCGAGTTCTTGCTGGAGCTCCTCGGCCATTTGGTGGCGTTCTTCGGGGCGCTTCGCAAGAGCCCGCTGCAGGATGGCGTCGAGCATGGGGTGGTTCGGACCGCCATTGTCCCGCAAGGAAGGGGCCTTGGCGTGTGCGATGCGGTACGCGGTCGCTACGGTCGTAGGAGCGTGAAAGGGTCGTACACCCGTCAAGAGTTCGTACAGCACGACCGCCATCGCAAAGAGATCGCTGCGGCCGTCGATGACGGCGTCGCCCGCGGCTTGCTCGGGAGACAAATAGTCGGGAGTGCCGAAGACGATACCCGTACTGGTCCGCGGGGTGGGAACCGACGGGGACAGCAACTTGGCGATGCCGAAGTCGAGCAGCTTGACGCAGATCTGTTCGGAGTCTTCTCGGTGGAGAAAGATGTTTTCCGGTTTGAGATCCCGGTGCACCACCCCGACTGCGTGTGCGGCGCTCAGTGCCGAGAGGACGGGAACGGCTATCGCGAGCGCCGTCGCGACGTCACACTTCCCAAAGCGCACAAGCAAGGCGGCGGCGCTACTTCCCGTCAGCAGCTCCATGACGAGATACGGCCCGGTTTCTCCCTCACCAGCATCCAGCACGTCGACGATGCTTGGGTGCCGGATCCGACTTGCGGATTTGGCTTCTTGAAAAAAGCGCGCGGTGAGGTTGTCGTCTCCTACGAAGTTGGGGTTGAGCAGCTTGAGAGCGACGTCACGCCCGATCGTCATGTTCTCCGCGCGATAGACGTCACTCATGCCGCCCGAGCCAATGGGCTCAAGAAGCTTGTATTTGTTGGCGATGACAAGGCCGCTTGCAGGCTTGCTCAGCATGGTCAAGGTTCGGGCGAGCGTTCGCGGGAGGCTTGTGCCTGGCGGACGAGGGAAAACTCAAGGCAGCATGGTACCAAAAATGGCACGAGGCGCGCAGAGGCACGGCCGCTCAGTGAATTTGGCCGGGGACGGCGCGACGGTACCGCAAATATGCGCATGTTGTGGTGCCGTCGCGGTGCGTTCCTCCCGGGTGAGTCGATCACGACGCGCCGTATTCATCCCCTACTGCGAAGCATGCCTCAGTCACGCGTCGAGCGGTTTCACTCGGGACCTGGCGACCCTGCTTTCCAGCGCGCTGCTCGCGTTCACGCTATCCTTCGCGTTGCCGCTCTGGTTCGATTCCGTACCCCTCGTAGTTCATGTCGGCGTCGCGGCGATCGCATCCTGCGTTCCTGTGCTGTTGCGCTTCTTGGTGAAGCCAACCCGCGCGGCGCCGCATACGGCTACGCACCTTGCTGCGTGGTGGGGCAGCGACGGCGCGCTGCATTGTACGCTCCCACGCTTCGCGGACGCCCTGGCACGGGCCAACGAAGTGGAGTGCCAGGAAGCGCTCCTGCGCGAACCTGGGCCGCGCCCTTGGGTGTGGATTGGTCCGCTGCTTGCGCTGGGGCTCGCGCCTTTCGGGCATCAGTTGAACCACCCGCTGGTTCGGGTGCTCAACCTGACCGACGGGCGCATCAACGTTCTGGTGGACGGCAAACTGCTCTGCAGCGTTGAAGCCACCAGCGCCGAGAGCGCCGCTGCGGGACTCGAAGTGCGCGTACCGGCAGGCCGCCGCACGCTGAGCGCAACCCGAGCAGACGGCGCCGAGATTGCGTCCGCGATCGTGGATGTGCAGCCCGGTGGCCGGCACCTCTACGTGCCCCACAGCCCGGAGGTCTGCTTTTGGTTGGAGGAGGCATTCTATGGGCGCCAGAGCAGCACTTCGAAAACGGTCGCTCTGACTGGCGCTGAGCGCTTTTGGCGCGTTCCCGAGCACGTGGATGTTTGGTTTTCGGCCGCTCCCCTGGCCGAGGATGACCTCAGGTCTTCCGGGGGAGCGGTCACCGCATTGCGCCAGGCTCCCTGTATTCGTGCGCCGAGGGCCGTCCAGGATGCAGTTGGATTGGCAACGCCGCGTGAGTGACTATAGTAGCGCCGCCGTGAACGACGAGAGCGAAACACCGACGGGCACTGAGCCCGCGTTCGACGATACAGCCGACGCCGGGGGGTCTACGCCTCCAGAGGCAGCCGACGCCCCGGTTGCAGAGGCGCCGAGGGACCCCCTCGAAGAGGCCAAGGCCGACGTGGCTCGCCTTCGAGACCAGCTGCTGCGAACGGCCGCGGACTTCGACAACTTCCGCAAACGCTCCCGAAAAGAGACGCGAGATGCGGAGATCCAGGGTCGCGAAGACATGCTGCGGGAGCTCCTGCCTGTCTTTGACAACCTTGAGCGCGCCGCCTTACACGCGGAAAAAGCCACAGATGTTCAGGGGCTGGCGGACGGCGTGAAGATGGTGCTCCGCATCTTCTTCGACACGCTGACCAAGATGGACGTGCACCGGGTCGAATCCGTGGGTAAGGGTTTCGACCCCGCCGTGCATGAGGCCATCCAGCAGATGGAATCAACCGAGTATCCGCCGGGTACCATCGCGGCAGAAGTTCAACCTGGCTACCGCGCGGGGGACCGTTTGCTGCGCCCGGCCATGGTCGTTGTGGCTCGTGCCCCGGTGGCGGCTGCTCCCGAAGCCGCGGCGGACGAAGCCGCCACGGACGAACCCTCAGAATAGGCTCAAATCCTTTCACGGTCCTGTGCCTGGTCGCTTGTGCAGGCACGAGGGAAAGCTAGTGCCGCGTTTCCATCGAGCACGAGCTTTCATTCCTCAAACCACGCGGGTTATGCTCCGCGGCTGACGGAATGGGGAAAATCATCGGAATCGATTTGGGCACGACCAACTCCTGCGTGGCCGTGCTTGAGGGTACAGGCGCCGGGGGGGAGCCCGAGGTTCGTGTCATCCCCAACGGGGAAGGCGCTCGCACGACGCCCAGCGTGATCGCGCTGCCTCCGTCCGGCGAACGTTTGGTCGGCCAAGTTGCTAAACGCCAGGCCACCACCAACCCGGAAAAGACCGTCTACGCCGTGAAACGGCTGATGGGCCGCAAGTTCAGTGACGCTGACGTCGCCAAACACCGCGAAACCGTGGCCTACCACGTGGTCGAACACGAAAACGGTGATGCCTGGGTTGCGGTCGGGGACAAGCGCATGTCGCCCTCGGAAGTCAGCGCCATGGTGCTGACCAACCTCAAGGAAACCGCCGAGAGCTTCTTGGGTGAACCGGTGACGGAAGCCATCATTACCGTCCCCGCGTATTTCGACGACGCACAACGCCAAGCCACCAAGGATGCCGGCAAGATCGCCGGCCTCGACGTCAAGCGCATTCTCAACGAGCCGACAGCGGCATCTCTTGCCTACGGTTTGGATCGCACCGAGTCCGAACGCATCGCCGTTTACGACTTGGGCGGCGGCACCTTCGACATCTCGATCCTCGAGATCGCCGGCGGGGTGTTCAACGTCAAGGCCACGGGCGGCGACACCCACTTGGGTGGCGAGGACTTCGACGTCTTGATCATCAACAAGCTGGCCGAAGAATTCAAAGCCGAACACGACATCGATCTGAAGACGGACCGCATGGCCCTGCAGCGCTTGAAGGAAGCAGCGGAAAAGGCCAAACACGAGCTTTCTTCATCCCTCGAAACCGAGATCAACATTCCGTTCATCGCAACGGGGCCGGGCGGGCCGCTACATCTCGAGCGCGCCATGAAGCGCAGTGAACTCGAGATCCTGACCCGTGGGCTTATCGATCGCACCATCGAGAGCTGCAGCGCTGTGCTCGATGACGCCAAGCTGCGCCCAGAAAGAATCGATCAAGTCGTGATGGTTGGTGGCATGACGCGCATGCCCGCCGTTCAGAAGGCCGTAAAGGAACTCTTTGGCAAGGAGCCGAACAAGGGTGTGAACCCGGACGAGGTCGTTGCTATGGGTGCAGCGATTCAAGGCGCTGCCCTGGGCGGCGCCATTGACGAAGTCCTGCTGCTCGACGTGACCCCCTTGGCCATCGGCGTCGAAACTGGCGGCGGCGTGTTCACGCGGCTCATCCCACGCAACACCACCGTGCCGACCGAGAAGAGCGAAATCTTCACGACGAGCATGGACAACCAGAACTTCGTGCCGATCCACGTGCTGCAGGGCGAACGCGAAATGGCCGCGGACAACCGCAGCCTAGCGCGCTTCGAGCTTACGGGCATCCCTCCAGCCCCTCGTGGTGTGCCCAAAATCCAAGTGAGTTTTCGCATCGATGGCAACGGTATTCTGAGCGTCGAAGCCAAGGATTTGGGCACGAGCAAGACCCACGAAATCAACGTCACGCCAACGAGCGGACTCAGCCACGAAGAGATCGATCGCTTGGTCGACGAAGGCGACAAGTACAAGGAGTCTGACGAGCTGCGCCGCGACATGGCGGAAATCCGAAACCAAGCAGAGACGCTGATCTACACCACGGAGCAAGCGCTGGAAGCCTACGGCGACTTGTTGGAAGCCGAGCGCATCGAGACGATGAAGGGCGATTTGGAAGCGTTGCGTGGCGCCCTAACCAGTGGGGCGGACTTGGATACTCTGCGTGACGCCTACACGCGCCTCGAAAACGGAACCTTCGAAATCGCAGAAGCGATGTATGGCGGGAGCGACGAAACGGCCTAAACGGCTCAGCGCACGCGCTGTTGGGCGAAGAGCCGGCTGTCTGGGTGGCTGATGGAGAGCCTCGGTCGCTACACGTTGCTTGAGCGCCTCGGCAGCGGCGCTTGGGGCGAAGTTTTCAAAGCCAAAAGCTTTGGGGTGGAAGGCTTCGAAAAGACCATCGCGGTCAAGCGAGTCTTCCCGGAACTTGCGATGAATCCCGCGTTTGTCGCGGCATTCGTGCATCAGGCCAAGCGCGCTATCCGGCTGAGTCATGCCAACATCGCCCAAGCCTTCGACCTCGGGCACGAACAGGAAGGCGGCAAGAGCAGCTACTACCTCGCGGGTGAGTACGTCGCAGGCGTCGACCTCCAGGCCATCTTGCGTTCGAAAGTCGGTGCTGCGCCGCTGCCCCTAAACCTCTCGCTGTACTTGGTTGGCGAAGTCGCCAAGGCGCTCGAACACGCCCACCGGCGGCACGACACCGAAGACGGCGTGCAAGGCATTGTGCACGGCACGCTGTGTCCTTCGGACGTGCTCCTCAGTTTCGAGGGCGAGGTGAAAGTGACGGACTTTTGCGTGGCCGGGGCGACCCTCGGCATCTTGTCGGAGCGCCCGGACGCAGGGTGGCTGCTGGACAAGCTGCCGTTCTTGAGCCCAGAGCTGTTGCGGGATGGCCACTCCGGACCCGAGAGCGACATCTACGCGCTTGGAGCGCTCTTGTTTCGTCTGCTCGCGGGTCGTCCACCCTTCGTTGCCGCGGGCGTCGACAAGATGCGCGCGGCGATCATCTCTGGGGATCATGCCCCACTCAACGCGGTGCGCAAGGACGTCGCGCCGGAGGTCGTCGCCTTGGTGCAGCGCTGCCTTGAGCTGCGTCCTGAGCGTCGTCACCAGTCGGCGGCGAAGTTCTACGAGGAGCTGCTCGTGCTTTCCTACGCCATGGGTGCGCGCTTCGGCGGATCGGAGCTGTCCGATTGGCTAGAAACCGTCGACCTGCGGGCGCGCCCGGGTTCGATCCCCGCACTGGAAGAGGTGCTCGAAGAAATTGAGCCCGAAGAGCTCGTGCCTTCGTCACGACCCTTGGACGCAGATGTCGTTGAATTTTCCGGGGACACGCTGCATGCGCTGAGCGAGCTGCCGTCGGAACGCGAGATCAGTGTGCTTTCGCTCGGGTTCCAAGCGGGGGCTGGGCGCGCGGAAGCGGTGCGCATGCGTGCCCGGGGTGTGGCATTGCGCTACGGCGGCCGCGAGCTTTCTGCGGACGACGCTGGGCTTGTTTTCGTATTCGGGCTTGAGCCAGGGGACATGCGAGACGCGGACAACGCTGCGCGCTCTGCCCTGGTCATGTTGCGTGCCGTTGGGCCCTTGGCGGCGCCGATGGCAACCTTGACCGCGCAGACGAGCCCGGTTGTTGATGGCAAGTTGGATGATGGCGCGCAGGCCGCGGTGCTTGCCACCGCTCGCGCATTGCCGACGGGCCGAGTTGGCTGTTTGCTCGCCACCGACGTGGTCGCGCGCCGGCTGCGCGAGGTCTTCCCTCAGCGCCCCGGCCCGACCAAAGACTGCGTGTTCTTGGAAGAACCGGCGCAGTCCCCGCCTCCGGGCCCCTTCGTTGGCCGCCGGACGGAGCTGCGCACCTTGGCCAAGGAGCTCAGTAGCGCGTCGCGCGGTGGGCTTCGGGTGGTTTCGCTCGTGGGGCCGCACGGCATCGGAAAAACCCGCCTGCTCAACGCCGCGATCCGTCGGCTCTCACAGGCCAAGCTGAACGTTGGCGCCTATGTGGCGACGTGTCCGCCTCGGGGCCACGATGTTCCGTACAGTGGAGTGACAGCAATGTTGCGCGCGCTCACCGGCGTGCGTGACGGCGACGCCCTAGACGGAGTGCTAGGCGTGGAACCACGCCTGCGCGCCCTGGGCCTCGTGGACGAAGAGACGAGCGCCCTGCTCGGCCTGCTTGGGGCGGGGCCTGCTGCCGCACCCAACACCGTGGAACACGCCCTCGCGCGCGCGCTTTCGTCCCTGTGCGCGGAACGGTTGCACATCCTCGCCTGGGACGACGCACACGAGCTGGACGCCGACAGCGCACGGACGATTGGTTTTGCGATGGACCGTCTGGCGCGATCCCGCGCCGCCGTGGTGCTCGCGGGTCGCCGCGCGGAGCCCGCCCTACTGCTCAATCGCGACGAGGTTGTCAGTATCACCCTCGGAGATCTGGAGCTGGAGGACACACTCAAGCTCGCGTGCTTGCGCTTGGGGGTCGAGGAACTGCCTGCACCCCTGCAGCGGTTCCTACACGAACGCGCGGGGGGTCATCCCATGTTCGCCGAAGAGCTCTTACGGGAGGCGCTGGCAACCAAGGCGCTCGTCGTGAAACAAGGGCGGGTCACGCTCTTCGAAAAGAGCGCTGCGATCACGGTACCGCGGTCCTTGCGCATGCTGGTGGCCGACCGTTTGCGCCGGTTGCCCGATGCAGAACGCGGCACGTTGGTGGCCACCGCCATCTTGCAGCCGCCTGCGGATTTGGCCGTCGTGGCTAGTGTGCTTGCGCTTCCTTTAGGGCTTGTGCACCAACTAGTCGATGGCTTGACTCAGCGCGAGATCTTACTGCCCGAGGGCACCACTCACGTGATGTTTGCTTCTCAGCTGGTGCGCGAAGTCGTGTTGTCGGATCTCGACGAAGACCGGCGCTACGAGCTGCATCGGCGCGCCGCGGACGCGTACCAGGTCGTGCTGGGCGTACGTACGGAAGAACAGGCCGCTCAGATCGGCTACCACCTGGCCAAAGCTGGAGACAGCGATCGCGCCTCGGGATTTTACGCTACAAGCGGCTTCTACCACACCGATGAGCGTCGCCTGGACGTGGCTGCGCGCCATTTCATGCGCGCCCTTACTTTGGCGGATCTGTCAGAGCGTGGCCCCGAACAGATTGGCGAGTGGGTGGCCGCCCTCAGCAACGCGCTCAGACACGTGCGCTCCGGCGAAGGTCTGCCAGATCTGGTGCGAAAGCTCAGCGGCTGGCTCGTGCTCGACAAACACATCGACGGCCGCCTGCGAGGCGCCATCGAAATCGACTTGGCGGTCAGCCTGGGCGCGCTGCACCGTTACAGAGAGGCACGCCGGCTGTTGCAACGCGCCGCGGCTACGGCGTCCACTTGGCCGGAGCTGGCGCGAGGTGCGTTGCTCGTCGAAGCGGAGCTGTCCATTCGCCAAGGCGAAGTGAAGACCGCCGAAACCGCGTTGGAGCGCGCCGCACAGCTGCCCTCCGGCGACGCCTTGGACGAGCACCGTTTCTTCGTCGCCACGGCGCAGGCGCGCGCCGGTGCCGGGCATTTGCACGACGCACTGCTCGCCCTGGACGCCGCTGCCGAGTTGGTCCCTGCGGACGACGTCGTGCTCGCCGGAGAACGGGACAAAGTGCGCGCGTTGATTGCCGGGTTCCGCGGCGACTGGGCGGAGTGTGCACGCATCTCCGAAGCTGCCGCCGAGCAGGCTCGCAACTCCGGTCTGGTGCACGAAGCATCCGTCAACTTGCACAATCAGGGGGATTCGTTGCTGCGCCTCTCGGAAAATGCCCGGGCCTACGCCGTCTTGGGAGCCAGCCGTGCGCTTGCCGAGGAAATCGGCTCCGAGCGTTTGGTGAATCTCAACACTGCCATGATGGCGTATCTTGATGCCCTCAAAGGCGACAGGGGCGCCGCCGAGACCCTCACGCGCAGCATCACCCGTGCGGAAACCCAGAAGTGGACCTGGGACGTGATCACCGCGCGCTATTTGCTCGGTCGCTTGCTTGCGCACCTGGGTGACACAATGGCCGCGCGACGGGAGCTGACTTCCGCGCGCAACCTGGCCACGGGCGCCGACAACCAAGTGCTCGCCCAGGACTGCAGCGAGGCGCTGCGCAGTCTCGAGCCCACGTAGACCTCTCTTCTCGAACGCACCGAGCCAGACTGGCTGGCTCGGGCGTTGGAAGGAAAGACTCCGCTACGCGATCTTCGCGTCTGGAGCCGGGCCGACGACGGATCTGATATCCACCTTGGCAACGCCAGGGCCGTCGCCGGTCCACACGGACACCGTAGTATTGCGTTTCGGGTAGTGCGTATCGACTCGAACGATGCGACCGACACGCCCATCCTGAAGCAGTACCCGCCGGCGATCCGTCATGTATTGATGGATGTGGCGGATGTTTGTCATGACTTAAATATAGGTTCGACCCTGGAACTTGTCAGGTTTTCGGCGACTGGGGCTCGACGCTGTGCGTTAGGCACTCCCGCGGGTGCTGCGCTGATGCGATTGGAAGGCAGAGCGCGTAACCGTTTAGAACTATTCGGTAATTTTGTGGTTAGGAGCCCGCTTTCCGGGGCCCAAAAATTGGGCCCGTGGCGCGTGTGGCCGATAGCCTTTGGAAGTGAAGCCCAGCCTGTTGCCCGTCTTTGTTGCGCTTGCCGCTACCCTCGGTTGCACTCACCAACACGCCGCGCGCGTTAGCAGCGCCACGTTGCCGCCGCCTCCAGTCGACATGGTGCACCATAACGGCCGGTTGTGGATCGAGTTCGACGAGTACACCCGCGATCGTCAGTGCATCGCCGACGGCGGCAAGCGTCCGCTGTGTTTCGTGGGCGTGCACGCTGCCCTTGAGCGTGCTTTGGAGACGACGCTGTGGCCGGCGTTCTCTCAGGTGCGGGTCAAAGGCAAGGGCGATCAGATTGAGAGCCACGACTACTTGCTGTTGGTGTCCACGCACGTCGTGGCAAAGCCGCCGGGACCGGACGGACCGGGATGGGCGGCACATGGCACCATGCGCTGGAAGCTGGTGCGCGGCGGGATCCCGATCACGTCAGAGCGCGTTGAGTCAACTTCGCGATCGGACTTACCGTACGGCAGCATGCTGGGACACGCTGCTGGCGAAGTGATTGACGCGCTGTCGGTGCACGTGGCCACGCGAGTTGGCACGCTGCCGGAAGAGAGCCCGCGGGCGGGCGTGCCGTTGCCGAAGGTGGTGGTCACCCAGAAAAGCGGGCTGGATATGTCGGCTCCGAAACAGGTGGCGGAGCGCTGACGGTCACTGCCACTGACCCCGGCACTGTCCACCCGCGCCAGCGCGGCGACAGCGGACAGAGGCGGAAACGGCGGCAGCGGCAGCTGATAGAGGCAGTGGCCGCGGGCAGTGGCTGAGGCAGCGGGAGCGGCAGCGGCAGACTCGCGCTCGCGAGAACCGATCGACGGTGCGCCGGCGTGCGCCGCACCCCGAGCGTGATATCTTTCAGTATGTGGCTGTTCAGGTACCATCCGGCTGCTCGCAGTATCGTCTGCCTAGCTGCGTGGGCGTTTGTCTGCAGTCACAGCGTTGGCTGCCAAACCTGCACAGATGTTGGGTGCGGTACGACGCAGACGTTTACGATCCACGCCACCAGCGGGGCGTTACCGCCCGGAGAGTACGAGATCAACGTCTCTGACTGGCAATCCTCAGCCAGTGCGAGCTGCGACGTGCAGGCACCGCCAGCCCCGAGCGGATGCTCTGGTGGAAGCGGCGTTGTGTCTGCACACCTGGTTGAAAATACCGAAGGCACAGTGGCCATCGTCGTGACTACGCCGGGCAGCGTCAGTTTCGGCGTGAGCCGGGACGGCGCCCCGTTGCAGGTGATACGAGTCAGCTCCGTACGGGAGCACTATCCGAACGGCCCTGACTGCGGCCCTGCATGCAAGAGCCTCACGGAAGACGTCACTTTGCAGTAGAGCTGAGCCGGCTGATCGGGAAATCAACGACGGGATCTCCATGACCGATCCCGAGGGCAAAAGGACGCGCCTATTTCGCCACGCGCTTTAGCTCGTTGAACGTGCGGAAGTACACGTGGCTGGCGTCTACTTCCAGCTGCTCGACGTAGACGTTGCTCTTGGCCAGCGGCGTGGGCGTGCCGCCAGTGGTGGGCAGCTTCATGATCTCGGAGCTGCCGGCTGTGAAGAACAGCGTCGTGCCGTCGCTGGCGATCGCGTTCGAGCTGGCCAGCGGGGAGACGACGGGCGTTGAAGCGCCGCCAGCCTTATCCACGCTGTGCAGCGCGCCGTCCTTTTGATCGTTCTGAAGGCCCAGCTCGACCCAGAACGCGGTTGAGGCGCTCAGCGCCACGTCCGTCGGTCGGCGTAGTCCGGTGGCCAGGTCTTCCACGACTCCGGTGGAAAGCGACATGCGTTGCAGTACGCCGGTGGGGCTGAAGCCCGCCGTGGCTGCACCGTACAGATGCGTGGCGTCGGCAGTGTGCAGGGCGATGGCTCCCTGGCCAAAGGGCGCGCCGCTGTTGCCCGTGACTTTTCGTATTCCTGAATTTGCATACCAGTACGCGCTGCCGCCTCGCACCAATACTTCCGCGCCGGGCCCCTCGATGGATAGATTCTTCGCTTCGTCCACCTGGATCGGCGATCCTCCTGTGTGCGCCACCTTGTACATGCGCGCGGTTCCGGAGGCCGCCACGTAGTCGAAGGTGATGTAGTAGACGCTGGTGTCGTCCACTCCCAAGCCCACCGTCAGCTCTTTGTGGTCGGCGAGTTTTTGCGGTGCGCCGCCGGTCTTGGCCACGCGAAACACTCCGCCGCTGTCGTCGGCAGCAGCGTTGAACACCGGCCCGGTGAAGAACACGTCGCTCTTGCCGAGCGCGAATTGGTTCACCTCGTAGACGTCGGCCAAAGTTTCGATGTTGCTCGCGCCACCGGCGCCACCGCCGCCTGCCGCGCCGGAGCCACCGGTCCCGGAACCGCCGCCGCCTGTCGCGCCCGAGCCGCCGCTTCCAGCCGCCGCTCCGTTCCCGCCGGAACCGGCCATGGCGCCGGTGCCGGCGTTGCCCGCATTGCCGCCCGTGCCTGCGTTGCCGTCGCTGCTCGAACTGCCGCAGCCCAGCAGTCCGCTGATCGCCATGGCCGTCATCACGCGTGGATACATGCGCGGAAGAGATGCGCGGCGCGTCCGGAACATTCAGATGGAGCCGCCCATTCCGGTCATGCTCCGTTGTGCGGGGCGACGCGCGCCCGCGCACCGGTCCTCGAACCTGCTTGACTCTTCGAAGCACTGCTGGACACTGAGTCGAGGACGGGATGGTCGACGCCGAGGAATTCGCCAAAGAGCTGCGCATGTACAAGCGCCACCAGCTCGCCTTTTGGCTGGGCGGCATTCTGAGCGTTCTCGGGTTCGCCTATAGTTTTTGGACGAAGCAGACCTTGGCGAGCCTAGGCGCGCCGTTCAGCATGGCCTCTGCCTACTACGCCTGGGTGGGCGGCAAAGCGATGAACGTCAGCTTCGGAGCCACGCCGCGCGGCGGTATGGACACCCGCAACTACGAGGAGATGTCTCCCCCGAAGCGCCGCGCGCACGCGAAGCGGGTAGCGGTGGGGCTGGTGTTCGTTGCGCTCGGAGCGATAGGCATGGACGCCTTCGTCATGTTCTCCGCACACAACCCCGAGCGCGCCGGGCGTGTGCTGGAAGCCTTGTGACGAAAGCTCGGTTCGCGCGCGCGGCGCCGGCCGCGACGGACTGCGAACCCAAGCGCGATTGGAGCAAGCGCGCCGTGGTCATCCCGGGGGGGCCCGTCGGCTCCCGCCCTGGTGAGCCCGCAGCTCGTGGATTGGCATCGTTTTTGGAGAAGTTGTCGTGCTATGAAGCGGCAGACATGTTCGGTAGCAATGATCACTACGGACATCGTGCGATCCTGGCCCGACTTGGCGTTGCGGATACGACGCCCATCTCCGGGATCCCCCAACATGGTTGGAGCTACGACTTCGGGACTTTCCGTGAAGACGCGCTGCGCCCGTCGTTCTTTCACTGGTATAGGCGCGGCTTGGAGCGCTGCCGCCGCGCGGAACTTGGTGCCCAAGTTGCGGCGCTAAATCAGCTACTCTCGCATTGGACTGAACTCCCGGCCCCCGCCTAGCCATGCGTCTTGCCTTCGTGATCCAGCGATATGGGGCGGAAGTCGCCGACGGCCCTGAGCTGCGCTGTCGGCTGTTCGCCGAAGCGCTGGCTCGTCGTAGCGACGTGGAGAAAGTGAGTGTGTACACGAGCTGTGCTCTCGTTGATCAAACCTGGGCAAACTACTATCCAGCAGGCACGACCGAAGACGCCGGGGTCAGCATCCACCGATTTCCAGTCCGGTTGCCGCGGATCCATGCGCTGCAGAGCGCCATTGGCTTGCTGACGATGCGTGGACCGCGTTTGCGCGGTCTCGAAGCGCCCTGGGTGATTGCCCAAGGTCCCTATTTGCCCGATCTGGTCGACGGACTCTCCTCTGCCCGCCGCGACAACGACGCCTTCATCTTCTGTGGCTATCACTGCTACCCGACCGTGTACGGCATGCCACGGGTGCGTGATCGAGCGATACTTTGGCCCTTTGTGCGCGCTGAAGCCCAACTAGCGCAGCAACTCGTGCGTGGAGTTTTCTACGCTCCGCGGGGGTTGATCTTCAATTCGGAAGCGGAACGAGCACTGGTTTTCGAGCGATTCGACGTTGCTCACCTACCGAATTGTGTCGGCGATTCCTGCGGCGCTCCCGCATCCGACGCGGTCGCTGCGCGCCGAATGGCGGACCAAGTACTAGGCATGGTGTCGAGCAACGCGCGCGAGCGTGCCTTGGCGCTGGCTCACGGCGACTGCTTTGACACCATGACCTTCGGTGTCATCACGAACGGGCGCCGTCGCGAAAAGCTATTGCGCAATTTGGACAGTATCCTCGGGCTCGGCGTGCAACGGCTTCAGGTATTGGTGGCCGGAAAAGTCGATGCGGACCTGCAATCGGAGTTGCGTCGTCGCGGTGTCGACTTTGTTGCGGATCCAGAAGCCGCGAATCGAGGCCAGCTCGGCCGCATGCGCAACTTGGTCGTGGAGCACGCACGGCACGGGATCGTGGCAATTGCGGACGACGACATGGTGTTTCATCCGGACTTTTGTCAGGGGCTTCGTGAGTGCGGGTCGGACTTCGACGCCCTGGCCGTGAACATACGCAACGCGGACGGATCACGGTGTTGGGACTACGCAACGAAGGGCGGGCCGAAGGGGCATCGATTGCTCGACTACGGAGAGCCCGACGAACACACGTACATTTCCGGCGGGTTGATCGTCGCACGTCGGGAAGTGTTGGCGGCGGTGCGATGGGACGATCGTCGCACGTTCTACCAGGACGAGGACGTCGATTTCAGCGAGCGCCTACGGCGCGCTGGGTATCGCATCGGATTCTGCGCTGGCGCTACGGTCACCCACGATGACTGGCGCTACACCCAACGTGGACACAGCATCAGACGATTGCCCAAGTGGCAAAGTAAGCTTAGGCGCCAGTTCGCTCGCCTCCGAACAAAAGTGAGCTGAGCGGGCACCTTGTTACCGCGTACGCCGACGAGCGCGCCGGGCTGCGAGCGCAAGGGCGACTAGCGCGACCGCGCCGTGGTGATCCCGGGGCGCCCCTCGGCTCCCCACAGCGCAACCGGCGCAACCACCGCCACCCGCCTTGCTTGAACCATTCTCGGCCTGACACAGATTGCAGACCCACTCCGTCTCCACTGGGTACGGCTTGGAGCATTGGGTCTTTTTGCAGATCCCCGGGCTATGGAAGTCCGGCGGAGCCGTCTGGCAAGTCTTCCCGGGTTCGTGGCATTCGTTCGGCGGCGGCACGTCGGCAAGCGCCGGAACTGCCGCCAGCACAAGCACTGCCGCGATCCGAAGGCCGCGTCCCAACGCCCAACTCACTCGTCGGAGGACGCGAGTTGTTGTTCGATGGCTTCGAGGTGCGCGTTGACTTGGGGGTCTTTGGCGCGCAGAGACTCGACGCGGCGCACGGCACTCATGACCGTGGTGTGGTCGCGATTGCCGAAGGCCCGGCCCAGCTCCGGGAAGCTGCACTTGAGGCGTTGGCGACATAGATACATGGCGACCTGACGCGCAAAAGCGACGGACTTGTGC
This sequence comes from uncultured Polyangiaceae bacterium, assembly GCA_965369205.1. Classification (GTDB taxonomy): domain Bacteria; phylum Myxococcota_A; class Polyangia; order Polyangiales; family Polyangiaceae; genus JACKEA01. The sequence continues at coordinate 11,853 of CBDUPW010000023.1, read as the reverse complement.
CGGTCCTTGGAGAGCAACTCTGCGTTGGAGAGGCGGAAATGCGTACACACCACGCGCTGGATGTCCTCAACGCTCATGCAGTCGGGCCGAGTCGGCGCGACGCGTAGCAGCTCTTCGGCTGCGAAGGTTTCGTCGATGGGGCGACCGGTGAGGGAGCTCTTCGCGGCGAGACGGATCAGTGCGCCTTCGAGCTCGCGCACGTTGCTCTTGATCGTCTGCGCCAACAGCACCGCGACTTCATCGCTGAGTGGGATGCCTTCGAGCTGCGCCTTCTTGCGCACGATGGCAACGCGGGTCTCGAGCTGGGGGACCTGAATGTCTGCAACGAGACCGGAGGTGAAGCGGGAGACTAGGCGCTCCGGCATGCGGGCGAGCTGTTGCGGATACTTGTCGCTGGTGACGACGATGGGTTTGTCGGCGTCGCGCAGGGCGTTGAAGGTGTGGAAGAACTCTTCTTGGGTCTGTTCGCGGCCAGCCAAGAACTGGATGTCGTCGAGCAGAAACAGGTCGCAGTGCTGCCGATAGCGCGCGCGAAACTCGTCCATCTTGTGGTGCTGTAGCGCCTCGATGAACTCGTTGGTGAAGTGCTCTGCGGACACGTAGACGACCCGGGCTTCGGGCCGCTCTTCCAGCAGCTTGTGGGCGATGGCGTGCATCAGGTGGGTCTTGCCCAGGCCGGTGCCGCCAGCGATGAACAGCGGGTTGTAGCGGGGACCGCCACCGCCAGCGGAGGCAAGAGCGGCGGCGTAGGCCAGCTCGTTCGAGGGGCCCACGACGAAGTTGCCGAAGGTATGCTTCGGGTTGAGGAACGCGGCTAGACGCGCGCGCTCCGCCGGCGCCATGCCGACGCCCGGGCGAGGCTCCGAAGGAGGGGACGCTGCGGGCCGGGGGCGGCGCTCAGGCTGCGGTTTGGGCTCGCAGACGGGGCTGTCGATGCTTGCCGAGATGCGCCACTGCACCTGCACTGGGCCGCCGATGCTGCGCTCCAGATTGGCGATGAGGTCCGGGAGGAAATGGGTTTTGACCCAATCGCGAACGAACTCGTCACGCGCCACGAGGGTCAGCACGCCGTCCACGAGCCCGTCGATTTGGACGCTCGAAAACCACTGTTCAAATGACGCGGGGGAACGCCCGCGCGTCTGGTCGATTGCCTGCTGCCAGACTTCCATATCTTCCGAATACCCCTGCTTCTTCGTCGACGTGTCGTGGGCGCGTTGCGGTTCAGTGATCACGGAGACGATTTCCCCCAAGTTATCCACAGGCTGTGGACAATCCCGAATTGGATGCCGGTTCCAAATGCCCTCGGACCGGCCGGGGGACGAACCCCAGTGGACCCCCCAAGGCGGGGTCGTGCTTGCATCGTGTTCGGAAGATGTCCCGGTGCGTAAGGTTTCCCTCACGACCACTGCCGCGTGGTGTGTCTCACACCGATGCGACAGTCACGGCAGCTACCACCGGTCGCGCGTGGGTTTCAACCCGCGTTTTTTTTGATCGCGAATCAGGCATCAAAACAGCTTGGTCAAGGGAAAACTTGGCCCAGCACCTAGCGCATCGGCTACTCACGTCATCGCCACACGTTCGTAACCCTCTGGACACACTGAGTTATCTGATCCCGCGGGCGCGGCGCGCTGTTCGATCCAGCATCAACTTTGCGGATTTCCAAAGTCAAGAGGCCACGAACGGTTTCGGTGTGACGCAAAGATTTCTATCACGCCGTTTTGTTGCCCGCCGCGCTTGTCCTTCGCTAGCACTGGCCCGAGTGTTAGGCCCACCCGCAGCGAAGACGAAAACCAGCGCCCTCGCGAAGCGTACTCGCGGCATGCGCGCGCCCGCATCCGTGTGTGCGCTATTGGCGGTGTTCTGCGTTTCCGAACAGTCGTTCGCGGAGCGCAGCGACCTGCCGCCGGAAATCGGTTGGAACTACGGTGAGATCGAAACGCCAAGGAGCGCGGCCATGGCCGGCGCGCTCCGTGCATACAGCAACTCCGTAGCGGCGCTGTTCATCAACCCCGCCAACATGGTGGCCAGTCGCATCTATCACCTCGGTGCGCTGGCGCAGATCTGGCCTGAGGCGGGCCGACAGAGCTACGGCGGCGCCGCTGTCGACTCCATCGTGAGCAGCGCGCGGGTTGCGGGCGGACTCGGCGGCACTTGGACGCTGCAAGATCCCGACGGAATCAATCGTCGCGCTTCGGATCTGCGCTTTGCCCTGGCGTTTCCTTTCTCGGACCAGTTCTATTTGGGCATCGGCGGCCGCTATTTATGGCTGCGCCAGGACGGTTTGGGGCCCCTTGGTGACAGCTTGGTGAGTGGTGGTCTGCAAGACGAAAATATCGTGCGGGGCTTTGCCTTCGACGCCGGCGCGACCATCAAGCCGTCGCAGGCTTTTGCGATTTCCCTCGTCGGCAACAATCTGAACAATCCTGGTCATGGCTTCCAGCCGTCCAGCGTGGGCGGTGGCATCGGCGTCGGCGCCGATCAGTTCACTATCGAGGCGGACGTGGTCAGCGACTTCACCACCTGGGATACGGCCAAGGTCCGTGCCATGGGCGGCGGCGAGCTGCTGATTGCCGACAACTACCCGATCCGACTCGGCTATCGCTACGATGACGGCGCCGAGAGCCACGCTATCAGCGGTGGCGCTGGTTACGTCGATCGCGCGTTCAGTGCCGAGTTCGCCGTGCGGCGCGTAGTCGCGGGAGATCAGGCGACGGCCATCATCTTCGGATTCACGTACCACGTGGAGTCGTCGGGTCTGACCCCGTCGGCTGCCGATACGTTCTGAGTGCGCCAGTCAGCGGAGCCGCTCTTTGAGCAAGTTGTGCAGGTCGCTCACGCCGGCAGCAAGCTGCTCCGGCCCGACGCGGACTTCAGGCGCGAAGCTCGCCTCGCCGCGTAGCTGCTCCGCTGCACGGGGGTTGCGAAAGAAATCCTCATCGTGTTCGTCTCGGAGGCGCACGAACTGAGTCGCAGCGAGAGCGATGCCCACGGTGCGTTGTGCGGCGTCTACGTCGGGCCGCAGCAACACCAACGCTAGCGAGCGAGGCAGTGCAAAACCGAGTGCACGCGACGATTGTTCTTCGAGCGCCGCGTACAGTGCAGCGCTGCCTTGCAATGCGAGCTGGGCAAGCTGATGCCGCAGTGCGGCAACGCGCGTCTCCAAGAGGAGGGATTGCGCCAGCAAACGGATTGACTCTCGCGCGCGGTCCGGGCCGATGCCCAGGGCGCGGCGCAAGAACGCTTCGGAGCTCCCCATTAGGCAAAAAAGCGCTCCGGAGCGGCTTGTTCCCAGTCCGTAGGGGTCATGAGCGACGCTGAAGGGCAGGGCTGGCGAGGCGGCGGCCTCAAAGAAGTGGCGGCCCAGGGTGGCGAAGCCGCGCAGGAAGCTCGCCGGTGCGACGGGCGCCGGCCAGGGGCCGAAGCGCGGCGAGAGCTTGTAGAACCACGACCCTTCCCGAAAGAAGTCGGTCATGGTGCGGGCGTTCAGCTGTGCCGGCCAGCCCTCGCTCGCATCGGAGGCTAGGGCGATCCGGAGGAATCCTTGGAGATCGCCCGGGCCGGTTTGCTCCAACAGTTCTTGGGTTTGGATCAGCTGCCCAGTGACGTCGAGATCGGTCGTGGGCGCCATGGCCTGGGGAGAGTCGAAGCCCATGCGCTGGGAAAGCTCCATACGGCGCTCCCAGAGCAGCAGGCTTGCGTCGCGCACTCCGGGGCCGATTTGGATCAGGGCGTCGAGCCATTCGGCGCGGCGTTCGGGCTCAGCCAACGCGCGGAGCACCATCCCGTGTGGGGACAGTTCCGCCAGTATGGGTCGCCGTACCGAATGCGTGACCCGACGGTAGGCGTGGGCCACCTGAGCGAGGGCCACCGCGTTGACGCGCAGATCGATCAGATAGTGCATCCAGCGGAGCGCGGCGCTCTGGATCGGATCCCCGGAGGGAAGAGCGCGCACGAAGTCCAGCACTTCGCGGTTTGCGACGCTTCCGAGCACCGCATGCATGTCGGGAGCCGGTTCGGGTTGGCTGCTGCGCAAGCTCGCTAGAAACTGCGCACCACGGGCCGCGGCGGACCTCACGGCACGATCGAAGCTCAGCGGATCCATGGGGTTCATCGAATGCGGCTCGCGAGGGTGGAAAGCCCGCTGGTCAGGCAGCGCTGCGGGACCTATGCATAGCATTGGCTGGCTGAATTGGCGGCTGCGCCGCTTGCCCGGCATGCTTGCGAGGAACATGAAGCGGCGTCTACCAGTGATCCAGAGCGCGTCCGGGGGGCGCGAAGCAGAACAGCGCTCGCCGGCCGCGTGGCGCGTTGTCGGGGCAGTGCTGGCTTTCACTCTATGGTTGCCGTTGTCGATGCTCGGTGGCGCCCTTGGCAAGGCGCTTGTGGGCGTACAGGTCGGCGGCGCCGAAGCAAGTCAGGCCAGCAAGCTGGCGCTCGCGGTAACGCTGTCGGGTCCGCCGCTGCTGGCCTTCCTGCTCGCCTGCGCACTGTCCGGCGCGCTCGTTGGGCGCTTCGGGGGCGGCGCGCGTCCCCGCGATGCAGGTATTGGCGGCGCGTTGGCCGCAGCGCTCGGCTGCATGGTCGCGGCATTGGGCGGAGCGTTCCCGTCCTGGATTTCCGCCGGAGTTGTGTTTCTAGCCATGGCGGCCGTCGGCTTCCCCAGTGCATTCTTTGCGGCACGCTTCTTCGGAAGAAGCGGCGGATCTGGACCTGGAGTGGACCCCGAGGGAGTCGCGCATTAGGTTTGTTGGACCATGCCGGATCTGGACGACGAACTGAGGCAGGCCGTATCGGACGCAGAAGCGGTGCCCGTGACTGCGAACGCGCCGCCGGGAGCGCCTAAGAAAAAGGCACGCGGCTTGAACAACGTCGGCTTGCTCGTGGCTTTGTTGGTCATGGGCGGCGGCATCTTGGCATTGGTCATGACGAACTTCGAAGATGCCGCGGTGTATTCGAAGAGCGTGGATCAGCTGTTGGCCGAGCAAGAGAAGCTTGTTGACCGCAACGTCCGGGTCACCGGCACGCTAGTGCGCGGCACCCTGGTGCGTCGGGACGAACCCTGCGAGTACCGCTTCAAGATCCAGAAGAACGAAAAGCAGCTGGATGTTCGCTATGCGCAGTGCATCGTGCCAGACACGTTCCGCGACGTACCCGGCATGGACGTAGAAGTGACGGCGGAGGGCAAGCTGCAGACCGCAGGGCACTTTGAGGCCGGGCAGATCATGGCCAAATGCCCCTCCAAATACGAAATGAAAGAAAAGGCGGCCAAGGGCGAAAAAGCGCCCCACCAAGACATTCCCGCCGCGATGCAAAACTGACGTTTTACGCCGGCCAGTGCCTTTGCTACGTCCCAGGGCAATATGTGGGACCGATTCCTGCGCGCCTGTCGCCGTGAGCCTGTGGACACCACGCCCGTCTGGTTCATGCGCCAAGCTGGGCGGTACATGCCGGAGTACCGCGCGATCCGGAAGAAGCACACACTGCTGGAGATCTGCCGCATTCCCGATATCGCAACGGAGGTAACGTTGCAGCCGGTGCGCGCCATGCCCGTGGACGCAGCCATCTTGTTTGCCGACATCCTGTTGCCTCTTGAACCTATGGGTGCGGCCTTCGAGTTCGCGGCGGGGGAAGGACCGGTTTTCGAGTCGCCCCTGCGTACACGCGCGGACATCGAGAAGCTGCGCGTCATCGAACCACGGGAAGACTTGTCCCACGTGCTTCAGGCGATCCGTCAGATCCGCGCCGAGCTGGACGGCAAGACGCCCCTGATCGGCTTTGCCGGTGCGCCCTTTACCCTCGCCAGTTACTTGATCGAGGGCGGCAAGAGCAGCAACTACGCCATCGCCAAGACCATGATGTACAGCGACCCGGCGCTTTGGAACGAGCTCCTGGACAAACTCGCCCGGGTGGTACGCGAGTACCTAGTGGCGCAGGTGGAAGCCGGTGCTCAAGCGCTGCAACTCTTCGATTCTTGGATTGGCGCTCTGGGGCCCGGTGACTACGCACAGTATGTGCAGCCTCACGTGAAGACGGTGCTGGACGGAGTCAAAAACCTCGGGGTGCCCGTGATCCACTTCGGCACCGGCACGGCCACGCTGCTGGAACTGCAGAAACAAGCCGGCGGCACGGTGATCGGCATCGATTGGCGCGTGCCGCTAGATCAAGCGCACGAACGCTTAGGCAACGACGTGGCGTTGCAGGGCAATCTGGATCCGATCTTGATGTACGCCGAGCGCAGCGTGCTCGAAGCGCGCGTGGTCGAGGTGTTGGAAAAGGGCAAGCAGGCTCCCGGACATATCTTCAACTTGGGGCATGGCATCCTTCCGGACATGTCACCGGAGACCGTGCGCTGGGTCGCCGAGCTCGTACACGAACGCGGAAAGCGCTAGGTGGCGAAGCGTGCCATCGTCTTGGGAGCGGGGGTCACCGGGCTCACGGCTGCCTACGCGATCTTGCGCGCGAAGCCTGACGTCGAATTGACGGTGCTCGAAGCCAAGGATCGCATCGGTGGCAATATCGTCACCGAGCGTGCCAGTGGCTTCTTGATTGATGGAGGTCCGGACTCGTTCCTGCGCACCAAGCCCGAAGCCGTGCAGCTCTGCAAAGAGCTGGAGCTCTTCGACGACTTGATCACTCCGAGTGAAGACGCCAAGAAGGTGTATCTGGTGCACGAAGGCAAGCTCGTGCCCATGCCCGCCGGCATGGCCTTGGCTGTGCCGACGCGCCTGTCGCCGATGCTGCGCACGCCGCTGATGGGCCTCGGCGCCAAGGCGCGCATGCTGGGAGATCTCGTGATTGCCGGCCGCCAAAGCGACGCGGACGAGTCCATTGAGGATTTCGTAGCGCGGCGCTTCGGGCGAGGTGCCGCCTCCAAGATCGCCTCGCCGCTATTGGGCGGGATCTACGCCGGCGACGTCTCGCAGCTATCGATCCAGTCCACCTTCCCGCAGTTGCTGGAGCTCGAAAAGCAGCACGGCAGCCTGATCCTGGGGTTGATGAAAGCCCAGGCCAAGATGCGGGGCGCGCCCACGGGCACGCTCTCGGCCGTAAAGACCTGGCTCTCTAAGCCGGCGCAGGCGCCGCCGAGTCCGTTCTATTCCTTGCGCGGAGGTATGGGTAGTTTGATCCGCGCCCTGGCCGATAGGCTGCCCCGGGTGCGCACCGGCGCCGCAGCGCAGCGCATCGAAGCGGTCGGCACGACGTACAAAGTGACGTTGGAATCCGGCGAGACTTTGACGGCCGATGCCATTGTTGTTGCGGTTCCGGCGCACGTCGCCGCGCGCATATTGCCCAAGGCCTTCGAGTCGGATCTGGCAGCGATCCCGTATCTGTCTACTGCAACGGTGTTCTTTGCGTACCCCAAGGCAAAGATGGGGCGCGACTTGGACGGCATGGGCTTCGTGGTGCCCCGGGGTGAAGCGAAGATCCTTGCGGGCACCTGGGTGTCGAGCAAGTGGGAAGGCCGCGCGCCGGCGGACGCGGTGCTGATGCGCGCGTTTCTGGGCGGCGCTCGCGGCGACGTGGACGTCGAAGCGAGCAGCGACGCAGAGTTGGTCCGCGTGGCAGCTGAGGAGATGGCCCGCATCATGGGGGCCTTGCCCGAGCCGCTCTTTCATCGCGTCTTCCGCTACCATCGCGCCAACCCGCAACCCATCGTCGGGCACGGCGCGCGCTTGGCCCGCATCGACGACCTGCTGCGTGCCGCCCCTGGGCTTGCCCTGGCGGGCGCGGCCTATCGAGGCGTGGGCATTCCCGATTGCGTGCGCCAAGGGCGTGAGGCCGCCGCCAGCGTGCTTTCCGCGTTGTAGCCGGCGCGCGGTCTGCGGTTTGTCTGGAGGAACCTTTTTGCTAGGCTCCCGCCCGCTCCGGCGTCGTCTAAAGGCAGGACAAGGGACTTTGAATCCCTGAATCATGGTTCGAATCCATGCGCCGGAACCGGTTGGCCCGTGTTTGGGGATAGCTCCGTCCGCTGGGAACCCGCGGCGCCTGCGGGTGTCTTGGGTCTGTGGCTGCCCGGGCGCGACGATCTGCACTTTTTGACCGCAGCAAGCGTCCGCGGTCCGACTGGGGGGACGACGCGCCGCGCTTGGTCGGCTACCGTCGCACGGACCCTTGGTGGGACAGCCCTGTGGACGAGAGCGAAAGTCGATTCATCGAGAGGCTCCGCAAGCGCGATGAGCGCGCTTTCAACGAGCTAGTGCAGCTGTACGAACAGCGCGTATTTCGTCTCGTGTTTCGCATGCTTGGTCGTCGTGACGAAGCCGAAGACATGGCGCAAGAGGTCTTCGTTCAGGTGTTCAAGGCGATCGACAGCTTTCGTGGCGACGCCAAGCTGGGCACCTGGGTCTATCGCATCGCCGTAAACCTCTGCAAGAACCGCATCAAGTACTTGGCCCGCCGTCACGAGGGCGCGCAGCAGGAACTGGAGCCGCACGCGGAGCGCTCTCCGCTGAGCGAAGCGAAGGGAGTGACCTTCGGCGACGTGGCGCGGCCCGATCACATGGTGGAAGGCATGCAGGCAGAACGCATCGTACAAATCGCGATGCAGGAACTCGACGCAGATTTTCGCGAAGTGTTGGTGCTGCGCGACGTCGAGGACCTCACCTACGAAGAAATTGCGGAGATCACCGGGCTGGCCGACGGCACGGTGAAGAGTCGCATTCATCGCGCGCGGAGCATGCTCAAGGCACGGGTTGAACGCGCGCTCGGGGAGAGGATCCGATGAGCGAAGACGAAACACCCAAGGACGACGCGCTCGAAAAGGACGACGCCCTCAAGAACACCGGACCCAAGGACGACGCCCACCATGACGCTGCGCCCGAAGACGACGCGCCCAAGGACGACGCGCCCAAGGACGATGCGCCCGAGGACGATGCTCCCAAGGACGACGCGGACGGGGTGTCCGACGAGGAAGTGCCCAGCGACGCGGATTTGGACGAAGACAGCGATGCGATGCGCTCGCTGCTGCGTGGCGCCTTCGATAAGGAGGAGTCTGCAGCTGAACCCCACGCGGATGTGCTGCGCGGCGTGCAAGACAAGCTGCGCAAGCGCAGCGGTGGCAAATTCTACGCGGACGGCTGGAGCACCGCGCGTCATCCCCCCACCATGACCTATCTGTGGACCAGCATGATCATGTTGGCAGTGGTCGTGATCGCCTACGCCGTGCTCGCGCCCCTGGTCGACGAAGCCAAAGAAGTGCTGAACGAACCCGCACCCGTGCAGCTGATCCCGCCAAAACGGCCGCGCTAGGGCGCTAGGATGGCGCTTCTTGCCCTGAAGCGCTCTCGCACGAGTCCGGGCCTTGGGGTATACGAACTCGACATGACTCGGGTTTGCATCGACCTGACCGTGAACCAAGTGACGCGTGCCAGCCGATGACGGTCGGTTCCGACGGTTCCGACGTGCCGAGCCTTCCGCAAGATGCGCCCACTCGCGCCCGCGGAACGCTGGTTTCGGGCACGTTCTGGATCTCGCTCTCGGAAGGTGCCACCGCGCTGCTGGGGGTGCTGACCAGCGTCGTGGCCGCGCGCCTGGTGCCGCCGTCGCAGTTCGGGATGATGGCCGTCGTCACATTGGCGATCGCCGTACTCGAGACCTTCACAACCTCGGGTTTCGACGAAGCGCTTGTGCAGCGCCGTGGCAACATCGACGAATTCCTCGACTCCGTGTGGAGCTGGAATGTTCTGCGCGGACTGCTCTTCGTCTTGGTGCTGGCGGCCGCCGGTCCCATCCTGGCTAGGGTCTACGACGAGCCGGCGCTGGCCTGGGTCACGTTGGCCGCTGCGCCCTACGCAATCCTCCAGGGGCTTCGCAACGTTGGCACTGTGGCCTACCAGCGCGATCTGCACTTTCGCCGGATCTTCGCCATGAACGTGGCTCAGGCCGGACTCACTCTGCTGATCTACCTGCCCGCAGTGATCTGGCTTCGCGACGTACGGGCGTTGATCGTTGGCTACTTGGCCACAGCGCTTGCGGGCGTGCTGGTGTCCTACGCTGCACATCCATTCCGTCCGCGCTTCCGTCCCTCTCTTTCGAAGCTGCGGGAGTTGGTACGTTTTGGCAAGTGGGTGACTGGCATGTCCGTGGTCGGCTTTGTCGTGACACGCGGCGATGACCTATTCATCTCGAAGTACCTCGGCCTGACGGCGCTTGCCTACTACCAGCTGGCCTACTCCCTTTCGAACTTGCCGGCGACCCATGTCACCCACGTGCTCGCCCGCGCCAGCTTCCCGGCGTACTCGCGGCTGCAGCACGATCCAGCAGCCATGCGCAGTACATTCGTCGACGTGTCGCGCGCGACGGTGCTGCTCAGCGCTCCTCTAGCGGTGCTCCTATGGTGTATCGCTCCGGAGTTGGTCACCCACGTGCTCGGACCGCGTTGGCAGCCCGTTGCGCCTCTGATCCGCATTCTCGTACTAGCGGGGTTCCTGCGGTCCTTTGCCGCATTGGCTGGGTACTACTTCTACGCGGCGGGGCGCCCGGACCTCAACTTCCGCATGAACCTGCCACGGCTCTTTGTCACGGTGATCCTGATTTGGCCGCTGAGCGCCGCCTACGGAATGAAGGGCGCCTGCTGGACAATCGTGTTGGCCATCGCCTCGGGTCTGCCCATCTGGTTTTCTGGCATGCGGCGACTCGCGCAGATCACCGTGGCAGAGGTCCTGCGCCATCATGTGCTGGCGCTGCTTGCGAGTGGCTTGCTGGCGGCCATTCTGCTTCCCACCCGGTCGCTCTTTGGGGGGTTGGGTGGTCCCCTTGGCGCCCTGGCTTGGCTGGTCCTGGGGCTTTCGGCCTGGGTCGGCGCGTTGCTACTGCTCGGTCGCCTGACGCCTTGGTCCGTGGCGACCGAGTTCCAACGCCTGCGCGCGGCGGCGCGCAAGAAGGCGACTGACGTCGCGCCGTGACGGGACGTCTAACGTCTTCTTCGGTCACCGCGCGTCTGGTATCCTTGCTGCTTGACGACGGTACGCGGGGGTGTGCGGCGCAGCAATGCGTCCTTCGGGCGGGTCGGTGTGCTGGCCGGGATTGCCGCATTGTTGTTCGGTGGGTGCTCCGGCACCTCTGAGCACGAATCGTCGGCTGCGAAGATCTTCATCAGGCACGTGCTCCAAGCGGATCCGAATCAGTGTTTTCCAACCCCTGAGTCCACGTGGCCGGCGCTGCCATTTGGGAAAATGGACCAGGTGTTCACAGATTCCTATGAGGCGTTGGTTCTGTTTGGCAACCAGCATGCGACGGCCAAAAACGAAGATGCCAATCGCGTTACGCTGAATACGGCCCACGTCGAATTGCGCGAGGCGTCGGGCACCGTTCTGCAGACGTTCAGCAGGTCTGCCACGGGTTTCGCCGATCCTGGCGTCAAGGCCCCGGGCTGGGGCGTGACTGCGGTCACGCTGGTTCCTGCCGGGACCTTGAAACCAGGCGCAGCGGTGACGTTGGTCGCGAGCGTCAAGCTGGAGGGCATGACGCTGGCGGGCGAGGTGGTTGAGACGCCCAGTTTCGAGTTCACCGTGAAAGTCTGCGAGGGCTGCCTGATCCAGTACCCGTTGGATGCCGACGATCCCAGCCTTCCGGGGTATCAATGCATCCCCTACGGCGATCTTGCCGAAACGCCTTGCGTGCTGGGCCAGGACGACCCGATCGATTGTCGCCTTTGCGCCGTCACGAATTCGCGCTGCGTATCGCCCAGCGCGTGAACGGGCCGCGCAAGGGCCGAGCCGTGACGGTACGTCTAGCCCGGTTTGCGAATCACGACCCAAGTCACGACGGGCCAGTCAGGATCGTCGAGGGTCGCGACTTTGTGCAGGGGGTGCCACTTGGCATGGGGCACCGGGTCGAAGCGTAGACCTAAGG
>CBDUPW010000022.1:0-47170 GCA_965369205.1 uncultured Polyangiaceae bacterium | reverse complement strand
CCTGGCGACCGTACAGTACCTGACCTACTTGGGCGGCAGCGGCGACGACGAAGGGCGATCGCTTTGGGTCGACGCCGCGGGGAACATCGTGTCAATCGGGCAAACCGCCTCCAACCCACTTCCGACCACGCCCGGCGCGTTCCAATCGAAGTACGCCGGCGGCAAGGACGACGCGTTCCTCGCGCGCTTCGTAGTCCCCTAACTGCCTATTACTCTCGTAGTGCGTCGTCTTGTCGCACCCCAGTAGGCGGCGGTGCCACCGGCGTTGACGAGCGCGGACACCGATCAGACCGGCGAGGCCGCTGTCAGGCCGCAATGCTTTTCGGCACGGCACGTGCTTTATCGCTCAAGATGCAGTATCGCCTCGCCCCATTGGTCGCCCTTGCAATGGTCGCGATTGCCCGACCGGCGGAAGCACTTACGTGTCACATCCGTGCTTCACAAATCGCTGTTCCTCAAGTTGGTTGGGAGCATCCGGCCAACGAGCCACTGGTCACTTTTGGCTTTTGGCCGTTGGCCGCCACTTCGCTCACAGACTCCCATCATCGCCCGGTCGACACCCGCGAAGTGTTTCGCACGAACCCCTATCCCTGTGGGATTCGGTACGCCGTTTGGCAGCCCAAAGCTCCTTTGAACAAGGGAGACCTCTACCACTTTCAGGCAACGGATTCGGAGGAACTCCCCGCCATGCTCGGCGCCGTGCAGCCCGTCGCATTTGTCGCGTCCGCTACTGCGTACCCAACTCAGAGCATCGGCGTCGCCATGACGCTGTCGCTGAATTCGACGGACCCGTACCACATAGGCTCGGGCGAAGATCACCCAGGCTTGGTCGGCCGCCAGGTCACCGGACACTTCCAACTACGCGTGACGCTCGACACTAGCGCGCTTTTGGTCGTGGAGCTTCGGAGCGAAGATGCCCGATTCGGTACGGTCACGGAAGCCGTACCCACTCTGGACGTTGGCGAAGCTCCGGGCACGCTGCGCCGGGCCTTGAACCAATCGATGTTGCTGAGGCGGCTCGATCAAATGGGACCATGCGCTGAGGTTGCAGTGCGCGACTATGCCGGTCGTGAGCTTTGGCGTGACTTCGCCTGCCTGCACCTTGGGGAATCTCAGGTGCTGCACGCCCAAGTAACCGCACCGTACCCTCCCGCCCGGGAAAACCCAGGAGCGATTGATTCCATCCCCCAAAGCCGTAGCTGCCATTTCGGATCGCCCGCGGGGAGGCGCTCAGGGGGCGAGTGGTGGGCAGTGGGACTCGTTTCACTTGCGCTGTGGCGATCCACGCGCCGCCGCGGCCAGAACGACCAAAGACCGAGGTGAGATTGTCGGTGTCGAGCGGGATGAGCAACGCTGCGACAGCGGGGTAGGGCATGGCGCATCACGGGCAGTCAGTGGGGACGTCGATCGTCACAGACTGGTTGAACGCGCAGATCGTCAACTTGCCATTGGCGCACACCGCGTCTGTGCACGGCGTACTTTCGTCGTATTGGCATTGGCCGCGGCCGTCCACATCGACGCATGCGCCACCGTCATTGCGCGCGCAGTCGTGATAGCTGACTTGTGAAAACCTGTCGCACCCGAGGCGAATCTGGCCATCGCACCGATCGCCGACCTGCGCCTCGGTTGGGCACGCAGAGAACTGACGATCTGTGCACCCGGTAGGACTGCTTGTGTCGCACTTTGCGAAGGCACGCGAGCAGTCGCGTCGAGTGACTGCGGCTGTCGCGGAAGTCAACACGGCGACGTCGCCCTCGCAAGCTACGCTGTAGTCTTCCGTAGCTCCGCATCCATCCTCTTGGCACCCAATGCCGGCGGCGCGCTCGGTGAGACAAGCTTGCACGCCCCCACAGTCGTTCGCACTTGCGATGGCGCAATCGACGAAGAACTCTCCGCGCTCATTGTAGTTGTCGAATGCCCCGATCAATCCCGATCTGCTTATCGGGATTGCGCGTTCGAGCGACCAGTGCAGAGAGTCCAGGCAAAAGGCGGTCGCAAACAAGTACATCTCCCGGTCTCCATCCGTCTGTACCGAGCAGCTGGCCCAGGCTGCGCAGGCCTGGGCAGCTCGTTCTGGGGCGACACGACTCACCGTCGGCTTTTGTGGCCACGCCTCCCGGGCATCACGAGCGACGGGGCCCGTGGGCTCGAGGCTCAGGTCTCGGTCGCGCGTACCGCACCCGTTGAGCAGAACCACCACTGCGAAAGAACCAAACGAATAGATGGATGGATTTGTCATGTACGAGCGGCTAAGCAACCGATGTGCCAAGCGGACAGACGCAGGATCCAATCTTGAGTGCGCCCCGCGGTGAGCGACGGGCTCACACTGTGGCAGCGCAGGCGCGTGGTTCGGACGCAGTTGCGAACGGCGTTGCGCACCGTCTCGTGGCGGCTTGCGACTCACAAAGCACGCACAACGCGGCAACTGTCATGTCGGACCGATTCAGGCAGTGACGCGCGCTGTGCTGGGTTTGCACGACCAACGTGTCAAAGTTCCAGGCACCGCAAGACCATGCTTGTCATGTGCCTCGCGAGAGTTTCGTCGTCTGGGGCCAAGTCGGGAAGGATGCGGGAGACCATCACGATTCCTCTCGCTGCGGCGAATGCGACGAACACTCTCGCCGACAGATCGGGCGGCGGCGTTTCTAGCCGCCCGGCCAACCAATTGGTAAACTCGACGATTGTCGCTGAGAACACCTCGTGAGCGTTTTCGTGGCTCCAAGAGAGCGGCACGGCGAGGTTGAGCGCGCTGCGCAGTTCCGGAGACACACCCGGAGCGACAACCGCAGCTCGGCAGCACTCTGCTACGGCCTCCTGAACGCTGAGGTTTGGCTCACGGAGTATGCGCCGCATTCGCTCGAGAGAGTCCGACTGGAGTCGACGCGATATTTCCGCGTAGATTGCGGCCTTGTTGGGAAAGTATCGGTAAACCGACGCGACGCCCACTCCGGCCCGTCGCGCAACGTGGTTGATGGATACGTTGGGGCCGAGATGGATTGCGGCCGTGACTATTGCCTCAACGATTTCCGCGGAGTCCGTGCGTGTCGGCGCGGGCGGCGGCTGCGGCGCTAGGGGGTCCCGATGCTTCGCCATGATGTCTAAGCTTACCCAAAAGCGACAAGCAGCGCGCGAAAGGGATCCCGCCGCGCGCTGCCAGCATCTACGTGGAGCCTGGCTTGAGTCGCCCTACTAACACCTGGAGCGGAACGTTTGTCCGGGCGCCGCGTTTTGCCTTGTCGTCTTGGGTGGTCAAATAGGTCCATTGTGGAACGATTCCGGAACTTTGATCGGCAAGTGCGAACCAGTGGACGCCGCCAACCCGATGCCGGCAGCGCGGCGGAGCGCGGACGTTGACACCGCGCCGTGAGCAGCCCGGGACCCGTCGCTCAGACGTTGTCGCCGTTCGCGTCGAACTTCCCGCTATAGCCACTCCAGAAGTTCTTGCCGCGATCGAAGTCGGCGACGAAGAGCGGGGCGACTGGCCAGCCCACTTTGCTGAGGACCACCTGCGGATCGCCAGCGAAAAGCTTTTCCCACAACTCGAACGCCCCGACGCGATCGGACGCGGGCGTGTACGCAGGATGACAGCGGCTGCCTGCTTTGGGGCGGATGTCCCACAAATCGGTCATGTCCGTGGGCACGGACTCCATGTACGCTAAAAGCGGGGCGTGGTTGGGGACATTGCCCAACACCACCCGCACGCCGTTCTGTCCCTCGGCGGTGGCGTAGCCAGCGTTCGGGGCAGTCACGAAGTTGCGCTCCGCAACGTCTGAACCGCCGATGGCGATGCTTGGAAAGCGCGCGTTGGCTAGTTGCGTCGTGGGCATGTCGCTATCGATCGCCGCGCAATAGCGGACCGTCAGCGTGCCAGCACCCGGTATTCGATCGAAGCCGCGCTTCTGACCGTTGATGAACAGACAGTGCTCTGCGAGCCACGGTCCACTCGAAGGCGTGCCCGAACCGGCCATGAACCAGAGTTGCCAGCCATTTTCGGTGGTTTCGCCAGTTCCGGTCCAGGTTCCGCGGTACCCGACGTTGTAGCGCAGCGTAAAGCGATTCATCTTCGAGCCCGCGCCGTTGCCGTTGTTTTGCCAACCGTCGTTGTGCACCCCCTTAGCCTTGGCGTGGTGGCGGTCGAAGTAGTTTGCGACAATGACTGGATCGTCGAGGACGGCGCCAGCTGCGACCGTGTAATCGTCGCCGCCGCAGTACAGGCCCATGTTGCCTTCCAGGTGAAGCGAAGTGGTCTTCCCGTTCCACTTTGCGAACCCGTCATTGAAGAATCGGTAGACGTTGTGCTTCACAACAAGGTTCGCGGTGTCTTTCGGCGCCAGTGCGTACGCTGTGGTGCCGGTGGCCCCAGGTGCGATGGTGAATGGCCAGCCGCTGACGCTGCAGCGGTACAGCCCGCAGGACTTCGTATTGCTGAAGTTCACGATCCCAGTGGCCAAGAGCCCGTTGTTGGGCGCCCGGATGTCCATCAGGCATAGCCAGAGGTTCGTGCTACCGGAGACGTTGACGATACCTTGGACGTAAGTGCTGCACGAATAGTCGGACGAGAACACGCCAACTGCGCGCACGCAGACGCGCTTGGGCAGCGTGATCGAGGACAGATCTACCGGTCCGTTGATCGGCTTGTCGAATCCGAGCACCCGCTCATCGGCCGCCGTCTTGCCGGCGGGTACGGTGTTGTCCCAGTCGGCCGCCCACGAGAGCAGCACCTGCCGCAGGCCGGCGGCGTCGGAAACGGTTTGATCGATCGTGGCCGTGGTCGTGGGCGCGCCGCCACTGCCTCCAGCGCCGCCCACGCCACCGGCTCCTGCCGGCCCACCGCCGACGCCAGCGTCGCCGCCCACACCACCGGACCCTGCCGTCCCGCCGCCGGCTCCTGCTAGCCCCCCGCCGGACCCTGCTGCTCCACCGCCGCTGCCGCCGGTGCCCTGGGAGGAGTTCGTCGATTCCGAGCCGCACGCAATCCAGGTGACGGCGCTGCCAACGCCAAGCAATGCGGTTCGACGGCTCACGTACACTGGTTTTTTCATCGTCTCATCTCCCGGCCGCGCGCTTTGGGTTGCCAGCGTTCACGAGTCGCCGACAAATACCGCGGAGTATCCATGACTTCGCTTCTGACACGGGCGAGTCCTCCCCGCACTTACAAGCCGTGCGCGAGTGCGCCGCCGCCCGTTCTGGCGGCGAGAGGGTTCGCCGCGGCGAGAGGAAGCGGTAGGTTCTCCCGTAGTCTTCCTGAACTGGCGCCGCACCACCTCTGGCGAGGCACCAGGTCCATGACCATGGTCTTGCGGCGCAGAACTCTGACCGTGGATTTCATTGGGCAGACTTGAGTCCGGCGGATAGCTTCAGTGCCATGAAGCGCTTGTCCAACGCGAGTGGTGCAAACGTCTTGTCCTTAAGACACTGCTTCAGGTCGACCCCCCGCCGCTTGGCCTGCCGCAGGTTCGCGATAGCGCTGTCGTGGTCGCCGAGCAGCACGTAGGCACAAGCCGCATTCCAGTAAGCGTCTGCGTGATGGCGTCCGCGCGCGAGGATCTTCTCGACCTGAGAGCGGAGTTTGGCCGGTTTGATTTTCCCTTGCTCATACATGAACACGAGCGCGAACAACGCGTTGACATAGACCTTCTGTGAGTGCGTTTCGAAAGACAGCGCCAGCGCACGCTCGAACAACCCGTGCGCCTCGACTGGCTTCCGCGCCCAACCCAGCTTCAGCGCCTGGTCGGCAAGGGCTCTCGCTTCTTCCTCGCGCCGCTCTGCGCTCGACTTCTTTGCGACCTGCCAGCGTGCCACTCGCGGATTGTGCTTGCGAGCGATACTCGCCAGCTTTTCGTCGTCGACATCCAAATCGCCACGCCGTACCGAGAACGCGCCCTTTTCATATCCCTCCGCGAACGTCTTGAGCATCCGGTCGAGAGAGACGTACTCCACTTCCTGCCGTGGTTCTTCGTTTTCGAAGGCGATCACGCTGCGTGCCGCCCGCGCGCCGCACGCAACGACGAAGAAGTCACCTGCGTCATCCGTGAGCACCGGAAACCACGCGGGCTTCCAGCGCCGATCTGCGTATCGCCGCTGCTGCCCGTACACCTCGATTGCCTCTTCGAGCGCAAGCAGGCGGTACCCAGGGATGATCCAGAGGTCGCCTAGCCTTCGGTCACGCTTCGTGCAACCATTCACTCTCGAATACAGCACGACGAGCTCGGGGGAGAGCTTGAACGGAAGCTCGTTGGTGAGCTGCGCGATCTGCGCGAAGTCCAAACCCGGCCCAAGCAGTTTTGCGACTGGGCGCCGAAGCCGGACCAGGTGCCTGCTGATCTGATCGAGGCTGCGATTCATCGAAGTCGTCAGCTTTTGAGCGGTGGGTTTCGACGGGGCCATTGGTGAAGTCTAGCTTTGGAGCGGCGCGGAGATCCGGGCAACTGACAGGAGTTCAGGGCGACGCAACGGCACTCGCCCGCACGCTGGAAGCGTGCCGTTCCGTCACGTGCTAGCCAACTCCGCTGCGCGACGAACAAACCAGCAAGAAAACCAGGCAACCAACGCAGTCCATTCGTGAGCGTTCCGTTGCGCACCTCGCTCCACCCAAGGGTGCGTGGCCAGCTGCACCGAATGCACCGTGGGAGGCGTGCTGGTCAAGAACGACGTTTGCAATGGCTACTGCGTCAACTTGCTCGACGACACCTGCAATTGCGGCACGTGCAACACGGGGTGCTTTGGGGACCCATGGACCAGTGCCGTGTGCTCCGCAGGGCATTGCTGTCCCGGACTCAAGAGCGGTGGTATCACCGAGTGGGTCCCGGCTTGCAACCAGTGCTGCACCAACCAGCAAGCCTGCGGCTCCCAGTCCTGCACCCCTGAGATTTGAAAGGAGTGCCGATCGGGAAGAGGGCGCCACGTTTTCGTCGGGCGCCCTACTTTCCCACGCGGGGAGCCTGACCCGGAGGCGGTCGAGAGAGCATCTCTTCAAGAAAACCGATCTTGTCTTGCTTCAATCGGAAGAAGTCCTTCTTGTTGATCAAATGCCTAACCGTGAGAACGGTTGCATCGTAGCACTCGCTCGGCAAGCAGCGCCGAATAACCCTGTCCCAGAAATGTGGTCTCAACAAACACGCTAATGTATGTGCTCGCGTCAATAGGTCCGAGAAGAGTCCGGAGTTTTCCTGAAGCTCTAACTCGTAAAGCAGGGAGCTCAGATATGTTCCCAGGTATGCGCCAGCTGCACGGGGAGGCAGGCTGAGCAGCGGCGTAGCGTTGCGGAAACCGAAACAGCGAATATCTACCTCCGTCGGTCGCTTTCCGAAGAACGCGTTGGCTGATTCTTCACCAAACTCGTTCCCAAGAACGTGCATGAGCGCTATCCGTGGTGCCTTGACTGCACTCCAAGCTTCCACAACACGCGCTCTTACTTCAGATGTCGGTAGCGTTCTTGGTTGCCTGCTTTTCACTCCGAATACCCTTCTGTTCCCGGCTCCGGGAGAGTTCCCGCAGTGCCGCTCACGGCGGCGGCATGAACGTCACTCGCTCGACGGCGCTGCTGGCAGCAGCCGCGACGTCCATTTGCAGCGGCCGCGAGGTGTTGCTGAGATAGTCCGGCAATGAATCCTGATAGTGCTCGGAATCCACGTGCCCGGACTGACCGCCGGGCAGCTGAAACACGCAACTGGGTCCCGTGGGAAGTGCTTCACACACGAATCGCAGGGCCGCGCCTTCGGCTTGCGTCATGTCGCTGACCGGGTTGGCGACGTCCACTGTAAACAGACCACCGTTGTTGGCAAATCCGGACTCGTTGTATTCCGTGATCAAGCCGCTGCTGGCGGTGTCCACATCAGATCGCATGGTAAGAGTGTGGATCCGGCCCCACGCCCACCTGGTTTCGTCGCTACCCAGGGCGCCCACGAGGAATTTCCCTGCACTCTCGTAGGCGGATGCGACAATGTCGTCTTTGGTTTCCACTACGGCTTTGGTGCTGACGTCATCCCAGTAGATTTCGCCCGCCGCGGTGGCCTCGCCCTTCAACATCTTCACGAGCACCAGGTGCGGTCCGCGCTCGGCGGCGACGCCTTCGTCCTTGACCGTCGTGTCGTTCAGGTCGCGAAGCAGCACGTGAAACGCGGCGCAACCCGAAGCTTGCACCAAGGCACTGGCGTCGTTACTGAGCGGCGACTTTGCGCCATCCGATCCCTCGAGGCCGGTCGGACACTCAAACGACCAGGACTTCAAAGCGTTCTGTACCTTCTTGCCATTCTCTGTGAGAGAAAGGCCGCTAGCAGCCGCGAGCAAGTGGGGTACGAGTTGCTCACCAATGAGTGAATAGGTGTCGGAGACGAGCGCCTCCATGCTCGCCATGTCGTGTGAGCCCTTGGCGCCCAACAAATCCATGATGCGCTTGTGGCGGTACCCCGGCGCCACGCTGGTCTGAAACACGCCCGGGCTGTCGTTGGTGGGATCTCCGTCGAACAGGCCGCCGGTCATGTCGTTGTTGGCGGTCGCGAGGTAGCCTAGGGGAGGATTGATCGCCTGGGGCAGTTCGCTGTAGGCGTAGTAGCCCTCCCATTCGAATTCGCCGCGACCGTCCAGGGGCAACCAGGGAACGGCCTCGGTACCGCTGGTCGGTGCGAGCCCCGTGGCCCAGGGGCGTTTCGGAACCTTGTTGTAGGGCAGGTAGGCGATGTTGCCCTTCGTATCGGCGATCACCCAATTCGATCCTACGCCGGTAATGCTCTCGAGTGCGCTCTTCGCTTCGTAGACGTCCTTGGCCCGGGCGATCCGCATCAGAAAATTCACGTCCGTGCTGATGTCGTTGCCTGCCCAGCGCATGGTCAGCATCGGATCGCTGGCGTCCGCGCGCGGCAACACGGGACCGTGATGCGGAACGAATTGCAGCTCTTTGTCGACCGTCGTCCCGTCAGAAAGCGCAAAGGTGGCTAGCTTCTTGATAATCGGCACTGCCGAATTCTTGAAGCTGACGCTATTACCGTCGGGGCTGACCTCCTCAACGTACACGTCGGTAAGATCGAAGTTCGTGTTCGTGGTGCCCCAGGACAAATGTTCGTTCTGGCCGACTAGCACAAATGGCATTCCCGCGAAGGTCAGGCCGGCCACGTGCAGATCGCCGCTTCCATTGGTCCTACTATCCAGGTGCGCGATGTACGCAAGCGCCGGGTTGCTCATGCCCAGGTGCGGGTCGTTGGCCATGAATGCATTGCCTGTCGCGCTGTTTTGGGGTCCGACGATCCAGTTGTTGGATCCGATCCCCGTGTCCGCGCTGGGATCGCTCATCCAGGGATCCAAGAGCCACTTTGGGCTTCCCTCGTTCTGCCCACGAGACGGTGCGAGTTCGGGGTTGCCGCGTGGAGCGCACAGTCCTGGGCCGCGCCACAGTGACGCCGTCGCTCCTGAGAACCCAGGCAAGATGGGCGAGTCGATGTCGGGGCGAACGTCGAACAAGTCGCGGAACATGAGTTCGCCCTGCGCGTCGCCAAAGCGCGTTTTCAGATCCGCACGGTGCTTGCCCCACTCGATTTCCAAGCTTGCGCGATTGGTCAGTGAGTTGATCAAAGCCAGGATCGTGGCCACGCTGTCGCTCGGCTTCCAATCCGGGATGCGCTCTGGGTCGTAGTCGAACAAGAGGGGGTGCTGGTACTCGCGCGGGAACTGGGCGCCATTGCGCCCGGCACGCACGTCCGCAATCCAGGCATTCACGCCACTGGCGTAGGCCACCATCATGGCTTTGCTCTCGGCGTCGGACTGCTCGTAGATCGAATCTTCGAGCGGCTCGCCGCTGCGCGTCGAATAACGCGCGCGGTTTTCGAAGTCGATGGGCAACGCGGTGGCGCGCACACCTGCGCCCAGCATTTGCGTCAGACGTCCCGTCGTAATGCGTCGGCGCAAGTCCATCTGCACAAAGCGATCGCGCGCGTGAAAGTATCCAAGGCTCGCTATGCAGTCTGCGTTGGTCTGACAATCCACGCTGAGCATCCCTCGATCATCCAAGTACGCTTTGACCGGTGCAGAGAGGCCGTCGATCTGAACACCGGGTACGCCAGCGCCCCCGGCTCCGCCCGCAGCGCCGGCCCCGCCCTGTCCGCCGCCACCGGGCGAGCCCTTTGTGGCTTCGTCGTCGCCGCAACCAAGAAGCGCTGCCACTGCCGTCACCAAACCGAAAACCTGGAGAGTACGCATGTTCGCGTGCAGGCTGGCACTCGCTCTACGCACCCACAACTCCGCTGCGCAGCCGCGCAAGCGGCTGAAACTCAACGTGCTTTGACGCCCTCGGAGGCTGCGATTCCGCTAACGCGCGTTCCGCGGCTTGCGCCGGAAGCACCGCGTACGGCGCGCTGCGTGCGATCACGGCAGGTCAATCCGCACCCGCCTTTTCACCGCGTCGGACTGAGGAAGAGGTGAAGTGCGTGTGGTCTTCTTGGCGACGGTCGAATTCACGACGGCCGTACCGTCGCTCTGGGCACGCGCGGAGCGCGACGAACCCACGCACACTCTGTAAGGAGCGCAATGGCGTATGGCGCGTATGGTCACGGTTGGAGGTTCAGCGCAGATGGCTAGCCGAAAACTCTGTTGGATCCTTGGCGCGTGTGTGAGCGCTGTACCGGCCGTGGGCTGCTCCGCTAGAGACTTGAGCGGGTACAATGCAGGCCCCGAGAATAATCACCTTGTTGCAAGCGGCGGCGTCGGGGCAAACGGCGGCGGCGCCGGACATGGCGGCGCAGGCGCCAGCGGCGGAACAAGCGGTTCCACGGGGACAGGCGGACAACTGGGCGGCGCGGGTGGAACCGCCGGTTCAGCCGGAGCGAGCGGTGGAGCTGCCGGTTCAGCTGGAGCGGGCGGAGGAGCCGCAGGCTCCGGAGGTGTCGGCGGCGCAGTGGGAGGTAGCGGCGGTACTGGCGGCGGGTCCGGAGGCAGCGCGGGCGCCACTGGCGGAACCGGTGGCTGCGCGCCCGTCGCTAGCAATACCGGTTGGAAGGTCCCGCTGGGGGTCGATGACATCGAACAGGGCCCCGCGTGGTCGAACTATCCCGGACTTCAAGTCAGCGACAACGCTTATGCCAGCGCCAGTTTTGCGTCGCCGGGAAAGTCTCGGGCCCTGGTGCTCGATGGTCTTGGTTTTCTGGTGCCCGCCAACGCAACCGTCACCGGGATCGAAGTCGAATTGGAATTGGCAGCCGGGAAGGCTGGAATGGTTACGGACGCAAACGTTTTTCTGATCAGCGCGGGCGCGATGTTGGGCGCCGACAAGGGCTACGCAAGTTGGCCCACCGTGGATACGAAGTTCCTTTACGGTTCCGCAACAGACACCTGGGGCGTCTCGAGCATCAGCCCGGCGACGGTCAATGCCAGCGGATTCGGGCTGTTCGTGCGAATACAATGCCTGGCTCCGAGTTGCGTGCCCCCCGTGGAGGCGCGCATCGACTTGATTCGCATGCGAGTGCACTTCTTGAAAGCGTGTACGCCGTAAACGCAACCGCGTAGCCAGGCCCGCGACACCGACGCAAGCGGTTGCGGCTCTTGGCTACTTCAGCGCCAACGGCCTGAACCTGATCGAGCGCACACGCTAGTTGCCGGGCAGTTTGAATTTGGGATCGTAGCCGGTCCCCCAGGCGTTGGCAGTTCCACTGCCATCCCCGTCGCGGTCGCCAAAGTTTTTCATGCTGCCGGTTGGCACAACCGCGCCATCGTCCGCAAAGCGGTTGTCTCGAATGTCATCGAACTTGCCGCCAGCATAGACCGTCACTGGCCCGAATGCCGCGTCCCGGCCAAATCGATTGTGCCGCAGCGCACCCCCATCCACGCCCCAGCGTAGTGTGAACCCGCCGCCGACCACGTAGTTGTATTCCATGGTCAAGTTCTGAAGCGGCCCCTGATTGGGAGCGAGCTGAATGCCGTTGCCGTCCACGGTGAGGACCAGAGAATTGTGACGCAGCACGGCCCCGATCCCTCGCGTTGACTGAACGGAGTCCAGATGGGCTGGGGGAACGTAGATCTGCTGGTGGATGTAGTTGTTTTCGTAAACCCCGTCGTCCATCTTGAAGCCGTCGTTGACGTGATGGATGTTGCAGCGGCGCACGATGCGCGTCAGCGCTGCGGTGGAGGAAATTCCATTCCCGGGCAACTTCGCTCCCGCAGCCGGGTCGAAGAACGAAATCGTGGCGCCAACTGGATGAGTGCTCTTGATGTTTGGTGGCCCGACCTGAATGCCTTGTGAGTCCTGGAAGTGGCGCTCGACGCTAAGCGTGTAGGGACCCGAACCCGAGGTTGCCTTGACTCGCAGCGTCTGCAAGCTCTTGCCCATGGACGAGAGCAGCAAGTACGAACCAACGGGAACGGGTTTGTCGACTTGAATCGTCGAATCCCCGGGCGATACGAGCTTGGTCAACACTGCATACTTCCCCGGCAGGCCAATTTCGCTATCTTCGATCAGCGCGCCCTTCTCTCGCACGGTGATCGCGGAGTTCTGGCCACCGTAGACACGACAATTCCGCACCGTCACGTTTGCGTGCTTGATGTTGATGTCACCCGTGATCAGCATGTTCTCGATGATTTCGCCGTCGGCGGAGGTTTGATAGCTCCCGTTGTGCACTTTGAGACTTGCGACCGGCGTGACGAGCCCAGTGTTCGTTGAATTGGGGAACCCCGCAGGCACCAGGCAATCGAACGCGGCCATCACGCCCTGCAAACCGCATCCGCTCGTGCCCCCCGTCGCCGCGCCTCCCGAACCGGAGCCACTCGTGCCACCCGTCGCAGTGCCTCCGGAACCGGCCGCCGCACCTCCCGCACCGGCTGCCGCACCTCCCGCGCCCGCTGCCGCACCTCCGGCGCCCGCTGCACTACCTCCGGAACCCGCTGCCGCCCCTCCGGAACCCGCTGCACTACCTCCGGCGCCCGCTGCCGCACCTCCGACGCCCTTGCCGCCTTGTTCGTCGCTCTCGGAGGAACACCCCGCCACCAGAAGTGTCAGTACCAGCCCGGCAAAACGAGATCGGCGTTTCATTTCCATATCCCGAATCTACCCGTTGGCTTGAAACCCGACCATTACGAAGCCTGCGCGGGTCGAAGCCTGCGCGGGTCGCGACCCGCGGTAGGCGCAACCGGCATGCTCGATTCCAGCACCCAGAAGGCAACCTTCATTGCGGAGCGCCACGCTGTGGCGCAGCGCGCTGCCGCCTGCGGCTCAGTTGCTCGGCCTGGGTGGCTCGGGCCGTCGCTTGGGCTAATCCTCACCAACCGTGCGCAGCATGGTTCGCACCCACGCCTCGGCGGCGGCGTAGTCGCCGAAGTTCTTGCATGCCCATTTGGGACCGGTCACCCAATCGAAAGCGGTGAGCACGCCCCGCGAAATCGGATTGGCGGCCACGCGTGCTTCGCACAGAGTCGCGGCCAGCAACGTCGCCTTGTGCTCGGCAAAGACTTCCGCCGCTGCACGCCGAACTGCCGCCGGCGCAAGGACCGGATCAAACGCCTGAAAATCGATCAACCACCCGATGCCGCCGCCGCGTTTGCACAGCTCTACGTAGTGCTCGAACAGCTTTTGGTAGCCGGCTGCGACCACCTCTTTGGGAAACTGAACAGAGACGAAGGGAAACTCCGAGCTGTCTACGCGATACCCGTGTTCTTCCCACACCATTGCCCCATGCCCTCATCCCTCGACGCCCTGCGACAGTCGAAGCCGAGAGTCTACCGGAAATCGAAACCCTAGGCGCGTTTCGCCGAAACGATCAGGACGGCCTCGAGGGGCGCGTCCTTGCTGAACGGCCCTTGGGCGCCCGTGGCAACGGATTTGATACGGTCCACGACGTCCATGCCGTCCGTCACGCTGCCGAAAACGGTGTAGCCCCAATCCGAACCGCTCTTGGCTTTGTGGTCCAGGAACGCGTTGTCTTTCACGTTCACAAAGAACTGCGCAGTCGCGGAGTGGGGGTCGCCCGTGCGCGCCATCGCTACCGTGCCGCGGGTATTCTTGACGCCATTATCCGCTTCGTTCTCGACCGGCGCGCGCACGGGCTTCTTCGCATACGCCGCGTCGTAACCGCCCCCCTGCGCCATGAATCCGTCGATCACACGATGAAAAATCGTGCCGTCGTAGTGGCCGGCGTCCACGTAAGCGAGAAAATTCGCCACGGACTTGGGCGCTCTCGCCGTGTCGAGAGTGATGGTGAAAGAACCATGATTGGTGTCGATGACAACGCGATCGCTCATCCGCGTAGCGTACCGCCAGGGCTCGGCGTTGGTCTAGACTCCGGCCATGACCCCCATGAAAGACGGCCTGGGCAAGGCCGCCGTGCAGCGCCTGGCGACAGCGCTGAAACGCTCGAACCCGCGCTTCGACGATCGCGCGTTCGTCCGCGACGCCTGTAAGGGCCTGAAAGACCTGGAGCTCAAGCAGCGGGTGCAGCACGTGATCCTGGCTTTGGAGCGCCACTTGCCTCAGCCTTATCCCCGCGCGCTCGAGACCGTGCTCGGCGCTATCAAACACTGGGACCGCGGGGACCCAAACGACCCGTTGCGCGGCTTCGCCGCCTGGCCGCTGATTGACTACGTGGCACACGCCGGCACCGACGACTTCGAACGCTCCCTGCCCGCCCTCAAAAAGCTGACGCCCCTGTTCACGGCAGAGTTTGCCATCCGTCCGTTCTTGCGGCGCTATCCCAAACAGAGCCTTGCGCTGTTGAAGCAATGGACCTCGGACAAGGACCCGGCCGTGCGTCGCTTGGTCTCCGAGGGCACACGCCCGCGTTTGCCCTGGGGCGGTCACCTGGAAGCGTTCTGCAAAGATCCGCGTCCCACGCTCGCGCTTCTCGAACTACTCAAAGACGACGATTCGGAATACGTGCGCCGCTCCGTCGCCAACCATCTGAACGACATCGGCAAGGACCATCCGGAGCTGTTGCTCGCCACCTGCAAGCGCTGGAAACGCGGCGCGTCGGCGAAGCGGCTTTGGATCATCGACCGGGCCACGCGTTCCCTGGTCAAGGCAGGCCACCCAGGTGTTTTCGAATTGCTCGGTCACGGCAAAGCGACGGACGTGCGCGTGCAAAAGCTGTCCGTTATGCCCAAGCGGCTACGCCTGGGCGGAAGCATCGAGATCCGCTTCACTCTGATTTCGCGATCCAAGAAACAAGAGTCGTTGGTCGTAGACTACGCCATCTACCACCAGAAGGCCGACGGCAGCATGCGTCCCAAAGTGTTCAAGCTGCGCACGCTCACCCTCGACAAGGGCAGCAGCGTGGAGATCCGCAAGCGTCACCCCCTCCGGGCCATCTCGACCCGTCGCTACTATGGAGGCGCGCACGCGGTAGAAATATTGGTCAACGGCCAACCCTTGGCAAAGACCAAATTCACGCTCACGGTGCCAAAAAACTAAGACCGAGCGCATGTGCGGCACGGGCCTCGGCTACACTCCGGACCATGCCCCCCTGCCCGTACTGCGGCGAGCCCGTGGACCTGTTCATCGATCCAGGGGGTGGCACAGAGCAAGACCTGATCGAGGATTGCAGCGTCTGCTGCCGGCCCATGCGCGTGCGGGTGACATACGACGAAGAAGGCGGCGACTTCCAGGTCACCGCCCAGCGCGCCCAGTGAGCGAGAGGTGGCTAGGGCGGAAGGCCAACGCCGACGACCTGACTACCTTCCGGCCCTGCCAACACCCGCGACTCTGTTTCAGTTTTCCGCGTGGGCGCCGGCCGCGCGCCTCCCACGCCGGCCCGAGGGGCCGGCCAGCGCCGGAAAGCGCGAGATGAGCGCCCCCGCAGCGGACAGGGACCCGACCCAAATCCCCATACTTTTCAGTGGGTTGAGCGCCGGTCCGGGCAAACTGATACAATCGCTGCGATTATTTGCGGCCACGGCGACTCAGCGGCGCTAAACGGGCGGCGGCTGGGCTTTCGGCAAGAGCCCGTGCAAAATGGGATGACTATGACAAACGCTTGGACTTGGAGCGCGACGCGCGTCGCAAAATTCGCAGTGGTGGGACTCGGCACGCTGGCCTTCAGCGCAGCGGGTTGCAGCTCGGACAGCAGCGAGCCGACGGTTTCGGATCCCTACTACGACGAGTTCGGCGTTTCGCCCATGGACTCCGAAGGCCCCATGCCCGGCGGCAAGGCGGACAACGCCGGCGTGCCGGGTCCGTCCACCGGCTTCGACAGTGGCAACACTGCCGTGTGGACCGTGAAGAACCAGTGGGAGGAGAAGACCACGACTGCGGCGAAAGAAGCCGGCATGGCGTGGTCCGCCAACAGCGGCTTGAACTGGGACGAGAAGTACTCGGCCTGGATCGACGGCATGAAGAAGATCAAGGCGGACAGCTCCTGGGGCGGGGACACCTTCGAGATGATGACGCCCTGGGGCAAGACGCTGCCCTCACCGAAGCTGGAGTGCGCCGAGGTCGCCATGTTCCTGCGGCTGACCTTCGCAGCTTGGTACAACCTGCCGTTTTACATGACGACCACGGACTCCGAAGGCAAGCGCGTGTACTTCGGGCACATGGGCGCGGTGACGGCAAACGGTCGTTACAAGAACATGCCGACCTACAAGAGCTACTACAAGGACTACACGTCCAGCTATTCCGGCGGCGACTGGCCCAGCGATTCCAAGCTGCGCGCGAAGGGGCTCTACGGCGGCGGCGACGAGATGAACTACCTCTTCGAGGGCGCCAAAGCGGGTGCGTACTTCGACGAGGTGCATCTGAACAAGCGCGTGGGGCACTTCGCGCTGCATCTTTTGTCGTACTTTGGCAGCGTCAACGTCGCCAACTCGCGCAACACTTTCAACTTGAAGCCCGAAGCGCTGAAAGAGGGCGATGTGCTCGTCGAGCGCTGGCAGGCCCAAGGCATTGGCCACACCTTGGTTGTGAAAAGCGTCACGCCCATCGCCGGCGGTCGTCTGGACGCGCAGCTCGTCAGTGGCTCCATGCCGCGGCGTCAGCCCAAGTGGGAAAGCTCCGTTGCCTCCAAGCACTCCTTCACGGATTCTCGCACCGGCGGCGAGGGCACCAGCTCGAAGGGCGAGCCCTACTCGACCCTCGGCGGCGGCATCAAGCGCTGGCGCGTGGCCAAGAACTGGAACAACAAGTGGACCAACTCTTGGATGAACGTGGACGAAGCCAACTGGGTCAACGACACGGACTACGACGCCATCAAGGCGCGACCGGAGCAATTCGAGTCGCTGCTCGGCGAAGTGCCCCCGGAGCAACTGCGTGATGCGCTCGTCGCCATCATCGCCGACGCACGCAAGCACCAGGAGCAGTACCCGGCGTCCTGCTCGGCACGCACCAAGCGTGAAGACGCCTGGCGTGAGCTCTATGCGCTGCAGCAGTCGAAGTTCGGCATCAGCAAAGCCGACACGGACAAGCAGTACCGCACGCTGGCGGACTACGTCTTCGCCGAGCTCGAGTACGACAAGAGCAAGACTTGCTGCTGGAACTCCACGACCAACGCCATGTACCAACTGATCATGGGCTACAACCAGAGCCTGCAAGCAAACCAGTGCGTGGCGCCGGTCGTGTTCATGAACAGCAGCGGCGGTTATCAAGTGTTCAAGGACTACGCGGCGTCCGTGGGCAAATCCGCCGAGTGGGTGGAGTGGAGCGAAGACGAGCCCTGCGCCCAGCGGAACGTGACCGACGACACCGAGAAGCCCCACGATTGGACGGCGTACTGCTCCCTCGGCGGTGGGAGCGGCGGCACCGGTGGAACAGGCGGCACTGGCGGAACCGGCGGCGGTGGCACCGGCGGCGGTGGCGCTGGTGGAACAGGCGGCACTGGCACGGGCGGCGCCGGCACGGGTGGCACCAGCGGCGGCCAGCCCAGTTGCACCGCGCAGGACTGCGCCAGCAGCTCGCCGCTGCCAGGCTCGAGCCCCTCTTGCTACTGCGATGCGTACTGCGTCACGAACAACGACTGCTGCCCCGGCCGGGCAGCGGCCTGCGGCTGATTCACCACGCGGCGCGCAACCTGAGCACGACGCAAGTTCGTGCTCAGGCCTGCGGTGCGAACGGCGACCGCCATCCGCATGCTCAGCGCGGATGAGCGGCTAGCTGCAGCTTCGCTCTGAGGTCAGGCGCTTTTGATGGCGGCGCCTAGCGCGCCATACTCGGCCAGCTTCGCTAACTCCGCGAGCACGGTGTCTTGGATCAACGATTCGATGAACGAGGGCGCTTCAGAGAACCGCACACCGACTTGCCCCGTGTCTGCTTTGGACTGCACGACCTCTGCGCGGAGCCGCACGCCGCGTAGCCGGCCGGACGTCACGTGGATGTCCACCGTGCTGCCGACCGACAACGGCCGTTTGCTGACCAAGCACGCTCCGCCGACAGAGATGTCCCGCACTGACGCGGGGGCGCTGTCTCCGACTTCCGTCGTGATGCTTGCTGCTGCGGACACGGCCGCACGTGGGTGCCGTCTGCGCTCGGAACTCTGAATCGAAAGGGCGTCCATACCCCAGTTGAACGGTCCACTCGCCAAAGGGTTGAATGACGCCAGCGTATTGCCCGCAAAAAGCCGCAAAAGCGGCGCCCACGGCGTTGACCGAGGCGGAGGTGCTTCTTCGATGTGTACACGGACATGGTGGTGCCGCCGGACCAGCTCGCCGCGTGGAAAGCGGACCGCCAGGGCGCGATCATCGGCGCCAATCTGGCTAAACAATTCGGCTGGAAGGTGGGCGACGAAGTCACACTCACTGGCACGATCTACACCGGCGACTGGAAGTTCCGCATCAGGGGGATCTACACGGCCGCGCGGCGTTCCGTCGATCAGGCGCAGTTTCTCTTCCATTGGGACTACATGAACGAGTCCCTGCCCGAAAGCTGGCGCGACAAGATTGGCTGGATCACAAGCAACATCGACGACGCGGGCAATGGCCCGGCCATCAGCGCGGCCATCGACAAGAAATTCGACGACCGGGACATTCAGGTGCAGACCATGAGTGAACGCGCGTTGAACGCTTCGTTTGTTGGCGCGGCCTCGGCCATCCTCACGGCGCTCGATGTAGTGAGCATCGTCATTCTCGCCATCATGATGCTGATCTTGGGCAATACCATCGCCATGGGGGTGCGCGAGCGAACGCGAGAGTACGGGGTGCTGTTGGCGCTCGGCTTTCGCCCGAATCACATTGTGCGTTTCATTATTGGTGAAAGCATGTTCGTCGGCTTGCTCGGCGGGCTTGGCGGCCTAGCAATTTCCTACCCGATCGTGCAGCAAGGCCTAGGGCGCTTTCTGGAAGAGAATATGGGCTCCTTCTTCCCCTACTTCCGGATCCCTGCGCAGGTTGGCGTCGCCGCCATCGCTCTCGCGGTCGCCCTCGCGTTTTTCGCGGCGGTCATTCCCGCATGGCGCGCCTCCAAGCTCGACGCCGTCGACGCGCTGCGGAGGCTCGGATGATTCCGCTCTCCTACAACATCCGCAATCTCGCAGTTCGCAAGGCGACGACAGTCGCTTCGGCCAGTGGCATCGCCCTGGTCGTGTTTGTGCTCGCGGCTGCGTTGATGTTGTCCGAGGGCCTGGCGCGCACCATGGCCACGTCTGGCAGCACAGACACCGCCATCGTGCTGCGCAAGGGCAACGACGCAGAGCTTTCCAGCAGCATCGAGGACCCCACCGTGGGCATCGTGCGGTCGGCTCCCGGCGTCAAAGCCAAGTCCGACGGCACTCCTCTGGCGGTGGGAGAAACCCTGGTCGTCGCGTTCATGGAGACCTCGGACGGCAAGGGCAAGACCAATGTGCAGATCCGCGGCGTGCCGTCCGACGTGATGGACTTTCGCACGAACATCAAGCTGGTGGAGGGGCGCCCGGCCCAACCAGGCACGGACGAAGTCATCGCGGGCCGCGCCATCAGCGGGCGCTTCAAGGGCCTGAAGCTTGGAGACTCCTTCGAGCTGCGCAAGAACCGTCCCGTCAAGGTGGTTGGTGTGTTCTCAGCCGATGGCAGCGCTTTCGAGAGCGAAGTCTGGGGGGACGTGGAAGTAGTGCGCGAGGCTTTCGGGCGCCGCGGCGTGGTCTCGAGCGTTCGCGTGCGTCTGGAATCGCCCAGCCGCTTCGAGGGCTTCCAGGCAGCCATCGAAGGCGACAAGCGCCTGGGCCTCGTGGCCATGCGGGAGCTGGACTTCTACGAGAAGCAGAGCGAAGGCACCACGCTGTTCATTACCGTGATGGGCGTGATGATCGCGATATTCTTCAGTATTGGCGCGATGATCGGCGCGACTATCACCATGTACGCCGCGGTCGCGAACCGGCGACGCGAGGTCGGCGTGCTCAGGGCGCTGGGGTTCACAAGGCTCAACATCGTGCTGTCTTTCCTGTTCGAGTCGCTCTTGATTTCACTGATCGGCGGTGCCATCGGCGTCGTGGCCGCGCTCTTCTTGGGCCTCGTGAAGTTCTCGATGATGAACTTCTCGACCTGGAGCGAAATCGTATTTCAGTTCACGCCCACGCCGCGCATTCTGGCCATCGCCCTTGGTTTTGGAGGTCTGATGGGGGTGCTCGGCGGGTTCTTCCCGGCGCTACGGGCGGCATCCGTATCGGCCGTCAACGCCATGCGGGACTAGGCGAAAAGGCGCCGGTAACCCAGGGCGCAAATTTTTCGCCATGCTCTGCGCTCCATTCGGCCGCGCCCCTGCCGTTCAGCTCAGCAGGGGCTGTGGACCGAGCACGCATCACAATCCAAATCCCGCGTTGGGTCCAACTCAGCACGGTCGGCATCGTCATCGCGCCGCTGTTCATTTGGGCGGTGGGCGTCGACCTAGAAGCGCTGAACTTCGGCACAAACTCGGCTTCCCTCGCTGACGGAGAGGTCACCCAGCTTGCCGCCCACGCGATTGACCACTTGCTGCTGGATTGGAGCGCAACGGCATTCGCGTTGTTCGCCGGCGCGCTCTTGCTCGCCGAGTACGCCTCCCGGCGCCAGGGCGCCGCGCTCTTGGCCGGGCTCGTGCTGCTGTGCAGCGGGGCAGTGGACGTGCTGCACTCTGAGATCGCCATCCAGGCAAGCCACAGCGACATGCAGCTGCTCGCCCCAGCCAGCTGGGCGGCAACACGAAGTATCCACGCCTTCGCCCTCGCGGCAGCGTTCTTGATGCGTCCCAAGCTCGAAGGCACCCAGCGCAGCAAGTGGATCGGATTTGCGGTGGCTCTATTTGCCGGCGCGGCTCTGACAACGGTGCCGCTCACGGACTTCATCGCCTACCGGCTCGGGCCGACGCTCACGCCCATGGGTGGCGGGATCATTGCGCGGCCCATCGAGCTGATCCCTCTGAGCCTGCAGCTCGTGGCGCTGGCGATCTTTTTCGCGCGCCGAAACAAGGGCTGCTCGCTGTTTTGCAAGAGCCTCGCGCTGATGCTCGTCACCGCAATCTGTGGCGAGGTCTACATGCTTGTTGGCTCCCGCGCCATTTTCGATCACTGGTTCGATGCCGCGCACTGGTTGAAGATCCTCGGCTACGCCACGCCGGTTGGCGCCCTGTTGCACTTCCACTACGCGACGCGCCAAGAGCTGCGCGACGCCGTACAGGATCTGGCGCGCCAGGTGCACGCTCGGCGAGAAGCCGAGGCACTGCTCGCGGAGCAGCAGGCCAGGCTTCAGCTGGCGCTCGAGGCCAGTCGCATTGCCACTTTCGCCTACGATCCACACAAAGATTCCCTCTCGATCGATTCCAACTTCCAGCGCGTCGCGGAGCTGCCTGAAGGCACGGAGCTCGCCACGCGCGCGCAGTGGTTGCACAACGTGGCGCCCGCGGATCGCGAAAGCGTCGCAAGCGCTATTCACTACGCTCTAGAAAACCGCCAGGAATTCGATGTGGTGTACGCCGCTAGCTCCAAGGACGGCAGGCCGCTGCACTTGGCCTTGCGCGGCAGAGTCATGGCTTCTGACAGCGGGCAAGATCACCTGATCGGAGTGTGCGAAAACGTGACCCTCGAGCGCGAAGCTGAAGCCGCGCGACGCCGAAGCGAAGCGCGGCTGACGAAGATCCTAGATGCGCTTCCCGTCGCGGTCATGGTGCTCGACGCGGACGGAGCTCCGATCTACGCGAATCACTCCGCGTGCATGCTGTCCGATGCGTTTCTGGACTACGCGCCAGGTGCAAGCTGGGTGGACCTGCTTGGCGCGCGCGTCGCCGGCAGTGACTCCCTCTACCCGACCGAGAGCTTCCCGGTCACCCACGCGCTGGCCGGCCACACCAAGGTCGCCGACGACGTGCTGATGGACGCGCGGGATCGTCGCATTCCGGTGCAAATGACCGGTACGAGCGTCGCTCTCGAAGACGACGCACGTTTTGCCATCATCGTGATTCAGGACATTTCCGATCAGCGATCACTGGAAGCCGAAGTCGTGCGCGCACAGAAGCTCGAAGCCGTGGGCCGCCTGGCGGCGGGGATCGCCCACGAGATCAACACCCCCACGCAGTTTGTTAGTGACAATACGCACTTCGTGCGCGACGGCTTCAAGCGATTGGACGCCGTTTTCGAGTTACTGACGCGCATCGGAGCGGATGAGCAGGTGGACCAGGGCTTGCGCACGGAGATCGCGACGACCGTGCGCAAGTCGCGTTTGGCGTTCCTGCAGGAAGAGATCCCGAAAAGCGTGGAACAAAGCCTCGACGGCTTGAACCGCATCGCCACCATCGTGCGCGCCATGAAAGAGTTTTCGCACCCTGGCGAGCAGAGCTTCACATCAACAGATCTGAACCGCGCGATCCAAACCACGGTGACGGTGGCGCGCAATGAGTGGAAGTACGTGGCGGACATCGAGTTCGTGTTGGCTGAGGACCTTCCGCCCGTCACCTGCCTCCCCAACGACTTCAACCAAGTGATTCTGAACATGGTCGTCAATGCCGCGCACGCCATCGGCAGCGTGGTTGGCGACGGCGCGAACGGCAAGGGCAAGATCACCATCGTCACGGCCCAAGACGGCGACATGGCGGAAGTCCGCATCACAGACAGCGGCAGCGGCATGCCCGAAGAAGTGCGACTGCGCATATTCGATCCGTTCTTCACCACCAAAGCGGTCGGCAAGGGCACCGGGCAAGGGCTCGCCCTGGCCCACACGGTCATCGTCGATCGGCATGGCGGCAGCATCAACGTGACGAGCGCTCCGGGAGAGGGCACGACCTTCACTATTCGGATGCCGCTCGCACAGGTCGCGAGATCGCACGCGCCGCGGGCCGCGTAGTCACGGGGCGGGCTGGACCGCAGCGCCAACGCCGTTCATCATGCGCTATCGCGAGACAACCCATGTCAGCCCCGGATACGAACCAGCGCGTGCGCCTCCCTGTCGTGGAAAGCGGCCCCGTGGGCGAGGCGACGCACAGCACCAAGGGGCTGCTGCGCCTGACCATGGCCTGCAACGAGCGCTGCCCCTTCTGCAACGTGCCGGTGGAAGACTACGCGAAACCCACGCCTGAGCTGAGCTCCGTGCTCGCCGAAGTCGACGCCTGCATCGAAAGCGGCGAGCAGACCCTCACGGTCTCCGGCGGCGAACCCACACTGTATCGCGATCGGCTACTGCAGGTTGTTGCTCGCGCCCGAGCCGGGGGCGTGCCATTCGTCGAAATCCAGACCAATGCCATCTTGATCGATGCCGACTATGCCCGTGCACTATCCGATGCGGGGGCGACCTCCGCTTTCGTGTCGCTCCTGTCCGACGACGCAGCTTGCCACGACTATCTTGCGGGGCTCGACGGCGCGTTTGCGCGCTGTTTGGACGGCATCGACGCGCTGATCACCGCAAACATCGCAGTGACGCTCAACCCGGTCATTGCGCGTCGCACCCAAGACCGAGTCTGCGCGTACGTCGACTTCGTCGCGCAGCGCTTGCCCGCGGTGCGCACTATCTCCCTTTCTGCGGTACAGCCACACGGGCGCGCGCAGCAGAACACGGAGCTGCTACCGGACTACGACGTGCTCGGACTCGAAGTGCGACGCGCGCGCGCGCGTGCACAGGCACATGGCATCGTATTGCTCAACCCGTACTGCGGTTTGCCACTCTGCGTCGGTTGGGACGATGACGATTCCACGTCCGTAGAGGCCACAGAAGCGGCGATCCAGCGACTGGCCGGCGCAGAGAACACCCCACGGGGCTTGGACAACCACGGCAACAAGTCGCACGGATCACAATGCAGCGCATGCGCCCTGCGCACCCGCTGCGGCGGCGCATGGCGCAGCTACTTCGAACTGCGGGGCGGCGCGGGGCTCGTGCCGCCCCTGCGCCGCGTCGAACCCTGGCGGCGCAGTAGCTGGCACTCCAAAGGGCAACGAGTCGTCTACGCCGGCGACGCCCTGGACGTGCAGAACATCGCAGAGGCACGCGCAGCAGGCACGCCAACCTTGTGGCTGCTGGCGCACCGGCTCGGCTCGGACGATCTTGAGCGTGCCTTGAGCGCCGGTGTGACGGATCTGGCGCTCTGGACTCACAGCGCCGAACTAGCAGCGGACACGACAACGCAAACAGCGCTGCATGCTTGGGCAACGCGGCAGGCAAAATGGGATCCGCAGCATCGGCTGCGCGTCGTGATCGGCCTAGAGCGGCTGGGCTCTTTTGAGCGCACCGCCGAGCTGATCCGCAGCCTCGGTACGTGCGTCGAAGCGGTGCGCCTGCTTGGCACTGGGGATCCGCGGCGAGGCCGTTTTGCCCACGGGATCACCCAGGCCCTCGGCGTCGCCGTTAGCGCGATCGATTTGAGCGACTCGGGCTAGAGAGCGAGGGCGCCTTCGAGAGCTTGCAGCATTTGCACGCGCCACTGGGTGACCTGGCTCGTTCCATTCAGCAGCGCTTCCGTTTCTGCTATCACTGCGCCGAGCGAAAAGCTGAACACAGCCGGGTCCGACGTGGCTTTGCCGCCTTCGACTTGCTGCGGCAGCCAAGACACCATCACGTCGCTCTCGCCTTGCGCCAACAAACCGAGCGCCGCCACCGCAAAACGCCCGGCAACCATGCGGTCCTGATACGACGGGTTGCCCCCGCGCACCAGGTGCCCCAGAACCGTCGCGCGCACGTCGACCCCTGGCATGTCGCGGTCCAGCCGTGCTTGCACATCGCGCACCAGCTTGGTGCACGGCAGCTCCACGCCTTCGCTCTTGATGATCAGCACGCGGCGCTTGTCGGGGCGCGCAAAGGCTCGTCGGATGCACGCTTCCACGGCTTCCGCGATCTGCTCGTTGTTGCGGCCTTGCTCACGGATCAGGATCGCATCCGCACCCGCAGCCACGCCGCCGGCCATGGCCAGATACCCAGAGTGGCGCCCCATGACCTCGACGACGAAGGCGCGGTTGTGCGCGCGCGCCGTGTCGGAAATCTTGTCACAAGCCTCGACGATGGTGTTGAGTGCCGTGTCCACACCGATCGCCGTCGAGGTGCAACCGACGTCGTTGTCGATGGACGCGGGAATGCCAATGATGGGCAGCTTGGTTTCTTGCGCAAGGATGTGAGCGCCGGTGAGGGAGCCATTGCCACCGATGACGATCAGTCCATGCATGGGGCGAAGCTGTTCGAGGGCCGCCGCCCGGCCTTCTTCGGTGCGGAAGCGCGCGCTGCGCGCCGACCCCAGCACGGTGCCTCCATGATTGCCAACCAGATCGAGTTCCGGATGCGACGTGAGCACGCCCCCACGTTCGAGAGTCAGATCTCGAAACGTGCCTTCCATCAAACCGTCGTAGCCGTTCTGTACACCGACCACGCGCAATCCTTGCGCAGCCGCGACCTTCGCCACGGAGCGCACCGCCGCGTTCATACCCGGCGCATCGCCGCCAGAAGTCAGCACCGCAATTGTCTTCATCACACCCTCGCCTCAAACAGTGACTCAGGTGCCGCCGCGCCCTCAAGGAAAAACGCTCACCTTCGACCGAGGATGCCACCGCAGCGAGCCATTTTTCGATACAGTTTGTGAATGGGTGCGCGCGCTGCGCACGAAAAGCGGCGCGCCCCTCGGGGCATCAGGTGCAACACGGGACAGAGCTAGCCAGCGTTCTCATCGTCAGCATCGCCCTGGCGGTCGGCGCTGGCCTGCGCCTCTTCTCCGCAAAGACGCGCTTCCCCCACACCATCGCGGTACTGCTCGCGGGGCTGCTCTTCGGTTTGGGCTTGAAGCGACTGACGGACGCCGGCGTGGCTTCCGGTCTCCTCTCTCTGCTCGGACAGGGCGGCAACCTGTCGCCGGATCTGATCCTGTTCGTATTCCTGCCAGCCCTAGTCTTCGAGAGCGCCTACGCGATCGACGTGCACACATTCAAGAAAAGCGTCGGGCCGATCGTGTTGCTCGCAGTGCCAGCGCTCCTTCTCGCCACAGGCCTCACCGCGGGCTACATGCACTGGGTCACAGGGTCCTCCTGGCAGTGGGGGTGGCCCGCAGCGTTGGTCTTCGGCGCGCTCATCAGCGCGACGGATCCCGTGGCCGTGGTGGCGATCTTGCGAGAGTTGGGCGTGTCCAAGCGCTTGGGTGTGCTGATCGAAGGAGAGAGCCTGCTCAATGACGGCACGGCCATCGTCGTCTTCGGTGTGCTGCTCTCGTTTCTGTCCGGCCAAACCCAAAGCGTAGATCTGGGCCAGGCGGCGCTGTCCTTTGTTTGGGTCGTCTTGGGCGGCGTTCTTGTGGGTGCAGTGCTGACCATGCTGCTCTCTGGCTGGATCGCGCGACTGTTCAACGATCCAATGTCCGAGATCACCCTGACGATTGTGCTCGCCTATCTGTCCATGATCATCGCAGAAGGGATCCTGCACGTCTCCGGCGTGATGGCCGTGGTGGTTTCAGGTCTGTGGATGAGCAGCAGCGGGCGCACGAAGATCAGTCCCGAGGTCGAACACTTTTTACATCGATTCTGGGGAACTCTTGGCTACATCGCCAACACGCTGATCTTCTTCCTGGTGGGCTTCGTGATCGCCAAAGAAACCGATCGCGCTACCCTCAGCGACGTCGCATTGGTGCTCGCTGCTTACGCCGGCGTCATGGTCATTCGGGGACTACTCGTGCTGCTCGCGCAGCCAGCGGCAACCCGGCTTTCCGACGGCGTGAGCGTGAAAGACTCCGCGGTGATCGCTTGGGGCGGCTTGCGTGGTGCGGTCTCGCTAGCGCTAGCGCTGCTAGTGGCCCAACGCTCGGACATCGACGCGGAACTGCGACGACAGATCCTGTTTGCGACCGCCGGCGTGGTGTTTCTCACCATCTTGGTCAACGGCACCACCATCGGCAGTTTGCTCAAGAAGCTCGGCTTCGACAAACCTCCCCTGGGGGAGCAGCTCGCCCGCGCCAGCGCCAACGTGCACGTGCTTTCCAAGGTCGACGCGGACGTGGCGGAGCTCTCTGAGTCCGCACAGCTGCGCGCCGTGCCCTGGGATGCGCTCAAACGCGCGGTCAGTGAACGCCTGACCGCAGCGAAGACGGAACGAGACCACCTGCTCACTCACCTGTCCGACGCACCCGAAGTCGAGCGACAGGCAGATTTCTGGATCCGAGTGTTGTCCCTCGAACGTCAGGCGTACTGGAAGGCGTATGCCCAGGGCACGTTGGGCCCCCTCGCTGTGCGGGTGCTGATGCGCGAGCTAGAACGTCAGCTCGATCGCATCGCGCGCGGCGACCTGCAGCCCCCGCGGCGACGCAGCGATCACGCCGGTCGCGGAAGCCTGCGGGCACGGCTCTCTGGTGGCGCCTTGAGCTTTGAAGCACTCTCCTTGCGCTACGACCTGGCCCGGGCCGAGGGCATTGGGGCAGAGCGGGTGCTGAGTGCCCTCCTTGGCCTCGCATCCGCCGATGAAGACCTGCAGCAGCAAGTCGCCGACGTGTATCAGGGCTATCTCAACGCTTCTCGTGAAGAAATCGAAGACATCCGCATCCACTTGCCGGAAGTCGCTCACGCTATCGAGACCCGACTCGCACATCGCATCGAACTCAATCTGGAGCGAGAGGGCTACCGCAAGCTTTCAACCGATGGCACCTTGGACGAACAAGTCGCCCAAGCAGAGTTGGCGGAGGTCGAAACCCGCATGAAGCAGCTAGGGCAGGCTGCCAAACGGATCCCGCTACCGGAGACGGCGGACTTGGTCGCACAGACGCCGCTATTCCGAGGGCTCGACCCTGACGCTCTCTCGGATCTCGCCGAGCTGACCGAGGAGATGGTCTTGGGCCGCGACGCCTACCTATTCCGGGAAGGCGACGCCGGTGACAGCCTGTATGTAGTTGCCCGCGGCGCGGTGCACGTGCTGCTCGAAGCGGATGGCGAAGAGCAGCTGATTGGCGTGTTGGGCAAGGGTGACATTATCGGTGAGATGTCGCTGTTGACCGGCGACCGCCGCAATGCATCCGCACGCGCCGCGACGCCCGTCACCCTCGGCCGAGTCACCCGCAAGGACTTCGAACACTTGATGCGTAGCCACGCTGCGCTCAGCTCGGCGGTCTGGTCCGAGGTCGAAAAGCGCAGTTTCGACAACGCCATCGCGGGCGCGTCGGAGTTTGAAGCGCTCGATCGCGCGGGCCGCCTGCGCTGGCTGGGGAGCGGCACGCGGCACAACATGCGCGCAGGTGACAGCCTGAAGCTCCAGCAAAATGGCCACGTCTTCGTGGTACGCGGCAAGGTTCGGCTCGGCGACGAAGCGTTAGACGCCGCCAACCCGGCGTCGCGCATCACGCGCTGCGGAGCCGCTCA
Source organism: uncultured Polyangiaceae bacterium (assembly GCA_965369205.1). Taxonomy (GTDB): domain Bacteria; phylum Myxococcota_A; class Polyangia; order Polyangiales; family Polyangiaceae; genus JACKEA01. The sequence goes on along the minus strand of CBDUPW010000022.1, from coordinate 18,530 downwards.
GCAGCTCGAAGCCCTGGAAGACTGCCGGGTCATCGTGCTCGCCCCGCCGGAGCTGTTGCCGGACGTAGCCGAGCAAGCTTGCTAGCCACCCGAAGTGTAGTCCGACTCTGCTCGGTCCCGCTTGGTGACCACCACCACGATGGGAAAGTGGTCCGAATTGCCTTTGCCCAAGACGCGCACGTCCAGCGCATCGAGCCGGTCGTCCAGAACAACGTGGTCGAGCTCCGCGGACACGGTGCCCACACTCGTGCGCCAACGCCAGGTGTCCGTGTTGCGGCTGAAGTCTTGCAGCTTGCTCTTGTACCCACGCCGCTCCAGATACGCGATGGCCATACCGCGGCGCCCCTCGTTGAAGTCGCCGGCAATCAGCGTCGGCAGCTGTGTATCCAGCCGCTCGGTGTACTTCGCGATCTCTGCTTCACGAACCGGTGGCGTAGTCAGATAGCCCGAAACGACGCTGCCGCTCTCGGACATCTGCGGCCGCAGATGCACACTGAGCACCTGGAGCAGGCCAATCGGCGTGCGCACCACCAGGCGGAGCGCCGGGAACCAACCGCCCGCGGGTGGCGTGATCCACTCTTGCTCCACGATGGGAAACTTAGAAAGCACGGCCATGCCCCCAGCGCCAGGTCCCGCTTTGAAGTGCACTGCACTGTAGTCAGCGCTCCGCGGCCGGATCTGCTGCTCCCACTCCAGCGTAGTCTCCTGCAGCAGCACCAGGTCGGCTTTAGGCGCGAACACCGCATCCAAGGTCGCGGCGTCCCCGGGGATCCCGTAGTTGACGTTATACGTCAGTACTTTGAGGGATGCTTGCCCCAATGCCGGCGCGCGCGCGGCCCGCGGCTCGGAAGCGCAAGCGTACAGGCCCACGACACTCGCGACCAAGGCCGCGCCGCCAAAGAGCACGGCTCTTCGATCTTTCAACACGCTCCTCATACGCCTGAGCCGAGACGCACATTCCCGCGAGATCCACGGCAACGGGTCCCGTCACTGTGCTGCTGGGGCTCAGCGAACGAGTCGTCGCGTGGCGAAGCCTATTGAACCGGGGGGGAATAGACGCCGCAGGGGAAGTCAATGCTGACGTTGTGGTCGCCGCTCTTGATGGCGGTGCAAGCGGTGCCGACGAATTCGACTTCGCTCGGCGGATTGAGCTTCCATCCGTTGGGATCGTTGTAACCCAGGGGCTTGCCGTCCAGGGTTACAGAGCCTTTGCCCGCGTCCTTTGCTTCCACTTGACCGTCCAGGGTGAACACGCAGGAGCGCACGCCGTAGATGATTTCGTTGAAGGCAGTCACCAAGGAGGCCTGATTGTTGGCCTGGTAGTAGGTCGCGTTGGTCGACCCACCCACGGTGAGCCCCTTGCCCGCGTTTGCCATGTCTTGCAAGTGATTGAGGCTCACGCCGCTGCCCACGCTGATCACGTAGGTTTCGATGCCTTTGCTGAAGGCAGCTTGGGCCGCTGCGATGCTCTCGGGCTGTCCGTTTTGCGGATTGGGCTGCGCGCAAGTGTCCGGCTCACCATCCGTCGCAAGCACGATCACCTTCGGCCCCGGCTCGGCGTAGGGCACCAGCTTCTTCACGACCTCGTCGATGCTCTCGCCCGTTGGCGTTTCATCTTCGGGCTGCGCCTGGTCGTACACCGCCTTGATGGCCGCGTAGTTGCCTAGGGCCATATTCACTTCCGTCAGCATCGGACACTGCCCGCCGGAGTTGCCGTCGTTGCTGGTGTACAGTGCAAGCCCGAAGCGCACTTCGTTCTCAAGGGTTTTCACGATGCCCGTCTGCGGATTCATCAGCGCGTCCCGCACGGTATTCCAACGGTCGTTACCGCCGAAGTTCGCCGTCATGCTGCCGGATTGATCGATCAGCAGCACCACCGTCGGCGTGGTCTTCTCGAAGGTCACGTCCGCCTTGATGCAGCCTTCCGCGTTGCCGCCATCGTTGTTCCCAACGCTGATACCCGGCACACACCTGCCCACCGTGTCGCAGACGTTGCCGTTCTTGCACTGTCCGCCGCCCACTGTGCAGTCCGCGGTGCAGGTATCGTCCGCGCCACAATACAGGCCGCCCACGCAGTCCGTGGTCTTGGTGCAGTCTTCCCCGCACACACCCTTCAGCTCTTCCTTGCAGGGCGACACCAGGTTGTCTTCCTCGGAGCCCCCGCAGCTCGCCGCCCAGCCACATGCCAGCACGGCTCCCGCCACCCGCGCCGCCCGCCACGCTTTGTGCAGTGTTTGCATCTTCTTCGCCTCCTGCCGAGGGGACCGCTCCACCCCAGCACCAGACAAAAATTAGCACGCCGCGATGGCAGAGGACCACACAGGCACACATCAGGATCCCACGCTTGCCCCGATCGTGGCGACTTGCCCGCAATAACTGAGGGCAAGATGAAGGACAAACTCACACACCTGCATACACTGGAGCCAAGGGCAGCTGCGGCACCGCCTCCTGCGCGAGCCGCCGCCGATAGCGAACGTGGCGCAAACGCGCCGCCTCCACCATGGGCCGCCACACCTGCGCAGTACGCCGGTGCTTGATCAAATAGGGCCAGATCGCGTTGGCGCGTTTGTAAAGCACACTCATGGCGAGATACGCCGGCACCTCAGTCGCGCGCTCCGGCCGACGCCGCCAAATCGACGCTGCGGAAAACAGCCGCTGATACAGCCACGTGTAGCCCGCCTCCAGCTGCTCGGCACTCATATGCTTCGGCCGAAATACCGCGTGCGCCGTGTCATAGCGCTCCCAGTCCTGGTGCAACAGTCGCCCTTCAGCCTGCATCTGTCGAAACAGTGGCGTCTTAGGATAAGGCGTCAGAATGTGAAACGTCGCGCACTCCAACCGGTTGTGCTCGACCCACTCGGCGGTCTTGGCGAACACGTCCCGACGATCGTGATCGAAGCCCAGCACAAAGCTGCCATTCACCGCGATGCCGTGGTCGTGCAAGATGCGCACGCGCCGGGCGTAGTCCGCCGGACTTGGCATTTTCTTCTTCGCGTCGTCCAGGTTGTCCCCGTTCAGCGATTCGAATCCGATAAATACCGCGGTGCATCCCGACAGCGCCATCTCCCGCACCAGACGCACGTCGTCTGTGACATCGATGGTCACGGCGGCGCTCCAGATCTTTTCCAAGGGTCGCAGCGCACGGCACAGTGCGCGCAAATACTCCGGCCGCGATCCCAGATTGTTGTCCGTGAACACAGCGTAGGGCGTGCGCTCCCGTTTGAACTCTTCCACCACCTGCTCCACTCGCCGCATGCGATACGGCATGAACAACCCGTCCGTGGCCAGATAACAAAAGCCGCAGCGATTGTGACACCCCCGCGTCGCGATCAAACTCGTCGTCGTCAAGAAGTCCTGCTGCGGCAGCATCTCCCGCCGCGGCGCCGGATCGTCGGCATACGCCGTCGCATAGCTACCCGCGTAACGCCGTCTCAGATCCCCCCGCTCGAAGTCCCGGACCAGCTGCGGCCACGCGCTCACTCCGTCTCCCACCACGATCGCGTCCGCATGGGGCAACACCTCCTCCGGGCAGCTCGTCGCGTGAAGCCCGCCCAAGATCACCGTCGCGCCACGCTTCCGATAGTACGCAGCCAGCGCGTACGCCCGTTTGGCAAACGTGAGATGCACCGTGATACCCACCAGCTCCGGAAACGGCTCTATAGGCGGCGGCCCCTGGAGCAAGTTCTCGTCCCAATAACGCACCTGCCACCCCGCCGGAGTCGCAGCCGCCACACTCGTAAGCGCCAGCGTGGGTGTGAGCACGTGTTTGCCGAAACTGGCAAAGCGGTCCTTCGGGTAGAACGGATTGATGAACAGTGCCGTGCGACGCTTCGGCGCTGCTGAAGGCGCCGCGGCGAACGCCGGCGGCTCCCGCATTTCTCGTGGCAGCGGGAAAGCGTCGGAGAATTGCTTCGTTGTTTCTGCATGCATTCGTGACCTCCTGGGCGAACAGGCGCCCGAGAGCCATCATTCCCTGGCCCGGTGCAACCCCCGCGCACGCTGGACGCAGACTGTGTGGAGCTTGCGTGCAGAAATGCGCCGCTGCCTGCCCCTATTGGTTTGGGGTCGTGGCAATGGCGCGGCGCTAGAGCACTAATCTCGAGCGTGCACCCAGATTGCGGTCGCACACGCCAGGCGCGGATGCCCACTCGGACTCAACGCTCTGCGCACAGACGCGCGCCCGTCCTCCGCGATCCTTCGGGACAACCGCTCTAGACGAACCAATCAGTCGTCTAGGTCGTGGTACAGCGGATCGCGCTTCGCCATGAAGCGACGGATCAGCGCGTCGTTTTCTTCGCTCAAATGCACAAACTGCACACCCATGCCGGGGTGGCCCGCACTCGGTTCGCTGACCCAAACCACGACGCCGTCAGCTTCGATCTCTGGGCAAGCCGGCAGCGCGAACTTCACCGAAACGGGTGTGCCAAGGGGAAGCGGCGTGTGGGTGGCCACGAACAGACCGCCGTCGGAAATGTCACGGGTCAGGCCCGAAAAGAAGTTGCTGTCGCTGTGCACACCGAGCGCGACCTCGACGGGTACGCGGATGGACCTACGCCGCTCGCTTGGGGTGCCGTGGTCTGCAGGTGCATCGGTCATCGCTTGGTTCCTCCCGCCGCGCACGGACCGCCAGCTGGAGCGGGGCGCGCTCACGAGACTTTCGCATGCGTCCCGTCCGAGCAATGGCGGAAATCGCCCAGCTGGCCTTGACTTCCAATAAGTCCGACATATTATTGAGCCACTTTGGTACCCGGATCTCCCAGAAAAGCCGACAAAGTCGCCTCGGATCTGATCAGCCGCATTGTGACCGGGGAGCTCCCCGTGGGCAGCATCCTGCCGCGGGAGGAGGACCTGGCGGACGACTATGGGGTCAATCGCAGCGTCGTTCGCGAAGCGGGAAAGTTGCTACAGGTGCACCGCTTGGTTGAGCCCCGACGCAGGCGTGGCACCGAAGTCCTCGATCCGATGCAGTCGCTGACCCCGCAAGTCATTGGCGCGTTGTTGGTCAATGCGGCGGGCATGCTGGACCCGAAGTTCTTAGAAGAGTTCCTCGAGATCCGAGCACTGCTCGACAGCCATTTGGCGGGCCTGGTGGCGGAGCGGCGCGACGCCGACGACCTGGCGAAGCTCGAAACCATTCTGACGCGCATCGAAGGGGCGACACCGGGGAGCGACGACGCTTTCGCGGCCGTGGACGACTTCGGACTGTGCCTGGCGCACGCTTCGAAGAACCGCTTGTTTGTGATGCTCTCGCACTGGCATCGCCAGATCGCCCAGCGGCTATCACCACTTTTGCACGGCACTCGGCAGCGCGCAGCGGAAGTGCGCGGCTATCGCGTGCTGTTCGAGGCCATCCGCTGTCAGGACGCTGCCGCCGCCCGCACGATGGTGCTGCAATTTCACGAATGGGCCAACCAACAAGTCTTGGCCGAAGCAAGGAAGTCAAAGCAATGCTCCAGGTAGATTCATCCACGAATTCAGCGCCCAGCGCGCGTCCCGCATACGAGACCCATGCAGGCCTGCACCTGCTGCGCATCGCTGGCGACGACTACGAAATGGGCTACCAACACGGCGCACTGTTGAAAGAAGCCATCCCACGCGGTCCCCTGCCCTACTTCGAACGCTACGTGGAGCGCATGCTCGGGACGGGCTTTGGCGGCGGCTTGGGCAAAGCGCTGTCGCATGGGCTTTCGCATACCGTCGGTCGTAAGATTGCTTCGGGATTTCCCGAGCACGCAACGCGCGCACTGGCGGGGCTGGCGGACGGGGCCGGGCTCTCCAAGAAGAATCTGCTCAGCGCTGTGACTATGCCCGAGAGCTATCTGTGGGTGCTGCAGCAACTGCTTCGCTTCCGCATGCCACGTTTGGCACCGCATCACGGCGTGCCCCTCTTGGGTTGCACGAGTGCAGTCGCTTGGGGAGCCGCCACCGAACATGGGCGCATGCTGCATGGACGCAACTTCGACTATCAGGGCGTGGGCGCTTGGGACACGGAGCAGGCGATTGTGTTTCACCGGCCCAAAGACGGGCAGCCCTATGTGTCCTTGTCTGCAGCGGGTGTGCTCTTCGGCGGCATCACGGCGATGAACAGCTCCGGGCTGTCCTTGGTGGTGCACCAACACATGGCCAGTGACGCCCTTGCCCTGGGCGGCACGCCCATCGGTATTACCGGCGACTTGATCATGCGCCACGCGCGCAACCTGGACGACGCGAAGCGCATGCTGGACGAGGACACACCCTCGGGCTGCTGGACCTATGTGATCACGTCCGCCTCGGACAAGGCTGCGTTGTTCTACGAAACAACGCCGGGCCGCAAGGCGGCACTGCCGCAAACCGAAGGCGTCGCGGCCTATTCGAATGTGTACCTGGACCGCGCGCTTTCACGCACGGAGCGCGAATTATATCCGTCGCACTGGCGCAACAACTTGGCGCGCTACCGCCGAGCGCGGGCGCTTTTGGAAGAGCGCCGCGGGCACATCGACGAAAACGTGATCGCCGGGATTTTGGGCAACCCGGGGCGCGGCTGTCGCTTCGAGGAAGCAATCAGCGTGGTCATGACGGTTGCGAGCGTGGTCTTCGATCCGGAACTGGGGCGCATGTGGGTCGGCACCGGACGCGCGCCGACCAGCAACAACGAGTACGTCGCCTTCGACCTCGCTACCGAAAGTGTGGCGCAGCTGCCGCCGCTGACTGGCGGCAAGCTGGACGCGGGAAGCCACGGGGCGTTCGAGCACTATCGACAGGCATACGAGGCCTACTTCAACGCAGACGATCTGAAAGCCGCCCGGGAGCATTTGCAGAGCGCGTCGCAGGCCGCACCGGATCAACCCTTGTATTTCTACATGCAGGGGCTGCTGGCGCTGCTCGACAGGGACGCCAGCGGCGCGCTGAAGAGCTTTGATCGCGCCATCGCCCTGAGCCACGACGCGCCGGAGCGCATCGCGAGCTTTCACCTATGGCGCGGACGCGCCCAGGACCTACTTGGCGAGCGCGAGGCGGCTTTGGCGAACTATCGCGACGCCCAGCGCGGCGACCCTTTGGTAGAGAAAGCCGCGAAACGCGGACTGCGCCGTCCCTACCGCGGACGTCGCTTTGGCGTCGAATTCACCCTGGCCGATGTGCCAATGCCGTAGACACGGCGTATGCTCGGGGCATGCAAACGCTGCGCGCATGCTTGCTCCTGAGTGCGACTTTCTTGGTCGGCTGCGGTGACACGTCCTCGGACAGTGCCAGTGGTGGCGCCGGCGGCGGAAGCAGCGGCAGCGGCGCGGTTTCGAGCGGCGGTAGCTCTGCGACGGGCGGAGCGGGCGCGGGCGGCAGCGGCGCGGGAGGCGCTGTGGGCGGCGGCGCCGGCAGCGGCGGCAGTGGCGGCGGCGCGGGGGACGCCAGCGTGGGCGGCAGCGGCGGCAGCACGGACGCCGGCGTTTGCGCCGAAGGCGGCGCCAACGATGCCAGCGCGCAAAGTGCCATCGCCACTTCGTGCAGCGTCGCCGTCATCAAAGTGTCGCGCATTGACGGAGAATGCTCCGGCGCGGGCGGCGACCACATCACTTTCGACGTGCTGGAGATCGGGCGCGGTCCCGCATTGACGAAGATCAGCGCGGGCGGGCACGCCTACTACGCGCCGAGCGAGGGGCCGAACGCCGTGGGTCAGATCTTCGTGGCCGGCATTGACCCCTTTGGCAAGCTCGTGCCCCGGCCGGACAATCCCGGATGGTGCATCACCGGGCTACCGGCCGTCGACGGCTATGCGCACACGACCCTGCGCGTGCAGAGCCCCACCGAGGGCTCCACTAAGATGAAGCAGATCCTTTCCGGATCGTGAAGCGGCCACAACGCTGCGTGACCTCGCGACTTGGCGCGAAGTGAGCGACTAGCAATTCAAGCCGGCAAGCGTCAGTACCAGTCCTGGGCGCCGCCCATCCCTGGCTTGGGCGTAGGCTTGGGCGCGGGCTTGGGTCCTGGCTTGGGTCCTGGGTTGGCGATCGGCGTGGGTTTCGCTGCGATCGGTTTTGCGATCGGTTTCGCGCCGACGTTGGCCACGGGTTTCTTTGGGTCGCCTTCATCGGCGCTGGGCGCCGACGCGCTTGGCGCGGGAGCTTCGGTGTTCTTTGGAGCGGCAGTTTCGGACGCCGGGGGGGTCGCGGAGTCTTCGGTGTCCGTCGGCGTGGCAGAGGCGTCCGTCTCCAGCGTCTCCGCTGCCGCGGCCTGAGCGTTCTTGCCGGCCATGTATTTGTACACACCGAAAGCGCCGCCACCGAGCATCAGCAAGACGACGAGTCCGGCAATGGCCAAGGGCACGACGGGGCTGGTCTTTGGGATCGGAGGCGTGATGCCCGACTGACTCCAGTTGCTCTGCGTGCCGGCGGGAGCCACGACGGGGTGCCCAGGGCCGCTTGGTCCGGTGGTCGTCTCCGCGTGGGTCAGGCCAACATCGACGACCGGTGCGAATCCCTGCTGCGCCGCGGCGCCTGCACCTTGCAGCCAGTTCTGCAGGTCTTGCTGCAGCGCTTCGCAGGAGTTGTAGCGCTGGTCACGATCGTGCGCCAAAGCGCCATGCACGATTTCCGCGAGGCGCGGGTCGATGTTTGGCACGAAGGTGGTGATGGGCGGCGCTGGCTGGAAGGCCAGTTTGAGAATCAGCTCGTTGAAGTTGTTGGCGTCGTAGGGCACGCGACCGGAGAGACACTCGTACAGGATCACGCCTACGGCGTAGATGTCGATGCGATGGTCAAGCTCGGTGCTGCCTTTGGCCTGCTCTGGTGACATGTAGAAGGGCGTGCCCATGAGGGTGCCCGTCTGAGTCATGTTCATCTCGCCATCTTCCATGCCGTGATGGAACTTGGAGATCCCGAAGTCGATGATCTTGACGTAGTTGGGCCGACCGGCCTTTTCCTTCAAGATGAAGACGTTGTCGGGCTTCAGGTCGCGGTGGATGATCCCCGCTCGGTGCGCGGCGGCGAGCCCGTCGAGCAATTGCGACGCGACGTCGACCAGCTCCGCGGGAGGCAGCACGCCGCGCTCGATGCGACTGGACAAGGGCTCCCCGTCGAGGAACTCCATGACCATGTAGTGAGCGCCTTCGCCAAGCTCGCCCAGATCCAGAATCTCTAGGATGTGGTCGTTACCGATTTTACCTGCAGCCCGCGCCTCACGCTTGAAGCGCATGACCGTGTCGTCCTGCAGCGCCGCATGCGCGTGCAGCACTTTGATGGCCACGCGGCGGGAAATAGCTGTGTTCTCGCCCTCAAAGACGGCGCCCATGCCGCCTTCGCCGATCAGGCGGACGACCTTGTACTTGCCGTCGACGACATCCCCGGGTTTCAACATCAGCCCCCGATTCTAGCCCCCGAAAGGCGCCAAGTCTTGCTGCCTGCACGGACGTGGCAAAAATCCCGGATTTTCTCTAGGATGCGCCCCATGAAGCTGAGGCGCTTAGCCCGGGTTGGGGCCACGATGGTGTTGATAGGTGCGACGACGTCGGCGGCGTTCGCCGTCACCGATGAAGAACGCGCAGGGGCGAGAGCTGCGGCGTCCGAGGGACAGAAAGCGTTCGACGAAGGCCGCTTCGCCGAGGCGGTTGACTTCTTTGCACGCGCTGAGAGCCTGGTACACGCGGTGCCGCACCTGGTGTACCTCGGTCGCTCCTACGCGAAGCTGGGCAAGTTGGTGAAAGCCCGCGAGGCGTACTTGAAGGCGAAGCGCGAACAACTTGCCGACGACGCGCCAGCGGCAATCAAGGCGGCACGGGACGCTGCAATCGCCGAGCTGCCGGCGGTGGAAGCACGCCTCGGGCGACTGACCATCATCGTGGAAGGCGCGGGCACGAAGACACCACGGGTTGCGCTGGACGGTGCCGCCGTGCCGGGCGCCCTCCTCGGCGTGCCCTACCCAGCGGATCCTGGCACGCATACGTTGGTCGCCGAAGCCGAAGGACTCAAAAGTGCGCCGGTCGAAGTGACCCTGGCCGAAGGCGGCAGCGAGAATGTCGTGCTAAAGCTGGAGCCTTCGAGCGAAGCGCCGTCCATCCCCCAAGAACCCGCGGGCGGCGGCACGGGCATTTCCACGGACGACCTGAAGCAGCCAAGCGGCCTGAGCACCATGCGCTTGGGCAGCTACATCTCGTTTGGCGTGGGCGCCGTGGGGCTGGGGCTGGGCACGTACTTCCTCATCGACGGCAACAAGAAGTCGTCGGACGCGGATTCTTTGGCGGATTCCTGCGAACCGAACTGCACGCCGGTGCAGCAAAAGGAAGTCCTTAGCGTGGACGACGAAGCAAGTAGCGCCAAGACTGCCGCCACGGTGGGTTTCATCGTGGGCGGCGTCGGCGTCGCGGCAGGTGTGACGCTCTTGGTGCTCGATCTCAAAAGCGCGGAGAAAGCCACAGGGCCCACCGTGCGTCCCTGGGTCGGCCTGAACTCCGCCGGCGTGTTCGGCACGTTTTAGTCGGGCGCCGGGCGCAGCGGCGGAGTTGCTTCGCGTCAGGGTTTCGTGATGGTGCGGGTGAACTTCGTGTTGCCTTGGGCGTCGATGAACTCGCCGGTGAAGGTCTTGCCCTTGATCACGACGTAGAGGAAGCCGGTGTGGGCACCTTGATAGTGCGTCGGGTTCTTGCCGGGCAGGTCCGTATGCGAAGCGCCGCCGCCCGATACGAGTAGCTCCGTGCCCGCGCACTTGCCGGTCATCCATTGCAGACTGTGGTCGTGTCCGGAGATGTACACGTCCACCTTGCCGCAGACGCTGGTGTCCATCAGGTCTTTCACGCCTTTGCCGTTTACGATGGGTACAAACGGCAAGTTGTCGTAGCTGCCGGCGTTGCCATGGGGACCGTTAGAAAGATACGGGTGGTGGCCCACGGCGATCTTCCACTCGGCGGTGGACTCCGCAATCCACTTCGCGACGTTGGTCTTCTGCGTGGCATGGGCATTGAACATGGACTCGTTCGTGTCGAGGCCGATGAAGTCGACGCCAGGCTCAGGGTGTTTGTAGTGCTTGGCGGGTAGCTTCCACTTGTTGGACTTTTGCGAATAGGCGACCTGCACGTTGGCCCGGGCCACCTCGAAACCTGCGCCGCCGCCGCCGTAGTCGTGGTTGCCAAGCACGACCCAGAACGGATACGTGAGATTTGCGTAGGGCAGCTCAAACTTTTGCTGCCAGATGGGATCGTCCACGGAGCTGGCGCCGCTATCGTAGAGGTTGTCACCCAGCATCTGGATGAAGTCGCAACCGTCCTTGGCGCACTTGTCACGGACGGCAGCAGCAACTTCCTTCTGGCCGTCGTTGCCTTTGCCGCAGTCGCCCATGGCGACGAAGCGCAATTCGGTGCTCGGGCCGGCGCCGGTGCCGGCTGTGCCTGCAGCGCCAGCCACTGCGCCAGTGCCAGCCGTGCCGCCAGTGCCAGCGATGCCCGCGCCGCCGCCGGATGCCGTGGATGCACCGGTGCCCGACGAGCCTGCGGAAGACCCCGCCGCGCCCCCTGCGGAGCCGAGCTTGGGATCCTCCTTCGACGAGCCACACGCGAAGGCGATCAAGCCCGCGCCAAAGACTATGAGCCCGCCGTACGCTTTCATCGCCACCATGTTTCTTACTCCAGAAAGAACCGGCGGAGCCTAGCGCGCCTGGGGGTCTCCGCAACGCAAACCTGCTGATACACAGGGTTTTCGCGGTTGCATGGCGGCGCTTGACGCGCTCCATAACGTTGTTATGTTCTGGCGTAACAACGTTATGTCGGGGCTTTCTTCCAGCGCAAAAGACGCAGTGCGGACCGTGCTTGCGGCGCTGCTGGGCGGTGAGCTGCGCGCGGAAGATCTGACGGCTCGGACCATGGGGGAGCGCCTCGGCAAGACCACAGGCGCGCTGTATCACCACTTTGGCAGCCTCGACGGCTTCTTGCATCACGTCGCGCAGGCCGGCTTTGAGAAGCTGGCAAAGGAGCAGGCGGCCGTGCTGGGGCAGGGAGGCAGCCTGGCGGATCTTGCAGAAGCGTTTGTGCGCTTTGGGCTCGAGCACCGCGAGTTGTACGGACTGATGTTCGAGCGGCAGTACGACTGGCAGGCACTACGAGAAAGCGGCGCGCTCGCCTCGGACCTGCCCGGTCTGGGAATGTGGAAGGATCTCGTGCGCGCCCTCGAAGCACGAGGCTCCACATGCGCGGAAACCGACGTGCGGCTGCTCTACGCAGGCCTGCACGGCTTAGTGACGTTGGCGGCTACGGGTCGCGCCAACGTGGCGCGTATCGAAATCTCTGATCGAGAAATGGCTGCCACTTTGGCCAGGCAACTGGCGGCCCGCATCGCACCCACAAGCAAGAAGGAAACGTAGATGAAACTCAGTCAACCGCTCACGCTGCCCTCAGGCCACACTTTGAAGAACCGGATCGTGAAGAGCGCAATGAGCGAACGCTTGGCGGACAAGGCGGGCACACCGAATCTCGGACACTTGCGCCTCTACGAACGCTGGTCTCGGGGTGGGGCCGCGCTCCTCATCACCGGCAATGTGATGGTGGATAGCGGCGCGTTAGGTGAAACCGGAAACGTGTGGCTGGAGAGCGCCCAGGACCTGCCGCGTTTTGTCGACTGGGCAACGGCGACGCGCCACAACGGCACCCTGGGGATCGTGCAGCTGAATCACCCGGGGCGGCAGAGCCCCCGCACGCTGACCCGCGAGCCCGTGGCTCCGTCCGCGGTGCCCGTGCGGATGATCAAGGGTGCGTTCGCAGTGCCCCGGGCGCTGCGCAGCGAGGAGATCGAGGCGCTGATCGAGCGCTTCGCGCGCTCGGCTGCGCTGTGCGTGGAAGCGGGGTTCGACGGAGTGCAACTGCACGCCGCGCATGGCTACTTGATCAGCCAGTTCCTGTCGCCGCTGACGAACCTGCGGGAGGACGAATGGGGCGGGACGCCGGAAAAGCGGCGGCGGTTCTTGCTGGAGCTCGTGCGCGCGGTACGAGCGGCGATCGGTGACAAAGCGGTCTTGTCCGTGAAGCTCAACAGTGCCGACTTCCAGCGCGGCGGGTTCGACGAAGAGGAGAGCCTTGCCGTTGTGCGCGCCCTGGACGCCGAAGGCATCGACCTGCTGGAAATCTCCGGCGGCACTTACGAGTCCGCCCGCATGTTCGACGAACCCAGATCCGATCGCACGCAGGCGCGGGAAGCGTTCTTCTTGGAGTACGCGGAGAAGGTGCGCAAGATCAGTCAGCTGCCCTTGCTGGTGACCGGCGGATTCCGCAGCGCCACCGGCATGAACGCTGCTCTGGAGAGCGGCGCGTTGGACCTCGTCGGCATGGCGCGTCCACTGGCGTCAGAGCCCGACTTGCCCGCGCGCTTGGTGTCGGGGCGCGCGACCGAAGCGGTGCAACCGAAGCTCAGTACCGGGCAAAAAGCACTCGACGCCTTGATGCAAGGCGCCTGGTATCAAGCGCAAATCACGCGCATTGCCAAGGGACGCGATCCCAAGCCGACGCTATCGAGGCTCGTGGCGTTTGCCCTGTATTTCTCGCCCAAGCGAGCCGTGCGGTCCTTAGACGCGTGACCGCGCCGATGCGCGGCGGCGCACGCCCACGCCAAGCGCCAAGAGCAACAGCGCGTGCCAATAGCTCTGCGAACTGCCGCCGCGAGTGGAACACCCGCCGCTGCTGCCTGAGTCACTCGTCGTGGGTGTGCCGGCCGCGCCCCCAACACCGCCGACCCCGGGATTGCCTCCGAAACCGGGAGAAGCGCCGGAACCACTGCCAGCGTTGCCCGCGCTACCCGCAGCGCCAGCTTGACCCGCGCCACCGCCGGCGCCCGCGGTGCCGAAGCACTGGGTGGCGCAGTCTGTTTTGCACGTCGTATTGCATGCGCAATAGGTGATGCTGTCGTAGTCCGCGGCGCCGGCCGGGTTGGCGGCGATGCATGCCTCCACGCAGGTCTGGTCCGTGCAGGCGTCCGCGCAGGCCAGTAGCTTCTTGCAGTCGGCGTTGTTGTTGCACGTGGTCGCAACATTGATGCATTGCCCCAAGCGGCAGGTATCGCAGACTGACGTGCCCGCCAGTGGTTGGCAGAACTTGTCGGTGATGGTCTGCCCGCTGATGTTCACGCTGCCTTCAGCGCACCACATGCCCGACGGGCACGGGAACGCCGTGCAGAAGTTCGTGCAATAACCCTGTGCCTGCTGGCATAGATTCGATTGGCACTCCGCGCCGGTCTTACACGGGCTCTTGCCGGTGTCTTTCTTGACCAAGGGTGGCGGCGCCGGCCCCGGTTCGACCCCCGGCGTGGCGCCCGCCGCAGCGAAGGCCTGCAAGACCAGCGACTTCTGGAAATCGACGCGAGCGTATTTGGCGCTGGCCTTCGGATCTGTGCACTTTGAGACGCGAGAAGCCACGCCGATGATCGTGCCCGCCGCTGAGATGAGCGGCCCGCCGGAGTCCCCGCTACAGACGGACTGGCCGACAGAAACCTCGCCGGCGCCGTTGAGCTCGTTCCAATCTTGACCGGCGCTGATCACCGGCACGTTGCTGCGGCGGCGCCGCTTGCCAGCGCCTTGCCCAATATCGTTGATGGATCCGTAGCCAACGGCCGTCGCTAGTTCGCCGATCTGCGGACCCCAGTCGAGTCGCAACTTGAGGGGCGTGATGCCGGTGACGGCCTTGTCGAGCACGATCAGTGCGACGTCGTTGTTGCAGAGATTCTGTCCCGCTGGGTGCAGGATCTGTTTGCCCACAGCAACCGTTCCGCCCGGGTTGGCACCGGTATGTATCTTCAATGACGACGGCGTGTAATCACTGCCGACGTGGTTGCCGTTTTGGGATTGCCCATAGATGTCACAGCCGATGCCCTGCGTGATGTTTTGGGAAACGCAGTGGCGTGCCGTCAGTACCAAGTTCGGTGCGACCAGCGCGCCCGTGCAGGCGCCGCCGCCTGCCGTGATGAAGATCACGGCAGGGTGCGCGCCGGCGCCCGTATCGTCGACACCCCCGACGATGGCCGTAGACTGTTCCGAGACGGGCGCGCGCTGCGCAACGTCCACTTCGGTTCCACAGGCAGTGGCCGCAAGGGCACAAAGCGCAAAGAAGGAGGCACTCAACCGTTTCATTTTCACCTCGGAAATCGAAAAAGCCCCCAACGACACCATGAGTGTCGCACGGGACCCGCCGAGCGTCACGCGGTGCCAGGCGCGGTGGCCTTGGAAACGGCAAATAGCTCACCAATGGTGGTGAGAAGCGATGCCAGGGCGTAGGGCTTCTGCAAAATGCGGGTGTGAGGGTCAGCGTCCGCCACAGCGTCCGACACGGTGTAACCCGACGCCAGGATCACTGGTAGCTGCGGCTGCTCGGCTCGTAGCTGCACCAGCACCTCCTTGCCGCTGCGCTTGGGCATCGTCAGATCGAGCACGACCAAGTCCAGTCGGTGCGCCGCCAGTTGCTGCAAGGCGTCTTCACCATCAACCGCTTCGAGCACTCGGAATTGCTGGAGTTCGAGCGCACGCCTCAGGAACGCGCGCACCATGGCTTCGTCGTCGACGACCAGGGCCACGCGCCCAATGGGCGGATCCACCCCGCTGCTTTGCGCCGGCATTTCTCCGCTCTGAGAAGAATTCTTGTCTGCGGACAGCGGGAGGATGACGCAAATGCGGGTACCGGAGGGAGTCGCGTCAGACACGTGCAGCGCTCCCGCGTGTGCACGGGCGATGCCGAGCGCACTTGCTAGGCCAAAGCCATGACCGGTCCCGCGGGTAGACGCAAAGGGATCGAACATCATCGGACGGATCTCTGGATCGATGCCCGCTCCGTTGTCCTCGACGCAGAGCACCGCATAGCGGCCCGGCTCCAGCTGACTGCCGATGCAGCCGGCAAGGAAGGCCGCGTCGAGTTCCGCGGAGGTCGCAGAGACTTGCACCCGGACCGCAGCGTCCCGCGCAGACTCACTGGCGTTCGTCAATAGATTGAGCAGCACTTGTTGCAGCTCCACCGCGCTGCCGCGCACCGCCAGATCGGCATCGACGTCGTCCACTATGAAGGTCGTCGACTTCGACACGCCCGCAGTCACGATCGTGATCGTCTCCGCGATGAGATTGGCGAGGGGCACGGCGCCGCGCTGAATGGGCTTGCCTCCGGAATAAGTCAGCATGCGTCCGGCTAGGCGCGCCGCACGCTTTGCTGAGAGACAAATGTCAGCCAAGGCCTCATGCATTGCGTGATTTGGGCCGAGGGTGTCCCGCACAAGTGAGGCGTTGCCCAACACGCCCACCAGCACGTTGTTGAAGTCGTGAGCGATGCCGCCGGCGAGCATGCCGAGGCTCTCCAGGCGCCGGGACTCGGATAGGCGACGCTCGAGTTCTTGGTCGCGTTGGCGCTGCCGTTCGCGCTCCGCCAAAAGCCGGATCCGACTGGTGGCCATACTGACGTGAACGCCGAGGCCCGCCATGAATTCCATCTCGAGAGGACCGAACTCCGGCGTCGGTTCGCCCTCGAAGGCGCCCGTACCGAGCAAGCCCAGCTGCTGGTCGACGGACCAGAGCGGCGCGCCGAACATGATCCGCAGCCCGCTCTCGGCAAATCGCGTGTGCACCCGCTCGTCGCTGCTAGCGTCCAGAACAAGCGCTGGCACTCGTGAGCGCTGCATCTCCTGGATGATCGGATCCTTCGAGTATGGAAGCACCCCCAGATGCTCTCGAGTCGTTTCAGCGTGCGTGCCCGCGACGCCCTCAAGGGTCATGCGGTCGGCGGCGACGTCGACGGAGTACAGAACCGTGGTGCCGCAGCGAAGGCGCTGCCACATGAGCGTTGCGACAGTGTCGACGATCTGCTGAAACGACTCGGCGCGCTGCAGCTCCGCGGAGCATTCCAACAGTAGCCGCGCGTCGCGCTCTCGGTCGCGTTCTTTGTCCTGGAGAGCGCGACGTGCGTTGATGTCGATCAAGGTACCGCGGAGGCGGAACAGCTTGCCGTTGGCATCGAACTCCAGCGTCGCGCGGGATTCGACCCAGAGCCGCCGGCCATCCTTGGTCAGGCATTCGCTTTCGTACGCCATCAACGCTCGGCGTTCGGTCGCGGCCTCTAGGAATCGCTTGCCATACTCCCGGGCGCGGTCCGGCGGGGCGAACTCGAGATAGCGGCGACCGAGACAGTCTTCGACGCGATAGCCGGTGAGCTGTTCCCACAGCGGATTTAGAAACGTGAACTTGCCTTCACCGTCGCACTCGAATGCCACGCACCCGAGCGCGTCCAACAGAGCGTCTGGCGCGGGATATCGCACGCCATCGAGGTAGCGCGAGTCATGGGCCTTTGCCAAGCGCTGGCAAGGGACGCACTGCCGCACCGGGGCTGTCGAGGCGGAGCGAGTCCTCAAGATCCCCCGGGGATCCGCAGCATTGTACCGGACATTTCGACGCCGCGCCCCCGTCGGCTATCCTGAAGCCGTGCAGCCGGATTTGGGGCTCGCGCCAGGGCACATTCTGGCCGACAAGTATCAACTCGCCGAGTGTATCGGGCGCGGCGGCATGGGCGAAGTGTGGCGTGCGCAGCACCTGGCGCTGAAAGCCGACGTGGCCATCAAGTTCATCCGCACGGCACTGAGCGGCGCGGAGGAGATGACGACGCGCTTCGTCCGTGAAGCGCAGGCGGCGGCAGCGATCCGAAGCGCGCACGTGGTGCAAATCCTGGACTACGGCATGGACGACGACATGGCGTACATCGTCATGGAGCTGATGCAAGGGGAAAGCTTGGGCGCATTCCTCGCGCGGGAAGGGCGCGTGGCACCGGATGTGCTGTCGCGGATCATGACCCACGTGGCCCGCGCCCTCGCCAGGGCGCACGAGGCGGGGATCGTGCATCGCGATCTGAAGCCTGACAACATCTACCTGACCCAAGCGGACGATGAATTGATCGCGAAGGTACTCGACTTTGGCATCGCGAAATTCCAGCCCGGCGTGACCGGCACCCTCGATTCGAACACCCGCACCGGCGCGATGATGGGCACGCCATATTACATGAGCCCGGAACAGGCCGAGGGCGAGCGTCAAATCGACTTCCGCACAGACATCTGGGCCATGGGTGTGATTAGCTACCAGGCCCTGCTCGGCAAGCTGCCCTTCGACAGCGACGCCCTGGGCGGGCTCCTATTGCGGATCTGCTCGCATCCCATTCCGGTGCCGTCTCAAGTCGGCCCCGTGCCCCAAGGTTTCGATCAGTGGTTCGCGACGGCGGTGAATCGCGATGCGAATGCTCGCTTTGCCAGCGCCAAGGATGCGGCCACAGCACTCAAAGACGTGTGCGCGCGCGCTGCGGGACAGTCGACGCTGCCTGCTGTGGCACCGACTGCGCCCGTCAACGCGGGTTCGGCGCAGCAGGTCGCTCTCCTCGCCACGAACCAGCCACTCTCCCGCACTTTGGATCCCGTCCCGAAACGCTCGGCCTTGGTGCCGGTGCTTGCGCTGGGCACGGTTGCCTTGGCGCTGGTGGCCGGCGGCGGCTACTTTGCCCTGACGCGCTACCAAGCAGGCGCACGCGCAGCCACGACGGAAGCGTCCGCGGCGCCAGAGACGGCGCCCAGCGC
>CBDUPW010000021.1:0-48207 GCA_965369205.1 uncultured Polyangiaceae bacterium | reverse complement strand
CCTCGGGCCAGCCGTTGCTGCCGCTGATGCTCTCGCCCGTCTCCCCGCAGGCCGCGGCGCAGGCCTGCACGTCGCCAGAACTGCATACGCAAAACTGAAAACAGGAATCCGCACGCTCGCAAACTCCGGGCGGGTCGTCCCCTGCTGGGGTCGCGCAGCCCAAGCAAGACAACAGAATGCAGGCGAGTGAACCAAAAGCGAGACGCGTGCGCATGACGATGGACCTCCAGTGACCGGGCGCAGGCGCCCGCAGTGCCGGATTGATTCCGGCGGTGAATCGGAGCGGCGCCCTTCGCCGTCCGTTCTCAGTGGAATTGCAGCCATCGTGCCAACGGCGCACCGACCACGAAAACCCACGCATCTGGCGCTGGGCGACACCGGCGGTGGAAAGTTCGTCCCTGGTCGCACGTCGGTGCGCCCGCGGCGGTGTGCTGCACCACACCCGCGGCATGCTGCACCAGACCGCGCGGAGGCTTGCGGTGGGTTGGGTCGTAGCGCTACTTAGGCCCACGTGAGGCGGGTCTTATCCAGCGCAGTTGTTGTGGTGGTGCTCTGCGCTGGCGCAACAGCCGGCGCTCAAGTCGACGACCGGCGGGACCTGCGTCAGGAACCGGCGACCGCAGGGGGGGCCACCGAAAAGACTCCCGAGCCGAAACGGGAAGAGGATGAGGTTGGGCTTCCACCCGATGCCCCCATCGACTCCGACGCTGAGCGCGCGTTGCCGGACTACGACGGTCGCGGTGAGGATCCGACCACTGCCGGCGATGTTCTGATCTGGATCCCTCGCGTGCTGATGTCGCCGCTCTACTTCGTCAGCGAGTTTGTCGTACGGCGTCCCCTAGGCTGGTTGGTCACCGCCGTCGAGGAGGAGAAGGTCGTCGCCAAGGTCTTCGACTTCTTCACTTTCGGACCGGACAACAACATTGGTTTCGCGCCGACGGGATTGATCGACTTCGGGTTTCGACCCAGTGTTGGCATCTACTTCTTCTGGAACGACTTCATCGCCAAGGACAACGACCTGCGCGCACGCGCAGCCACTTGGGGGCCCGACTGGCTGCTGTTCAATGCCAAAGATCGCCTGACCGTCGGTGAGGGGCACGAACTGACCGTGCGCGGGGAGTTCCTGCGACGTTCGGACTTCATTTTCCACGGCATCGGCCCGGAGAGTGGCGAAGAAGAAGCGCGCTACCAAGCCACGTCGATTCAGGGCGGCCTCTTGTACGAAGCCGAGCTGTGGCGCTCCAGCGAATTCAGAAGCCACGTCACCGTGCGCGACGTGCGTTTCGAGCCCGACGAAGGGTGTTGCGACGATCGCACCGTGGCGCAAGAAGTTGCCCGAGGTCGCTACCCGCTGCCGCCGGGCATGGACAGCGGCTACACCGTGCTGTCCCAAGGCGTGACCGCCGAGCTGGACACGCGACCGCGCCGGCAGCCCCGCTGGCTGCCCGACGGCAGCGACTACGTGTCGCCCAACGCCAGCGGGCTGCGCTTGCAGCTCCGTGGCGAACATGCGAGCGGCCTGTCCACAGAGCTGCGGACCAATCCCAATGCTCCCGCTCGCGATCACTGGATCAAGTACGGCGGATCCCTGGGCGGCTACGTGGACTTTGCAGGACAGCAGCGCGTGCTCGGGCTATCGCTGATCGCCGATTTCGTCGACCCCATCGACGAGGGCACGGCGATCCCGTTCACGGAGCTCGTCAGTCTCGGTGGCGAGCGCCCCATGCGTGGCTTCCTCGAAGGTCGGCTGCTGGGGCGCAGTTCTGCCGTCGCGCAGTTCGACTACCACTGGCCGATCTGGGTGTTTGTCGACGGCACGTTCCACTACGCCGTCGGGAACGTCTTCGGCGAGCACCTCGAGGATTTCGAGATGAAGAAGCTGCGTCAGTCGTTCGGCATGGGTTTTCGCGCCAACGGCTCCCGGGATCACGTCTTCGAGCTGCTGCTGGCCTTCGGTAGTGAAACCTTCGACCAAGGCGCGGGCATAGAAAACGTGCGTTTCGTGCTGGGAGCGACCAGTGGCTTCTAGGGTCATGCTTCCCAGCCGCGGGCCGTCGCGGGCTCAGGTGCTCGGCCTCGTGCTTTTAGCCCTCGGCGCTGCCGCGTGCGGAGCGGCCCCGGCGCAGTTCCCCCTCAAAGATCCGCTTTGGGTCGATCCGGATCGTCGGCCCTTCGCCGCGGAGCCCGAGGAATACTTCTCACCCTTCGCCTGGGACGGCGCCGACCAGATGGTGTTCCGTCCCATCAGCCGCTTTTTCGCCGTGGATCCCGCGGGGGAAGCGGTGAATGTGAACGCCTTCGACGAGCCGCCTTCTTCGAGTTGGTTCTATCACCGCATCGGACGCTACGGCATGACGCCGGCGCAAGTTGCGAAGAGCTCGTGCACCACTCCGCTGCCGGACGCAGAGAAAACCTGGACGGTCATCGGAGCCAAGCCGAACGGCTTCAATCCCGGCTTCTTGCTCAAGGCTTCGGACGGTCAGCGCTACCTGGCCAAGTTCGACGGCGTCGTGCAAGGCCCGCGGGCGACCGCAGCGGACGTGGTCGGTTCCCGCATCTATCACGCAGCCGGCTACTACGTTCCCTGTAACCGCATCATTCATTTCCGTCGCGATATCCTGGTCTACGACCCGAAGGCCAAGGGCGAGAACGAAAAGGGCGACAAGGAACCCCTCAGCGACAAACACCTGGACAAGGTTTTCGACAAGGCGCTGCGTCTGCCTGATGGTCGCTATCGCGCGAACCTGAGCCTATTCGTCGAGGGCAAACCCATTGGTCCGTGGACGTATCAGGGCACCCGCAGTGACGATCCCAACGACGTCATCCCTCACGAAGATCGGCGTGAGCTGCGCGGCATGGAGGTGTTGGCGGCCTGGACGGATCACTTCGATTCCCGCGAACAGAACACCTTGGCCGCCTTCATCAAGGCGCCGCCCGGCGGCTACATCCGCCACTACATGATCGACTTTGGGGACACCTTTGGCAGCATTTGGGAGCCCCCCATGCTCGGTCGCCGCATCGGGCACGCGTACTACTTGGACTTCGGCTACCTATTCGAAGACTTCTTCACCCTGGGTCTGATCGAGCGCCGTTGGGATACGGTGCGTTTTGGAAAGACCGAACGCGTCTTCGGCTACTACGACATCGAGACCTTCGACCCGGACAACTACAAACCCGGCTACCCCAACCCCGCATTCGGGCGAAAGAGCGAACGCGACGCGGCCTGGATGGCGCGGATCCTGGCGCGCTTTTCCGACGCGCACATCCGCGCCATGGTCGAAGCGTCGCAGATGGGGGATCGCTTGGGAGACGAGCTAGTGCGTCTGTTGCGTGGACGCCGCGACAAGATCCTGCGGCGCTATCTCACGCGCCTGTCGCCCTTGGCGTGGCCCAAAGTGGAGCGCCGCGGCGCGGCCGCAACCCTTTGTCTCGAAGACATGGCCGTCGTCGGCGGCGTGGTAACGAAGGCCGAGCGCGGTTATCGCGCAAAAGCTTGGCTGGGTGTAAACCGCACACCGGCATTGTTGAACACGCCTGCGCTCACTGAGGGCAGCTGGGCGTGCGTGGGGCTGCCCGCGTTGCCCGGCGCGTCGAAGAGTGCGCCGGAGTATCTGATCGTGGACGTGGTGGCCACTTCCGGATCGCAGCGAACTGCCCCCGCGCGCGCGCATCTTTACCACCTGGGCGGAAGCGACTACCGCGTGGTCGGGCTCGAACGCCCCAGCGACGACGACCCACCGGGCTGAAATGCAAGAGCCCAGCAAAGACAAAGGCGCGCTGGAACGCGCGCTCTCCCTCGTCACAGAGGTCCGCGCCGGTGAAGGCGTCGTCGCGTTGCTGCTGAGCTTGAACGTGTTCCTGTTGATGACGGCGTATCTCGTGATCAAACCCGTGCGCGAAGGACTGATCTTGGCGATGCAATCTGGCGCCGAGTACAAATCGTATATGAGCGCCGCCATCGCGGTGACGCTGCTCGTTGCAGTGCCTGCCTACGCGCGCTTTGCCGACCGTCTGCCCAAGAACCGATTGGTCTTTTGGGTGACGATATTTTTCGCGTCGCACCTGGTGCTGTTCTTTCTAGGCAGCTTCGTGGAGGCGATCCGTGTGCGGCTGGGGCTTGTGTTCTACCTGTGGCTCGGGATCTTCAACATGATGGTCGTGGCGCAGTTCTGGGCCTTTGCCAACGACCTGTACGACGAAGAGCAGGGCAAGCGCTTGTTCCCACTCTTAGGTGTCGGCCAGACCGTGGGCGCCTTGGCCGGTAGCGCGGTGGCGGCGCTGTTGCTCGAAAGTGTGAAACTCGGCCTGTACCAAATGCTGCTAGCAGGTGGAGGTCTGCTCGTGCTCTCCGCGCTGCTCACCGTCGTGGTCCACCGCCGCCACCAAGCCGATGCGACTGAAAAGGCGCTCGCGGAAGAAGCCGCGCCGGTGCAGGACAAGAGCGGCGCGTTTCGCATGGTGTTCCAGCACAAGTACCTCACGCTGTTGGCCGCCTTCTCGCTGCTTTTCAGCTTCGTGAACACCAACGGTGAGTACATGCTCGGGCGCCTGCTGCAGGAAGACGCCCGCGACCAGATCGCGGCCGGGATCCTGGCCAAAGACGCAATGGGCGCGCATATCGGTGCGGCCTTCAACCGCTTCTACTTGTATGTGGGCATTGGCACCGTGTTGCTGCAGACCTTCGTCGTCTCCCGCTTGGTGAAACACGCGGGCCTGCGCATTGCGTTTTATGTATTGCCAGCGATCGCCTTGGCGGACGCGACGATGGTCGCCGTGCTCCCCGTCTTGGGCGTTATCTTCGTAGGCAAGATCGCGGAAAACTCCGTGGACTACTCGGTCAACAACACCGTACGCAACATCTTGTGGCTGCCCACGACCCAAGAGATGAAATACAAGGCCAAGCAGGCCGTCGATACCTTCTTTGTGCGCATGGGCGACGTTTCGTCCGCGCTCTTGGTCTTTGTGGGTACGACTTTCTTGGGTTTCGGCGTGCGCAACTTTGCCATGATCAACGTGGTGTTGATCTGCGCCTGGCTGGTGCTGGCGGCAAGGATACTGCGCGAACGCCTGAAGCTACCCGGCGCCCACGCCTAGGGACGACACTAGCTGCGTCGCGCCAGGACGCGCAGGTGGCGTTCGGCGTCCACGTCGCTGGAGTCCAGGCGGAAGGCGCGTTTGAAAGCACGTAGCGCTCGGGTCTCGTCGCCCGCGGCCAAAAACAGGTGTCCCTGCACGTTGTGCGCTAGGGCGAGCTCGCGGTCCTCCAGCAGCGCCCGGGCGACCTGCCGCTCCAGGTTCGCGCGCTGGTTGACGATTTCGGCGGAGTCTTTGGTGAGCTGGTGCTCCGCCCAGGCATGGGCCAGGGCGTACTCTGCCGCCTCGGGGTCAAGCTCCGTTGCGCGTTTCAGATCGGCTACGGCCTTGCCGGCCAGGTTGTTGCGCAGCGCATTGCGCCCGCGCCGGAAACAGACTTCCGCGAGGAGCCGCGCTTTGCCGTCGTCTGCGCGGGGTGCGGTCTTTGCGGAGGGCGGCGGCGGGGGCAGCGATGGACGCCGCAATACTGCTGGCCGTAGCCGCCGCAACCGCAGTGGCAGCACGCGCTCCGCGGGGGGGCGCGGCGGGACAACCTTGGCCGCCGACGGGGTCGGCGTTCGGTTCGGATTCGGCGCCGCGGCCGGCTCGGGTCGAGTCATTTCCGCGGCCCACTCGATTTCCTCCAAGAGGCTCAACGCTGCGAGCAGTTGTTGCGCGTGTAGTTGGTCCAAGGGGGAGCGCAGCAATACCGCCTCTTTGCTGAGCGTACCGTCGATCAGCTCCAAGAACTTGCGCTCTGTGGTTTTCAGCCCGAGGCCATCGCACACTTCGGCGGCGGTGCCGATCAGCTTTGGGTACTGGTCGCTGACACGCTCCAGAATGTCTTCGGTCGCGGCGGGGCTCAAATAGCGGCGGGCGCCTTCGATGACCAAGGGCTCCACGTCGATGGGAAAATGCGGCACATCGTCCAGTAGCCCCCGGCTTTCGGTGAACTGCTGTTGGGTGACTTCCCACTGCATGCAATGCAGAGTTTTGCGCTGCACTTGCTCCGTCAGCGCGGCATCCACCTGCTCCAGCGTCAGGTAACCCAAGTTGCACGCCACTTCAGCGAGTTGGCCTTCAACCCCGTCGACCAGGTGTTTCAACACTTCGACGTACTGCGTCTCGTTCAACAGCCCGCCCTCGAGCAACACTCGACCAATCGCGTCGCCGTGGGCACCTTCGGAGGCAAACACAGGGGTGCCTTCGAGAATGTAGACGCGCGTCCTGACGCGGCCTGCGGCGACCTCCATCACGCCGGTCCGCTCGTAGCGAGAGAGCAGCACTAGCGCTTCCAGGAACGTGCGGGCAGGCGCGCCGGGGTTCACCAGCGCAAGTACTAGCACATCCCCGCGAGTTGACAGATCTCAGAACGCTCTGCTGAAACGCACGGCGATCATGGGGGTCCAGCGGCTGATTCCATCTCGCTGTTCCGCGAGCAACTCGGGGTCCACGTCGTCCTCTAGCAGCGGGGAGTCCGATCGGATCCCCACGTGCAAGATGCGAGCGACCCCTGCGCCGGCGGTCAGGTGGGACGTCCGGTGCAGCTTCCAGCTGTAGCCGATCTCGGCGAACAGGTTGTGCGAGTACGTACGCAGGACGTACAGGTCCTTGTGCATGTAGCCCGCGGCAACGTACGGGCGGTACCCGTCGATGTTGAAGGCGTAGCGGGCTGTCGCCGTATAGTGCCGTGCCGGATTCGCTTCGAGGCCGAATCCCACGTAGAACTCCAACCCCCGCACGGGTTTGTTGATCAGCCCTAGCAACATGCCCAGATTGCCCTCGGGGCCGGCGCCGAGTGTCGTTTCCACGATGAAGAAGCGGGTGTCGCTGTCCACGACCTCCGCGAAGGTCTCATCGCTGTCGTAGATCTGCCGACCGCCCGGTGTGTTGATGCCGTGCTTCTTTGCTTGCGCCGTTTCACACAGAGAGACCAGCGCGACCAGCGCGACTACGAAGCGCCCGTGCATCAATCGATCCTCCGACTGAAAACCAGGCGAATGAAGCCTTTCCAAGCGTCCTCGTGTCGTGCGCGGTAGAGCTGGTCCTGAGCGTTTTCGTTGTCGATGCCGTTGGGGTCGATCAAGAAATGGTTGATCAACTGGCCTGCCATCGCCCGCCGCACACCTAGGAACAGATCGATATTCCACGAGCCACGGCGCCAGATCGTTGCGCCCAGCTCGGCCGGCGTCGCGAAGGCGAGCCAATAGTGGTCCTCGAGCCGCGCCTCGATGTGTGTGCCCACACCGTAAGAGAACTCCGTGAGTCCGGGGACTTCGAACATGCCGCGCAGGCCGGCACCCGCCAGAAAGCGTGAGTTCTGATAGTTGTCCGTTGACGGCTTCGTCATGATCAGGATGTGGGGGCCGAAGCTTTTGATGCGCCACATGGCGGCGACGCCGTAGAGCAAGTTGTCCGCTTGAGACCTGCCGGCGAAGTTCTCGCCAAAGCGCTCGAGTGCCGCTCCGACCACGAAATAGTTCTTCGGCAACCGCGCGAGATGCTCAGGCAAGAGCGGGCGCTCCGGCGACGTCTCACAGGCGTCCGCTTGGGGTGGGGCGCGGGGCACAAAGCTGTTGTCGGGCTGCGCCCGCGCCCAACCGGCTGCAGCAAATACGCTTGCTGCGGCCCCCAGCCAAAGTCCGCGAAGCGCGGTCATTTTCTTTTCGCCACTTGGCTTCTTGCGGCGGCTTGGGGTTCGCAAACGGCAGTGATGCGCGCGATGGGGAAGGCGACGATCACCCAGTGATCCATGAAGTAGTCGAGTTGCGCGTGATGTAGCTTCGCGCAGCGGTTGCGTTTGCGCGCACGCTCCATCAGCACGGCAAAATGGTCCGGTTCCGTGAACTGGATCAGCCCGAACAGGCTCAGCCCGCTGTCCTCTTCTTCCACGAAGGTGGCTGCGTCGCTTGGGGGCGCCGTTCCCGACGTCCAGAGTGCCTGCTTGCTAGCCGGTATGGTGCAAGCACCCAGGATGAGCGCAGTGCAAGCTGCGGCAAGCTTTCGGATGGTTCTCATATTTCCTCGGGACGCGGTGGGTTCGTAGGATTTGATGTGCTGCGCAGCGTCCAGCGCGCGACGGCGCGTTCCACGACTGGGCGACTAGAGTTCGGGCAGGACGCGCTCAGCTCGCTTACGTCGCGCAGCGGCGCTTGGACCGCGTCGCGCAGGCAACGAACGAGCGCCTGAGCGACGGCGGGGCTGCCCGGCCGTTCCGACCACAGTTCGCGGGCAAACATAGACCCGAGCAGATGCGAGTCGGCCTTGCCCTGCGCGAAGCGCAGCCACAGCAGTTCGTCGGTTCGCTCTGGCCCCATGAGGCTGCGGACCTCGCGGCCGTCGCGAGCGCCCACTTGCGCCGTGCCGGCAAAAGTCGCCGCGAAGTAATCCGCGCTGCCTTCTTCGAGTGCGCGCAGGGTGCGCGCCACCAAAGGGTCCGAGCTCGTTGGGTGGCCTGCTTGCGTGTGGAAGACCTCGTGCAGCCAAATGGTCTCGTCCGTCGGGGCTCGACCCACGAGCAGCGCGCCACTGGCATGCGCTTCCACCGTGTGCACGGCCAGGGCCGCTTGCACGTCAACGTCGACGTGCACATCCAGCGGCACGCGAGCGGAGGTCGGCAGCTTGTCCAGAGCGCGCGACAGGGCGTCCACGGTCTGGCGCGCCGTGGCGTGCTTGCAGCCGGTGTTCTTGCCCGGCGACAGTGCGTCGCCCTCCAAGGTGCTGCCGGAGAAGACTCGCAAGTCGTGCGCCACCAGCTGCTCCCCACAGACCGCCGCCGAGTTGCCGCAACCACAGCAGAGCAGCGCCCAGACAAGCGCCCGCGGCAGCGCGACGAGCCGTTGGAGCTTCATGGGCACAGCGCCAAGTGTTCTTCGATGAAGGGTTTCAGTTCGGCGTCGACGGCTTGCTCCAGATCTGCCTGGTTGAAGACTTGGTTGCCGATCAGGCGTCGCATGACTCTCAGGTGGTCCGCACTGGCGGCCCGCGCGCGCAGCGCTGAGTCCGAAAGACAGCCTTCCACGGCCGCCGCACCCACTGGCTCGTGACAATCGCGTCCGGTGCGATAGATGGAGTCCTTGGTGGTGGTATGTCCGACCGAGTCGTCGTCGTCGTCGCTGTGATACTCGACGTCTGGAGTGTCGTAGCCAGGTGCGCGCTCGATGAAGGCTTTGACTTTCACGACGCAGAATGGGCGCGTGGGGTGTAGGGGCTCGCGGCGCGAGTGGGCCTCGCTATAGGCGTCCTGGATCAGGTGCTGCGCCTTGCCCATCAGCGTCAGTGACCAAATGCGATTGGTGATCCACGCTCGCATGGCCTCGACCGTCAGCCGGCGCACCTCTGCTTGGGCCTCTGCTGCCGCTTCGGCCGTGGAGTTCCTGTCCGTGAGCAAGAAGTGCAGGCGCTGGTTCTTGGGCTTGTCCGTGTGTTCCGTCAGCGCGCTGATGTAGGCCAAGATCCCGTTGTTCATATGGAAGAGCAGCTCTTTGGGCCAATCGACGCGGCGGTTGCCCTCGGCGATGGTGCTGATCTCCGCAGTCGTGAAGCGATCGTTGACCGGCAGGTCTTGGTTCCCGAACCAAGTGAGCCATTCGTGCCCTTGAAAGAAGCTGGCACGGGTCAGCATGCAGTCGCCCTTGGAAAAGAAGTCGAAGCGAGCCTTCTTGGGCGTGCACAGATCGAGAGGGTCGGCACAGGTCAGACTGCTGGCGCCGGCGCCGAGCAATGCCGCGACACGCAGTAACGTTCTGAGCTTCCGCCCGGCTCTGAGCCCTCCCGGCATGCCCTCGGGTATCAGACCCGCCAAGATTTGGCCAAATCAACGGCCTGCACATTTTGGGAATAGGTCCCCGCGGGTGGCGGTTTCCCTAGCAACACCACAGGAGGTGAGACGCTCACAATCAAAGTTTGCTCAGAGCCCGTCGCTTGGCGTTTGGGTGCCGTGGTTCCTCCCGAGCCGCCCAAAAAGCAAGATGCGCTTCGTCCCCGCAAAACGATTCGCGCATTTTTCCACGGCGCTGCCGCCCTGCGGCGGGCTATGAGCGTTTTTTTCTAGAGAAGCCCGTTCTTCTTCAGCCGCCGATGTAACTCATCTCGACGCGCGGCAACGAACGCGTGCGCTGGCTGCGTTCTTCGGAATAGCGGTCCCTACGCACGTTCCATTGGTCGCGTACGGCGCTTTGGAGCTGGTCGTCCGAGGCGCCACTGCGCAGCAATGCCCGCAGGTCCAAACCCATGGTTGCATACAGACACGTGTACAGCTTGCCCTCAGCCGAGAGCCGCAAGCGCGTGCAGTCTCCGCAGAAGGGCTGGGTCACGCTGGTGATCACGCCGAACTCCCCCTGTCCGTCGCGATAGCGGTAGCGCGCGGCTACTTCACCGCGATAGTCCGGGTCGATGGGCTCGATCTCGAACTCAGCGGCGATCAGCTCGACGATGTCGCGTCCACTGACTACGTGCTCCAGACGCCAGCCGTTAGTCATGCCCACGTCCATGAATTCGATGAAGCGCACGACATGATCCGTTCCGCGAAAGTGGCGCGCCAGATCCAGGATCGCGTGTTCGTTAGTGTTGCGCTTCACGACGCAGTTGAGCTTTAGCGGCGTGAGCCCGGCCGACGTCGCAGCATCGATGCCCGCCAGTACGTCAGCGACGGCGTACTCTGAATCCGTCATTTGGCGGAACGTAGGTTCGTCCAGGGCGTCCATGCTCACGGTCACCCGTGACAGCCCGGCGTCCGTCAGGGGGCGCGCCAGTTCTTTCAGGCGTGACGCATTCGTGGTCATGGCCATGTCGCCGGCAAAGGTTCCGCGCAGCATGTGCACCAGTTCCGGCAGGTTGCCACGCAGCAGCGGCTCGCCGCCGGTGATGCGGATCTTCTCTAGACCTAGCGGCGCGAGCACGCCGACCACCCGCGTGATCTCTTCGAAGGTCAGCAGCTCCGCCCGGGGCATGAAGCGGAACTTGTCGAAGTGCTCCCGCGGCATGCAATAGCGGCAGCGGAAATTGCAGCGATCGGTAATGGACAGCCGCAAGTCGCGAAACGGCCTGCCGAGGCTGTCCGTTGGTTCGGGCGCGGAGGCGTCGACCATCCCAGGGCATATAGCAGTGGTCCGGGCCAAACGTCAGTCCAGCACGACCCGAGCCACCCCACGCACCAACAAGACGGCGAAAATCCCGCGAGATTCCGCCACGACTCGATCGATCTGTGCGGGCTCGATGTCCAGCTCCACCCGCACATCCTTGGGCACGTCGGCCAGAGCCGAGTCCACTGCGGACTTCAGTCCCCGGGCGGCGCCGTCGATATCTACGGCGACGGGCACTTCCCCGCGTGCTTCGATGCGCTGGGCCAGCACTGCTGCCGCGGGCAGAGGCGTCAGCGGTGTGATCTTACGCAGCCGCAATCGTCCGCGTTCGGCGTCGAAATAGGGCTGCGCCAAGAAGCTGACCTCACCGCAGACAACGCCGTCGGCGGTCACGTCCAGCCGCATGTGCGGCTGGCCTGCGTGCAGCTCTCCGCTTGCGCGCACGCGCAGCACCTGAGATGCGCCAGCACCGCCCGCGCTCGAGCGGCTGAGCGCCGCCGAAACATCCTCCCAGCCCAGGCGCAGTGGCACCCGCAGCTCACTCGCGGCGGGCAGCGTCGCGTCGATCTGTCGCGGAGGAAGCGGGGGCGCGGGCTTTGCTGTTTTGGGCTCCGTGCACGGCTCTTCCATGGACGCGCGCAACTCCGCCGCGAGGCGCATGGAGATCACGCCAGCGTCTTGCTTGGGGGGAGATTGCTTCAGCGTGCTCGGTTCGATCTGGAGGCAACTGTTCCGGCTCAGAGAGATCGGCACCTGCAGTAGTTTCCACGCGCCGTTGATGTACGGTCGGAAGGGCGGTACCGCGGCGTGGATCTGGCGTTCGATACCGCCGATCTGCCGAGCCGCGTTCTTTCGGATCTCCGGGCCCGCATCAAACCCTGCGATCACGCAGCTGCGCGTCAGTGCCACGGAGAAGCGTGCACGTTGCAGGTTGTAGTCGTCGCCGAGCAGGAGCGGCACGCGCGCGTGCGCAGCAAGCCGCGGGCTACACGCGCCGTAGCGAATGCAGACGGGGCCGAGCGGCTTGCAGACTTCGACTTCCGCGGCGACGGGCACGGTTGCCACGAAGTCCGTGCCCTTCAGGGACACGCCGATGGCTCCGCGCGTCACGACGTAGCTCACGTTGCCAACCGCGCCCTGGGGCTGCTGCCGCGCGCGGGCCAAGGTCTGGGGCACTCGCTTGCCGATTTCCCGGGCAAGCGCGCTCTTTGCTGCGCGGACCTCCACGACCAGCTGCGACGCAGGGACTTCGGCGTCCGGGGGGGGCGTGCCGGGCGCGGCGGCACTGCTCCGAACGGCGCAGTGGTCGCCAGACGCGCCGTGCTCCGCGCCCGTTTTGGGTGTGCACGCCACGGTGCACATCCCGAGCAACAAGCACGGCCATTTCGCTTTCATCCCTTACCCAGCATGGCAAAGGCCCGGCGGAATGAAAGCTCCATTGCCGCGATGGAAAAAAAGAAGACCGCGAGAGCAATGCTCCCGCGGCCATCTTCTCGTCCCGAGCGCCGCTTAGGGCGTGGGGGTCTTACGGAAATGCGCGCCGCAGCGATAGAACGTGCTGGACGTGTCCGTCGCCTGGCTGGCCGCGGTCAGCTTCACGATTAGCTTGGTCTTGCCCGTCGGAACCACGATGTTCTCGATGAGCAGGTCCGTGTCTGCCGTTTCCGTTTGCGTTGCGCTTGGAATCGCCGCACCGGTGTCGTCAAGCAGCTCCACCTTCAAACCACGCAGACCCGAGCCGGAGCGCTGGGCGCCACAGGCAACGGAGATCTGATCGGCGTCTGTGGCGGGCACTGCCAAGGAGAAGTGATCGACGTCGGCAGCTGCCAAGTCGCCTTCGACGAAGTAGCTACCGGGCTGCGTTGCAGCCACGGTCAGCACCTCTGCGGTGCCCAGGGTGTTGTTGGCGGCCTCCATGGCCTCCACCGGGTTGCCGTCGCCGACGCCGGCTAGGTCGAAGTAGAAGTCCGCTGCGCCCGAGGGCGTTGCGGCGCGCTTGTAGAACACCACGTACTCGCTGCCGACCGTGACCGGCACGCTGAAGTTGGCGCCTTTGCTGACGTCGACGCGCGCGACGATGTCTGCCGGGGTGGCTGCCAGCGCCAGCACGACCTCACCCATATCCGTGGTGGAGCCGTTGCCCTCGGGACCAACGGGCTGCGGGTAGAAGCTCGCGATCGCGCGGGCGCCCGTATCCACGAGCAGATCCGAAGGCACCGTGAATTTGTAGGTGTCTACGTCCGAGGCGCTGCCGAAGGTGCCGTGCACCGTGGTCAGGAAGTAGCTGCCCGTGGCGCCGCTCGTATTCGGGGCAAAAGTGAGAGGCGTCGCGCTCGTCAGGTCTTCATTGGGCTCCACCTCTTTGAGGGTGCCCGCACTGCTGAAGTCCAGCTCGCTGATGTACATGGCGTAGTTCTTGTTCACGACGCCCGCAGCATCCGCACAGTTGGCGGCGCCGCCCTTTTCCCAAGCGTTGCACTCGACGACGCGCACGTAGAAGGTGCCCGTGGACGGCAGGACCGTCATCAAGAATGGATCGTTGCTGCTGCGCGGCAAGGGATCGTCTTGCTCGGCGATCTTGAGGCCGTTGGAATCGTACAGGCCGATCACCAAGTCGGGGTACGTCGCATCGAAAGGATCCGTGCCGGTCTTGGCGCTGGTGTCGATGTAGATGATCTGCCCAGCGGTTCCGCTGAAGGAGTACCAGTCTTGGTCGGTCATCACCGGGTCCAGGGCGCCCTGGACGGAGTCTTGCGCCGGGTCCGTACCAATCTTGGTCGGCGTCGCCGTCGCCCGCGTGTCGTTGCCGTCACCAGCCGAGCCGCCGCTGCCACCGCTGCCGCCGGTCAAGCCGCTGCCGCCGCTGCCGCCGGTTGCACCGGAGCCGCCCGTGGCGCCGAAGCCGCCCGTGGCGCCGACGCCGCCGCCGCCGCTTGTTCCACCAGTTCCACCGCCGCCACTGTCACTCGAGCAGGCGGGTAGCATCATTCCAGCGGCGCCTAGGGCGGCGCACAGCGATAAGTTGAACCACTTCATCGTCATTCTCCTGAACAAATAAGTGCGGGATGCATCTGACATCCCGCGGAAACTCCCCCTGAAACCCGGCGCAGCAAAAACCGGCGAACGCCTGCTGTCTAGCCGGAAAATCGCCATGTGCAAGCGGCAGGGCCCGGGGGCCGCGGATCTCGCGAATATTCCGGCCTGCTTTCCACGCTGGCTGCACGCGAGACCGGCCCGGTTCCATGATAAAGCCGGAAACAACGCGTCATGGCTCGAAGCTGGCAGACCGTGCGGCCAGGTCCGCGATCGCGCAGTCGAGCCGAACTGTTGCTGGGCGCCGTCGTCGTCGCCGTCGCCATCTACGTGATCGGCTACCCCCTCTTCGTGGTGCGCTATCCGCCAATCACGGACTTGCCGTTCCACGCCAGCGGCATGTCCATCTTGCGGCACTACTGGGAGCCGGCTTTCGGATTTCGAGAGCAGTTTTCCCTGCACTTGCTCGAAGTGCCCTACGTGTCCATGTACGCGATCGGCGCATTGTTCGCGTTGGTGCTGCCCATGCACGTCGCCGTCAAGGCCGCAGCCTTCGTGATGTTGGCGCTTTTGCCTGCGGGTCTTGCCGTGATGTTCCATGGCATGCGCAAGACGCCGCTGTGGGGCGTGCTTGGGCTCGCAGCGGTTTGGACGAATCTGACCCACTGGGGCTTCTTGAACTTCATGGGGGCGCTCGGTCTCTACGCCATGGCCGTGGGCTTTGCATTGCTCGCCGTGGACCGCCCCAGCCGTGGGCACACCATCGGCTTGGGCTTGTCGCTGCTCGCTGTGTTCTTCACGCACATCTACCGCTTTCCATTCGCAATGCTTTCCGTGGTGGGCGTCGGTGTCCTGTTCTATCCGGCGACGCGGCGCATTGGGCCGCTGCTGCTCGCACTATTGCCCAGCGCACTTGTCTTCGGTGCATGGCGCGCGATCGCTCCGAAATCCATCGCGGAGCAAGGCGTTCAGCTGACGCTCGATACCAACCGCTGGCACGAAGTGCGCGAGCACGTCGTGGCAGGCTTTGCAGGCGCGGCGGGCACTGAAGAGCAGCGGCTGTTTGATGGTTTTCTAAGCGCCGTGCTGGTCGTGCTGCTCTGCACGCTTTTTTGGCGGGCGTTGCTTCAAGACAAGCGCGTCCCGCACCCCCGGCCCGTCGCCTTCGCCTTTGGAAAACTGATGCTGCCGCTGTGTTTGTGCGCGGGCTATGCCTTTGCCTACTTTGTGATGCCCATGCGCATCGGCATCTGGTGGTACGTTTACCCTCGGGAGGCAACCAGCGCGCTCTTGGTGCTGCTGGCCCTGATGCCGGACATGCCCAAGATCTGGTACCTGCGCGCGGCAACGGTCGTGGTGGTCAGTGTCGCGGTGGGTAGGCTCGGCTTCTTCGTGGCGGAACAGTACTTCGCCTTCGAGAAGGCTACTCTCGACTTTCGTGAAGTGGCCAAGGCCGTTCCCCAGAAGCCGCGTCTCATGTATCTCGTGTTCGACCACAGCGGGTCTTCGCGGCGGGTGACACCGTTCATTCATCTTCCCGCGTGGATCCAGGCCGAGAAAGGCGGCGCGCTGTCTTTCCACTTCAGCGGCTGGAATCAGAGTCCGATCCGCTACCGGACGGATAGCGCAGCGGTGCCCCCCGGAGTTCCCGATCGTTGGGAGTGGACGCCGCATCGATTCCGACTAGATCAGCATGGCGCGTTTTTCGATACCTTCTTGGTGCGCAGCACCGCCGATCCTGGTTATCTGTTTCGCGGGGATCCGAGCATCGAACAGGCGGCCCACGACGGCACCTGGTGGCTGTATCAGCGCTCCGCGCCGGCGCAGCCGTAGTCCGGGTCGGCGCGGTGTTTCCCTGTGTCTCGGATGCGCTCAAAAAACAACACGCGTCGCGACCCCCAACCCTGAAAGCCGTGCAGCCAGTAGTCGCCCGCAACCTGCTCCTGCCCCGCGTGGAACAACTTGTAGTGCGCATTGAGAGGCGCCCAAAAGTCGGGCCCCAAGAAACGCATGTCCGCCTCGTGTAGCAAGATCACGTCGTACTCTTCGCGCTGCAGACGCCCGAGGAGTGCGAGCTCGGCAAAGCGACCCGCGGCAACGACGTCCCGCACACTAGGCATGCGATCCCTGGGCAGCTTACCGGCGCGTGCATAGCAGGACGCGCCGCGGCCGAGCCAAACCGTGTCACCACATTGCATACGCTTGGCCGCAAAGCCGCAAACGCTCTCCGCAAGTGCGTAGTCCCGTGGGTCCGGCACGTAGCGCTGACAGCGCCACGCGGCGGTTGTGATGAGCAGTGCCGCGCCGCTGAGCACGGCCAGCCCTCGGGATTTCGCGGCGCAGATGGCCTCGATCAGCGCGGGCAGCGCAAGCAACGCCAACACGAAGCCTAGACTCGCCGTGTTGTTCGCTCCGCCGCGGGTTTTTAGCTGCGCTAACAGCGCGGCGGGCAGGTACAGCGCCACCAGCACAAAGACCCGCAGCCACGGCGCGTCCCCCGGCTCCGACCAGAAGTTCAGGTCGTAGTTGTACTGAAGGCGCTGGTAAGCGCGATAAAGATGCTGCCCGGCGAGCGTCAGGGAAAGCACTGAGCTAATGGCGAA
This sequence comes from uncultured Polyangiaceae bacterium, assembly GCA_965369205.1. Taxonomy (GTDB): domain Bacteria; phylum Myxococcota_A; class Polyangia; order Polyangiales; family Polyangiaceae; genus JACKEA01. The sequence continues at coordinate 31,415 of CBDUPW010000021.1, read as the reverse complement.
CAGCGCCTGGACCGAAGACTTGCGATCGGGCGGGCCCATGGCCGCCATCCAGGCTACCCCACTTTTGCTGGCGAATGCTGCTTTGCCCCCGCTGCCACGCCGGCGTACGCTCGGCGCGACGCCTTTCTGGAAACTTGAGCCGTGAAGCTGTACCTCTTCGACGAAGTCGACGATCGCCTCGAACTGTTGCCTCTGGCCGCGCGTCGCGCCTTGGACGCCGCGGGTCTGCGTCTGAGTCGCGAAGGCTGGAGCAGCTTGCCGCTTGCGGAGCGGACCGAGGTGACCCGACTGGGATCCGGCGATTGCATCGAGCCGAGCAGCGTAGTGCAGCGCTGCAAAAGCGCGGTGCCCGCCGCAGAACGCATCGAGCCACGCGCAGAACCGAACGCACAGCACGTGCCGCCTGAGGTGCAGGACGGCTTTGGCGCGCAGCGTCCACTGCCCGACGTGCTGTGGGTGAGTCTTGCTCCCCTCGATCGCTATGTGCTTGCAAAAGTCGTCGAGCGCGGTCGTCCCGAGCGGGTTGCTGCTGCCTATGACGAAATCGTTGGCGCGTCCGCACTCTCTACGCACCTGAGCCCACAAGGTGAAGTGCGTATGGTGGGGGTGGCAGAGAAGACGCCGACGCTGCGTCGCGCCTCTGCCGAAAGCGCGGTGTCACTGTCCGCCGAGGGACTGGCACGACTCTCCGCTGGCTCCGCTAAGAAGGGGGATGTGCTGGCCACGGCGCGCATTGCAGGGATCCAAGCTGCGAAGCGAACTCCCGAGTGGATCCCGCTGTGCCACGCCGTCGCCCTGACACGCGTCGAAGTCAGCCTGTTCGTCGATGTGCCCGCGTCCCGGGTGCGCATCGTGGCTAGCGCGGAAGCACTCGATCGTACCGGCGTCGAAATGGAGGCCCTCGTTGCTGCGTCGGCCGCGGCGCTCACCGTATACGACATGCTAAAAGCCTATGATCGCGGCATGGAGCTGGGCCCCACGCGTTTGCTATCGAAGAGCGGCGGCCGCTCCGGGGACTACCAACGATGAACCTATTCGAAATCCGTGAGGTTGCTTTTGGTCTCGATGAAGTCGTGCGCGCGGTGTCTCACCCGGCGGCGGGCGGCGTGTCCGTGTTTCTTGGCGTGGTGCGCAACGAAAACGACGGTTTGAGCGTGGTGCGCCTGGAGTACGAGGCCTACGCCAGCATGGCCGTCAAGCAGATGGCGCGCATTGGCGAGCAGATCGCGAGGGAAATCCCCGGCGCGCGTCTGGCGGCGCTGCACCGCGTGGGCAGCTTGGAGATCGGCGATACGGCCATTGCGTGCGCGGCGAGTGCGCCGCATCGGGCCGAAGCTTTCAAAGCGTGTCGCGCGTTGATCGATCGCATCAAAGAGCAGGTGCCCATCTGGAAACGCGAGCACGGCCCTGACGGGCCGTACTGGGTCGGCTGGCAAGACGCGCGCTGTGTGGCGCACGATCACTCCCACGAATAGCGACGGAGCGTTGCCCCCGTGCCGAAACTGACGGTTGCCGGTGCGTGTGCGCGCGTTTGGTATTTCCCAGGGCGAAACCTGTGAAATGGGCCCGTGTCAGCGTGGCACGCATTTCGCCTGTGCTCACCGCCATGCTTTCCGAACGGCACCACCAGTTCCACGCGCTGCTCGCGGCCGTGTGCACCGCAACCGTTGCTGCGGCCGCGTTCGCGACGCCCGTGCCAACGCTGGAGCACACCGCGGAGGGATTCCGACCTGTGCCGCAGCGCCACTTTCGCCACGCCGTCGCTCCAAAACAGCTCACCAGCGGAAAACCCATCTGGGCGGCACCGCCCATGAAGAGCACGGGGCTCGACGAAACCGTGGTGGAGCTCAGCGTGGACCCAACCACCGGAGCCACCAGCGGGACCATCACGCTGAAGCTGCGCGCGCTGCAAGGTTCGGTGGGTTCCTTCTCCCTCATGTTCGATCAAGGTCTGGCGGTGACGGCAGCGAACGCAAACGGTTCGACGGTGACGTCGAAACCCCAGAGCTTCCCACCGTTCAACTACGTCACGTTCATCGTCTCACCGCCGCTGTCGCAAGGAGAGCAGCGAGACGTCACGGTGCAATATTCCGGGAACCTGCAGTGCCCGGGCCCCGGTGGCAGCACAATTGGGGAGTACTGCAACCTCGCTCCGCCTCTTGGCGTACTGATGGAGGGTTCTGCGCTTCCAAGCATCATCGACCAGAGCAACCTCGCGGGTTACAACATCTGGGGCGCCAAGCGTTTCTTGACGCTGCACATGCCAACGAAATCAGACGTCATCGCGTCCGGGCACAAAAAATCCGACGTGGACGACGGCACGACTCGCACGACGACCTGGGAGGTGCCGGGCTACCACACCGCTGGGCCGTACCTCGTGCTGTTCGGAGATCTCGAGCAATCCCCCGTCGCCGGCACGACTCCCGCGACGTCGATCTTCCTGCCCAAGGCGCTGCCGGCGTGGAAAGCGGAGCTGGCTGACTGGATGCAGCGCATCTTGCCCTTCCTCGACAACCAAGCGGGGCAGCCGCTGCCATTCCCCGAGCTTTCGGTGGTGAAGCTGCCGTCGGCTTGGACGCTGCCGGGCACCGCGGGAGACGGCTACGTGCTGTTGGCAGAGGATTATGGCGCCTACGGGTCCGAGTACTTCGAAGAGACCCTGGCCCACGAAACGAGTCACGACTGGTGGGGGATCTTGGTTGCGCCCACGGATCTTGCGCGTACGCGTTGGCTGACCGAAGGGCTCGCGACGTTGACGCAGATCGACTACTCCGCTGAGAAGTTCCCAAGAGGCTTCGATCGCGAGACGTACCTGGCTCGCCGCTACAACGAGCACCACATGCTGCTGCGCTACGTGGCTGTGCCCGAACAGCCGCCCCTGGTTGCGCCGTCGCAGCAGTCGATACCCCAGGACCAAATCCAGAACACGATCTGGGCGTACATGCGCTCCTCCGCTACCTTGGATCATCTGCGCGTGATCGTCGGAGAAAAGGAATTCGGGGGCGCCCTGCAGGACTGGGTCAGCCAATGCGCCAAGCAATACTGCGACACAGAGGACTTCCGCAAAGTGCTGGAGGCGCGCAGCGGCAAGGACTTGCAGGGCACGTTCGCCACCTGGGTGTACGACACGGTGTTGCCCGCACCCAAGTTCAGCTTCTCGCAAAAGGCGCTGGGCGAGCGGCAAGAAGTCGTGGTCACGACCTCCGGCGCGCCCGGTAACCACTGGCTGCGACTGCAGATCGAATACTTCGATGGCACTTCCGAGCAGCGCACCTTGCAGCTGCCCGGTGAGGGCAGCCTGACGCTGGACTTGCCTAAAAGAGTCCGCTCTGTGCGCCCGGATCGCAGGCACGACGCGGTGCTGTGGAGCACGTCTGCCCAGGCTGGGGACGTCAACTTCGACCAAGATGTCGACGGCTTCGACGTGATCCACTGCGCTCTGCAGGTCGGGCGCAAGACGGGACCGCAGCTCAGCGGTACCGAAGGACTCATGCGTTACGATCTGGATTTCGACACCCGCTGCGATCCCAACTTGGACGGCAGCATCGACGACGCCGATCTCCAGGCGCAGCTCGACAATTTCGCGACCGTTCGCCCGGAGGCGCCATGAAGCTCATGCACGCATTTCCCGCCGTGGCCATCTGCCTGCTCGCTTGCGGCTCGAGCAGCGACGACGGCCCCTCGCCAAAGCCCAGTGCTGGCGCCGGCTTCGTAACGGACGCCGAGCCCGCCGGCACGCGCATTGTGCTGACGGAAAAGGAAGTCACCCGCGACGCGCTGGTGCTCGAACTGCGCGCGCACGAGGTTGCGGATTTGTACGGCGTCGCTGCGCGGATCAGCGTGGACCCGGCCGCGCTCGCCTTCGAACGCATGACCCTCGGCCCCGCCTTCACGCAAATGACGCGCACCCTCAACCTGGCGAAGCCTGGCGCGGAGCCGGGGCAGCTGGTGCTGGCGCTATCGGGCCACGGTACGCAGTCGACCGCTTCGGCCAACGACGTCGTGCTCGCCAGGTTGCACTTCAAGCGCGCGTCCGCAGACGCTACAAGCGCGGTGCGCTTCACGGAGCACCGCAGCGGTGTGGTGGACGGCGCCGGGCGCAAAGCCGCAGGCACAACGTTCGTCGGCGGTGAGCTTCGCGTGAAGTAGGCAGCGGACGCCTTCCGCTTGCCTTGCCTGCCATGCATTACAAGAGCTCATCGGTTGCACCACCGGGCCGCGAGCAACAAACGACACGTTGCGGGCGTGGGCGCGCTGGGGGATGCTGCGCGCCATGTGGACGCGCCTGGGTCTCATCGTTGCGTGCGCTGGCGCGGTTGCCTGCGGCGTGGACGACGTGCCTTTCCGCTGCGACTCAGACGCGGAGTGCGTGGACGGGAGCGAGCAGGGAGTGTGTGAGCGTGCAGGATACTGCGCGTTTCCCGATCCGAAGTGCCCGACCCAGCGGCGCTACGCGAAGCTCGCTCCGGATGGCCTGGGAAACGCGTGCGTGCCGAACTGTGTCCAGGGGCTGAGTCTGGGTCGCGCACACGCATGCGCTGTGCTCTCGAGTGGCCTCGTGCAGTGCTGGGGCGCAGCCGCTGGCGGACGCTTGGGAGACGGTACAACGCAGGGCAGCATAGCGAGCCCGGTGATCGCGGGCGGGGCGTCGTTGCGCGCCACGATCGTTGCGGCGGGCGGCGCGCATACGTGCGTGGTGCTTCAAGACGACAACTCCGTTTGGTGCTGGGGCGACAACTCTTCGCGGCAGCTTGGCGTCGAGCAGCCTGGACCTGGGCCGCATCGCGTCGGAGCCTTCGACGGCGCGGGCGCACCCATCACGGAGGGTGAAGCCGGCGAGGCCTTCACTTGCGGGAGGGCGGCAATCGGCACCGCATGCTGGGGCGCAAACCAACGCGGCCAGCTGGGCAACGGCGACTTTGGCCTACCCCAACCCCCCAGCCTGGTGCCGTTCAAGAACGGCTTCGTGGAAGTCGCCGTGGGCGAGGCGCACGCTTGCGGCCGCACCATCGCCGGCACAACGCACTGTTGGGGAGACAATAGTGGTCTGCAAGTTGGCCAACAAGACGAGCAGATCCCGTATCCGACACCCGTCTTGTTACAACCGGCCCCGCGCGCCGCTTCCTTGTCGCTGGGGCTGCAGCACAGCTGCATGGTGACGACGGAGGAGCGGGTGGAGTGCTGGGGCAACAACTTTATTGCGGGTCAACTAGGCAAATCGCAGCTCGTAAAGCAGAGTCGTATCCCGTTGCGCATTCAGCTTCCCGCTCCGGCGGTCGCGGTGACCGCCGGGCTCACACACAATTGTGCATTGACTGCGGACGGCAAGGCCTACTGCTGGGGCGGCAATGAATTCGGACAGCTAGGGCCAAATCAGAAGATTAGCCCCGTCGAGCCAGATCCCGTGCCCGTCGAACTCCCCGGAGGCATCGCCAAGCTTTACGCCGGCGGGCTGTTTACTTGCGCGCTGACGAACCTCGACGTCGTCTATTGCTGGGGCGCCAACGAATCGGGTCAGCTCGGCAACGGCGCGCTGGAACCAGACGGTCGCGCTCAGCCGGATCGCACGGTTAGTTCTGCGCTGGCGTGTCCGTGAGTTCGAACTGCCAACTACGTGTAGTGGCAGACGCAACAACACGCGGCAAAAGGTGTTGCTCGCGTTCCTACACCTAGTGCGCACCGCTTCACAAAAGCGAAGCATTGCGCATGGTTGAGTAGTGTGAGCCGGCTGGCAAGCCGCTTGCTTAGTTGATCTCCCGAACCCCCTGAAGGAGACAACGATGCGACGGCTCACCAAGATTACGGCTTCTGCTTTGGCGATGGCGACCCTGGCTCTCAGCGGATGCAGCGCGGACACCCAAGACCCCGACTACGAGTTCGAATCGGAACAAATTGCAGAGCAGCTCGAGCTCGAAAATGGCGGGCTGAGCATGGACGACGAAGCGCCACAGTTTGCGCAGGCATCGATCCTCGAGGATGTCACTTTGCCGGAGTCCGTTTACGACGACGCCATGGCGCAAGACGAGACCGTCGTCGCCATGAAGCAAAAGCCTGACGCAGTCGTTTTCCACACCACGGTGCTATGGGGACAGTTCCCGCTGAACTGGGACAACAAGACTCCGCGCAACTGGAGCGGCGTGCTCACGGTGAACCGGGGCGCGATGGTTGTTGGGCACACCATTGCCTTCGAAGGCAAGACGGACAACATGCTACCGCGGCCGAACCCACAAACAGTGGCATTCACATCGGCGACTCTGCCGCACCATGACGGCCTTCGGCTGGCGATTGTCGACCCAGATCCGTTGAACGCCGAGCCGCTCACGCTGACCTATGCCACCCCGTCGGGCCCGGTCTTCAGCGCGCCGATGAAGGCACTCACCGACGGTCCTCAGAGCAAGGTCGTGGACGAGGCCGGAAACCGCATCGTTGCCGTGTCCGTGCCGCAGCCCGTGGATCTCTGCAACTACGGCATGCTCGGCGGCCGCTGGCATCGCGTAGCAGAAGGCCGCGGCCGCCTGCTGGGACCCGTGGCCAACGCGCAAGGTGACATGGTTGGACACGTTCGCGGCATCTACGGCAAGCGCAAGAATGGCGACCGCGTGTTCTTTGGCAAGTACATCAACAAGCACGGTGCCTTCATGGGAATCTTCGCCGGCCACTACGGCGAAGGACACTTCGAGGGTCGTTGGTTGCACAAGAGTGGTGAAGTTGGTCGCCTCGGTGGCGAGTACCGAGAGACCATTCCAGGTCCAGAGACGGGCGGTCACTTCCTGGGACGCTGGGCAGAGACCAGCTGCAACGTTCCGACTGGCCCCGGCGGTCCCCTGAACTAAGCAGCCGCAGTACCCGCAACATGAGAAGAGCCCCCACATCGCTTGGGGGCTCTTTGCATTCGTTTGCGACGCGTGATGCAGGCGCAGCAGGCCAGTGCGACCAGGACTCAAAAGCTGCGTGAGACAGATGCTCCGGCGACGCGGGGCGTGAACCACACGCCTACGCTTGGGGTCGCTTCGGGCTCACGCATGATGAGACGAATCACCCCAGCGGCCATGAGCGCGACGCCAACACCGCCGGCAATGCCTCCGATCGTGCGCTGGCGTTTCGCAGTGTCTAGAGCCGAGCGATGTTCATCGTAGCGATCGAATCCGTTGTCTTCTGCGTCGGCTTCTTTGCCGTGGGAGGCAACCAAGAAGCCGGTGCCCACCCCCGCAGCGATGACGCCGGTGCCCAGCAAGATCATCCCGACGGGATCTGTATACCAAGGGCTGGCGGCTCCGCGGTCCCGCACTACGGGCGTCGGAATCGGAGCGGGCGCGACAGCGGGTGGTGCGATCGGGGCAGCCGCTTCGGCTGGCGGGGTCTCTGCGCCGGCGTCCGTGACAGGTTCGTTCGTCGACGCGACATCAACCCCGGCATCGGGAGGCGACGCGACCAGCCGCTCGGCGCAGGTGGCCATGCGAGTCTCGGCGGCCTTTTTGTTCTGCTCAGGCGGGTTCGTGTCCAAGTAGCGCCGAAAGAGCGCGACCGCCGCGCGGCAGTCGTCACGGCCGATCTCCGCCTGCGCCCAGGTGAACAGGTAGAGCGGTTTCGCCTCCGCTGCGTACGCCCGCTCAAAGTGGTCTGCGGCTGCCGCGAAGTCGCCCGCTTGGTATAGGTCCATACCTTGCTTGAAGGTCGCCTCGCCGTCCGCAGCGCCGGACGGGGACGAGAGGCACAGCCATGCGCCGGCGATCAGTGCGCTACTTGCCTTCAACCACAGGCGGCAAGGCGGAACCTGGATCCCACTTGGGCGGTGCATCTGATGGCTTCTCTATCACGGCCGGATCCCGGGTTGGGTGGGGCGCTGGTCGACCGCCTTTCGCGGCCGCTGGCGCGGACGACGCCCCAGCGACGCTTGCAGAGGGAGCCACCACTGGGTTTGCCGCGGCGGATGCTTGAGTCGCATGGTTGGAAGGGGCTGAGGCAGACGGCTCATGGGGTGGAGCGCTTGTTGCACGGCTGGCCGATGGCGCCGCGCCGGCATCCAGCAACGAGGAACTGCTCCCCGCCTCTGTCGGCGCGCCCGCAAACAGATAGGCTCCGGCGGCAACCACGCCGATCGAGCCGACAGCGAACCACAGCCACGGCCCGCCGCTCTTCATGGGAATCGCTGGCCGGCTTGCGGAGCCGGACAGCGTCTCCGGCGCTGCCTTGGCTGGGAGAATGGGCGCTTCGGCGGGTGTCGCGGCTTCCGCCAAGCTGCTGGCGGTCGGATCTGGCCGTTCCCCCACCACCTCCTTCATGAATGCGCTCAGCGGCACGCTGGAAAGCGCCATCTTCTCTTCTCGCGCGAAGGCCTCTAGCGCGAGTTGCAGCTCCTGCGCGGTGCCGTATCGACGCTCCGGGTCACGCTGCAGCGCCTTGCTCACGATCCCCTCGAGCTCCGGCGGGTAGCCTTTGCGCCGCGTTGAGGCGAGCGGCGCGTCTTCCGTCAAAAGCTGACTCAAAATCGCGTAGTCGTGTTCCTTCTTGAACAGGCGGGTGCCCGTGGTCAGCTCGAACAGGAGCACGCCTAGGGCAAACACGTCGCTGCGGCGATCGATCTCGTCGCCCCGTGCCTGCTCCGGCGACATGTAGGTGACCTTGCCTTTGATCGCGCCGCTCTTCGTTTTGGTTTGTCGAGCGACGGCTTTGGCCACGCCGAAGTCGACGATCTTCACTGCGCCGTCGTAAGTGATCATCACGTTGGATGGCGACACGTCGCGATGCACGGTGCCCAAGGGCTGTCCGTCCGCGCCCTTCTTGTCGTGGGCGTAGTGCAGCCCCGCGGCAACCTGCGCAGCGATGAATAGCGCGTTCTGCGTGCTTAGCCCGCGCTTCGCCGTAGCCGCGCGCTGCACGACGGTGTGCAAGTCTTCGCCGTGGATGTACTCCATCGTGAAGAAGTAGCTGCCGTCGACCTTGCCTATGTCGTACACCTGCACCAGATTCGGATGGTGGAGCGTCGCCGCGAGCCGGGCCTCGTCCAGGAACATGGTCACGACGCTTGGGTCTTCGGCGATCTTGGGCAGGATGCGCTTGAGCACCACGACCTTCTCGAACCCCGCTAGCCCACGGCTGCGTGCGAGGTAGATCTCCGCCATGCCGCCGGCAGCCAAGTAGCGAAGCACCTCGTACTTCTCGAGTTTCGTCCCTGGCGCTAGGGGACCGCGCGGCTCATTCACCCGCAGAGCATAGTGAAATCTCGCGTTGAATCGAAGGTCCACAGCGGGGCACTGCGGCTAGCCGGGTTTCCCGCTCTTCACCGCTTGAGCCCGTGTTTGTGCAGCAATTTGTGCACGTATACGCGATCCATGCCTGCCGCGCGCGCAGCTTTGGATACGTTGCCGTCGTGGCGGGAGAGAAGTGCGCCGAGATAATTTCGTTCAAATTCGTCAAGCAAGCGTCGTTTTGCGTCGCTGTATGTCAAGGATACGTCCACGTCCACGTCTCCGGCACCGCCAGGCGCCGCAGCCGGCGCTTGCTCTGAGAACGGCGCCGCCTGCTTCAGGACCAAACATCGCTCAAGATAGTTCCTCAGCTCGCGCACATTGCCTGGCCACACTCCGCGCTGCAGTCGTTGCATGAATCCACCGTCCAAGAGCGCAGCACGCTCGGGGTCGTCTGCGCCGAGCCCGGTCAGCAGGCGCTCCGCCAACGCTGGGATATCCTCGGGCCGCTCTCGCAGGGGCGGGACGCTGACTTTCACCACGGCCAGGCGGAAATACAGATCCGCCCGGAAGTGCCCGTCGTTCACCTGTTGTCGGAGATCGCGATTCGTCGCGGCAATCACGCGCACGTCTACGGGGCGATGCGCGTTGGAGCCGACTCGGCGCACTTCGCGGCGCTCAAGCACGCGCAACAAACGCGGCTGCAGGTCCAGGGGCAGTTCGCCGATTTCGTCCAAGAACACGGAGCCACCATCAGCCTCTTCGAACACGCCGATGCGGCGAGTGTCTGCACCGGTAAAGGCGCCTCTTTCGTGACCGAAGAACTCGCTCTCGAGGAGACTCGGCGGCAGTGCCGCGCAGTCCACGACCAAGAATGGCGCGTCGGCACGCGCGCTTGCCCGATGCACGGACTCGGCGACGCTTTCCTTGCCTGTGCCCGTCTCTCCCTCAATCAGCACTGTCGCGTCGGATTCCGCCGCACGCTGCAGGAGCGCGAATACGCTGCGCATTGCGACGGACACCCCGACCAGGCTACCGAACTCGCCTCGGGATGAGACCTGCAGCGGGTGCTCGTCTGCTCCGAAGTGAAAGGACAGTACGCTTCGCCCAATATGGATCAGACTGCCTTCACGCAGCGCACCTTCCCTAATTGGAACGCCGTCGAGCACCGTGCCGTTCTTGCTTCGCAAATCCCGGAGCCAAGCGCCATGCTTGCCGACGCGGATTTCGCAGTGAAAGCGCGACGCCGCGGAGTCGTCGATGGACAGGTCGTTTCCGCTATCCGAGCCAATGGAGAACTTCTCGCCCGCAGAGCGAGCCTCCATTCCCGCGCTCGTTCCTTCCACCACACGTAGCAGGAAGCTCCGCACGCTGGCTGTCCTCGCGAGGTAGCCGTCGAGCTGCTCCGTGCCCCGGCGGGACTCCACCAGATCGCTCACATCGATTTCGTCGTCCCAGCCCATGGGGGCCCAGTCTAGCCCAGTTGGCATGCTGTGCGCGCAACAGGCCGCTTCAGCTCACGGCGCCACGACGCCGCGGCGGGCTTCGAGCCAGGCGAAGCCAAGTGCGCCGAGCAGCACAGCGCCGGAGGCAGTGAGGTACGCCGCGGGATAACCCGCGGCATCGATGATCAGTCCGAAGCTGGGACCACCGGCGAGCACGCCGATGTGAAACAGAGCGGTGAACGCGGTCATCGCGGCGCCGCGTTCACTGGGGCGTGCACGGGCGACGACCAAACCCGCCAAGATCGGAAAGGCAAAGCCGTGCCCGATGCCGCAGAGCAGGCCGGCGACGATGATGCTCGCGGTGGTCGTGTTCAGCGCAAGCAGCATCAGGCCCAGAGCCAGCGCCAGCACCGACGGGTAGAGGGTGCGCAATGCGCCGATGCGATCCGGTAGCCAGCCCAAGGTCACTCGCAGCGTGACGGCCGCAAAGGCAAAGGCGCCGAAGAACGTGCCGACGTTGCCGCTCTTTTCGGCCAACATGTACGTCTTCAAGAAGATGAACAAGGTCGACAGACTCGTCGCGAATACGATGCCCACGAACCACAGCGGCATCAGGCGTGGTTCGCGCAGGGTCGTCACGAAGCCCCGCGCCGGTTCCATGCCGGCGGGTTTGGCGATGTCGCGCAAGGGCAACGACACCAGCAGCGCCACCACAGCGACGGCGATGGTGAAGAGGAACAACGCGCGGTAGCCGTGCTGCGTGATGATCACATCGCCCAAGGCGCCAGCAAGTGCCACGGGCAGGAGACCCGAGACGCCGAATAGGGCGATGCCCTCGGTGCGGCGGGCATCCGGCACGATGTCTGCTGCGTAGGTGAACAACGCGGAAAACAGCATGCCCTCCGCCACACCATGCAACGCGCGCACGGCGTATACCAAGGGGCCCATCTCGTGGATCAGCAGATAGCTGGCGCAGGCGAACACATGGATCACCGCGCCTAACAAGATGATGATGCGGCGGCCGTGGCGATCCATCGCGCGGCCGACCAGCGGGCGTGCGGCAAGCGCAGCGACCGCCAAAAAGGAAAACGCCCAGCCAATGGCGACGCTGCTTGCGCCCAGTCCTTCGAGGTAGCCAGACAGATGCACGTAGCTGTGCAGCGCAAGGGTATGCGCAAAACTCGCCATCCACGCCAACACAAAAGGCGGGGTCAGCAGTGAGTCCGGGCGTCGCACGGACGACAACCTAGGGCGACTCAGGGCGTTGTGGCAGCCGTTGATTTGTCATCGCGGCGCCGAAACGTCACTTGGGCTATCCCAGTCGTCCAGCTCCGCAGCGGGAAGCACGATCTCTCGGCAGCGCTCCCCCAGCGCACGCAGTAGTCCTTGCAGTGAGAAATCCCCAGCGGCGAGCCGGGCCTCCGCCAGCGGCAAGCATGGGACGGGCGCGTAGCGGGCGGCGAGCGGCTCCCAGCGCTCGTCGCGCCTTGGCGCCACGACGTCCGCGTCGAGGGAAAAGCTAGCAAGCTGCGCAATGGACGCGCGACTGAGGTAAGGCATGTCACAGGCCAAGGCGTAGGCCGCGTCGTGACCGCGGCTTCGCGCTTCGAGCAAGAGCGCCACCAGACCGCCCAGCGGGCCGCAGTCGGCGCGCGCGTCCGGAAGCGCGACCAGGTCCAGGTGTTCATATTCCGGTCGCTGCCCGACGAGGACGCATTCAGCGTCAGGCAATGCGGCTCGTGCTTCGTCTACCAGGCGCTGCACCAGCACCTTGGTGCTACCAGGCGCGGCGAGCAGGCCTTTGGCGCTGCCCATGCGCGTGCTTTTGCCACCCACGAAGATCCCGACGAGGGCGCTCACAGCTCGGCCAGCGAAATGGTGTCGACCCGATCTCCCGCGGGGATCCGTTCGACGTCTTCGGGAACCTCGATCAGCGCGTCGGCCAAGGCCATGCTCACGGCGGAGCCTGACGCTTGGTTCGTGAATGGCTCGACGCCGTCCGGATGGTACGCGCCCCGCACAAACGCGCGCCGTCCGGCCTTCTGGGTGATTTCCGAAAGCAGTACCACAGTGCGCCGACGCGGCAGCGGTGCGCTGTCCGCCTGCAGGCTGCGTAGTAGCGGCGCGCCGAATAGCGCGAACGTAACCTGCGCGCTCACGGGGTTGCCCGGCAGTCCAAGGATCAGGGTGCGACCGAGGCGACCAAAGGTCAGCGGCTTGCCGGGTTTGATGCGCACTTTGTAGAACTCGAGTTGCGCGCCAAGGGCTTCGAGGGCGGGGCGCACCACGTCGTGATCTCCCACGCTGACACCACCGACGGTCAACAGTAGGTCCGCGCCTTCGACTGCTTCCGCCAGCAGTCGGCGGGTAGCTTCGGCGTCGTCTTTGGCAAGGGGCGCCAAGATGGGGTCGCCGCCGACTTGGCGCACAAAGCCCGACAGCGCATAGCCGTTGGATTCCGGGATGCTGCCCGGCCGCGCCACGCTTCCCGGATCCCGTAGCTCGTCGCCCGTGCACACGATCACGACGCGTGGCTGTCGGCTCACCAGCACGCTCATGTGATCGAGTGCTGCGATCAGTCCCAAGCAGCCGCCGTGCAGCCGCGCGCCGCTACGAAGCGCAACGGTGCCCGCTTGCATGTCTTCGCCGCGCCTGCGCACGTGGGCAAAGGGCTCGGGTTTGACGGTGAAGGTCGCGGCGTCTGCTGTGCGCTGCACGTTCTCTTGCATCACTACCGCGTTTGCGCCCGCGGGCAGCTCAGCGCCGGTGAAAATACGGCAAGTGGTCTTCGGCTGCAGCTTGGGTGCTGGGTGTCCAGTCTGACTCTCGCCAACGACGGGCAAGCTCAGCGGCGTCGACGCGAACTCCGCCGTTTGCACGGCGTAGCCATCCATCGCGCTGTAGTCGAAGGCGGGCATGTCCGCGCGCGCCGTCAGGTCCTGGCGCAGCACGCGACCGAAAGCCTGCACCAAACCCAAGCGTTCAGTGCCGAGGGGTGCGGCAGCTGCCAGCACTTTTTGCAGGGCTTCTTGAAAGAGGAGCATTATCGCGGAGCATAGCCAAAGTGCTCCCATGCGGAAGCTGTGCCGAAACGACAACGCACCCCGGTTCACGCCGGGGAAAGCAGCCGCTTCCGACAGGATCTGCAGATTTCACGAAACTACCCTGCGTTTTGGCCGAATTCGACTGACATCCGCCACGTCAAACATTTCGGCACGCCGGTTGCCCATAGCTGTCCTGGATCGCATGATTGAAGCAATGAACGTCCGAGGTCTGCGCATTTGGCTCTTGGCCATGTGCATCGTCTGTCTGCCCGCCTTGGCGCACGCCCAGGCCACCTGGGAAGACGCGCCCGCAGACGGGCCGACCGAGGTCGAAGTCGACGAAAGCTCAGGGCTCGCCGAGGGCGACGCGGAAGCCGGCGCCGCGGGCGACGCAGAGTACGCGGATCGCGACCCAAGCGCTCTCACGGATTTCAACGCGGAGCTGAAGCCCTACGGCTATTGGCGTGACGACCCCACCTACGGCACCGTCTGGGTGCCGCATCCCCATGTCGTTGGCAAAGACTTCAAGCCCTATGTGACCAACGGCCACTGGGCCCAGGACGAAGCCGGCGAGTGGATCTGGGTCAGCAACTATCCCTTCGGCTGGGTCACCTTCCACTATGGGCGTTGGGTGTGGCTGCGCGGCGTGGGCTGGTCTTGGATCCCGGGGCGCCAGTACGCAAACGCTTGGGTCGTATGGCGCGTGCCGGATCCCGGCGTCTACTATGTGGGCTGGGCGCCGATGCCGCCGGACTATATTTGGGTGAACGGCGCCGCGGTCGGGATTGGCTTCGGCGTGTACACCGCGTGGGTGTTCTGCCCCAGTCGGTATGTGTACGACTACCATCTTCACCATCACCTGGTGCACGATCACCACCACGTGCACTACCTGGGAGCGCACACGCATCATCACCACGCCCATGGCAAGCCCAGGTACGCGGGGCCCAGCCATGCCCAAGCTCGCATTCCTGCGCGCGCAGTTCCTAAGAAGCGCGTGGCAGCGAACCCCAAAGCCGTGGCCGCTTCCAAGCCTTCGGGGCCCTCTGCTCGACGCGCGGTGCCCGGCACGCGACGGTCGCCGAGCAGCGCAGCGCGGCTCGGCCGCGTGAAGAGCTTGGGCACCACGTCTGCCTCGCGCAAGGGCCGCGGCGCCGGCGGGCCGACTCCAGCGCCAGGCCGTCGCTACAGCACGTCTCGGCCTGGGCCGCAGCGATCGGCAAGTCCGCGGCAGCGTTCCGCAGCGCCACAGCGCTCCGCGGCCCCGCAGCGACGCTACTACGCCCCGAGTCGCAGTGTCCCCCAGCGCTCGGCGCCCGCGCGCAAATCCGCGCCCACTCGCAAATCCGCGCCCGCTCGCAGATCTGCGCCCGCGCGCAGCCAGCCGAAATACACCGCGCCGCGGCGCTCGACGCCGTCGGTTCGCCGGGCGCCCCCGCCTACGGTCAAGCGCCCCTCAGCCCCGTCTCGCCGGAGCGCACCTTCCCGGTCGCGCCCCCGGCGTCGTTAGTGTGATCGCCATGCTGCACCTCCCGAAGATCGTCAAGAGAGTCCGACCCGTTGCGCTGAGCGCGCTCCTTGCCGCGAGCCTGTTCGGGTGTCGCTACGAAGAGCACCCCCACGAGCACTCGGATCCACCGATCGGCAATCCTCCCAAAACCGATGTTGCGCTTTCCACCATCGACACCGGCGCGACGCTCAGTGCCATCGAACCGGGACGCGGCGTGGGCGTATTCGTCGAATATGAAACGGGCGGCAACTGGAAGATCACCACCGCTTGCGATACGGAGATCTCCGATCTTGCGTGCGAATTCGACATCATCGTGGGCACAGAACAGAGCGAAGACCTACTGGACTTCGAGGCCGACGGACTGGAAAGCGGCGACTACCTGGATTGGGAAGCCTCCAACGCCGTGCGCATGGTCAACGACAACGCGTTTGGTCTCGACGGCATGCGCGTGCACACGGCTGCAGGCGTCACGCTGCGGGTAGACGTGTATTTGGACGGCCGGCCCGAGCCTCGGTACATCTACTGGGTCGGCAATGGCGGTCTGCACCGCGGCGCACCCACAAACCCCATCGACCTGTCGCCCAGCGCTCCGTAGCCAATCGCCGCTGGTGCGGTGAATGGGGCGGGACCTGGCACCGGAACCCGGCACCGAGGCACGGGGGGGCGGCGTGCCAGGGATAGTAAGCATGCAAGCATGCAAATCGTTTCTACGCTTTTGACGGGGGATCGGTGGCGCCAAATAGTAAGCATGCAAGCATGCAAATCGTTTTTGCGCTCTTGACGGGGGGATGGGCGCGTCAAGAATAGTTTGTATACAAACCGATTTTCGCGCACCCAACCCCCCCCCACGCCGCCGGGTTGCCGGCGCTGCGCCGCGCTACGCCCGCGCTACGTCGCGCTACGCCAGCGCTACGTCGCGCTACGCCGCGCTACGCCAGCGCTACGTCGCGCTACGCCAGCGGCCGCTCCTGCCGTCCCGGGCCCTTAGTCGTTGCGGCGGCCGCGCTTGTCGCGCTTTTTCTTCTTTTTGGTCTTGCGCCGCAGCTTCTCTAGGGCGGCGTCTGGGCGCGGTGCGGCCATCATTTGGCGCGCCAGCACATGTTCCGGCTCCCGTGCGCGCTCCCGCGCCTGCTCCATGAAGATGCTCTGGCTGCGCAGCGGGGACTCGCCGCCCACGGCCCGCTGATAGCGACCGCTCGAATCCAACAGCCAGCCCTTCTTGGTGTCGGCAGCCATGATGGCCAAGATCTCCGAGCGCACGCGCTCTTTGAGCACTGGGTCCACAATGGGAAACATCGTCTCCACCCGTCGCCGGAAGTTCCGCGGCATCCAGTCCGCGCTGGAAAAGAACACCTCCGGATCGCCGCCGTTTTCGAAATCGAAAATGCGGGAGTGCTCCAGGAAGCGGTCGATCACGGCGTGGACGCGAATTGTCTCGCTCACGCCCTTTATCCCGGGGCGCAGGCAGCAGATGCCGCGCACCAACAGATCCACCTGCACGCCCGCCTGGGAAGCGGCATACAGCGCTGCGATCACGTCTGCATCCACAATCGAGTTCATCTTGCCGATGATGCGCGCGGGGCGGCCTGCCTCGGCGTGCGCTGCTTCACGGCGGATCAGACCCAGGATGGCTTCATGCAGCCCCAGCGGTGCCACGATGAGTCGGTTCCAACTGGAAGGCGCGCTGTAGCCCGTGAGCAGGTTGAACAGCGCCGTGGCGTCTTCACCGAACTCTTCGCGTGCAGTGAACAGCGAGACGTCCGTATACAGCCGCGCGGTCTGTTGGTTGTAGTTGCCCGTCGCTAGATGCACGTAGCGTCGCAGCCCCGTCTTTTCCTTGCGCACGACGAGCAGGACCTTGGCGTGAGTCTTGAGGCCGAGCAGGCCGTACATCACGTTCACGCCCGAGCGCTCCAGGGCGCGTGCCCACTGGATGTTGCTGGCTTCGTCGAAACGCGCTTTCAGCTCCACCACGGCGGTGACTTGTTTGCCTTGTTCCGCGGCGCGCTGCAGTGCGTGCACGAGGGGAGATTCGCCGCCGGTGCGATATAGCGTTTGCTTGATGGCCAGGACGTTCGGATCCTCTGCGGCCTGGGATAAGAAGTCGATCACCGCTTCGAAGGACTCGTAGGGGTGGTGCAACAAGACGTCGCGCTCGCGAATCGTCTCAAAGAAGTCGTCGGAGTCGCGCAACGGCGGCGCGTAGACCGGGGCATAGGCCTCGTCGCGCAGGGACTTCTTGTCGTCGCCGGAGACCAGCTCCGGCATGTCCCCAAGAAACAAAGGACCGTCCGCCAGGTAGACGTCTTCCTCTGGGTGGATATCCAATTCGTGGCAGAGCCAGCGGATGGAGTCTTGGGGCGCGTTGCTGGTGACGCTCAGGCGCACCGCGTGCCCGCGCTCGCGACGACGCAGCTCCGCCTGCAGTGAAAGCAGCAGGTCTTCGGCTTCGTCTTCGTCGATCTCAATGTCGAAGTTGCGGGTGACGCGAAAGGCGTAGCTGCCCGTGACCCTCATCTGCGGAAAGATCATGGTCTGGTGACGCAGGATCAGGTCTTCGAGGGCGACGAAGGCCCGCCGCGCGCCGCCGAGAGGAACGCGGATCAAGCGCGGTAGACTGGTGGGGACCTGCACGACGCCGAAAGACGGCTCATTGCTGTTTTCCGTGCTGTCGAAAAGGAAGCCCACGTTGATGCTCTTGTTGCGCACGTGCGGGAACGGATGCACCGGGTCGATGGCGATGGGCGTGAGCACCGGGAAAATATCCCGCCGGAAATGCTCGTCCAGCGCATCGAGATCGCTGGGTGCGAGTTCTTCGGGCTTGACCAGCGTGATGCCCGCCTCGCGCAGCTCCGGCAGGACGGAGGTGTTCCACACGCGGTAGCATTCGTCGGTCAACTCATGAGCGCGCCCGGCAATGGCGCTCAGCTGCTCCTCCGCCGTCATGCCATCGGGCGCGACTTCTTCGATCTCGCCGTGCAGCTGCGCTTGCAAGCCGGCGACGCGCACCATGAAGAACTCGTCCAGATTGGCGGCGAAGATGGCCAGGAACTTCAAGCGTTCGTACAACGGAACGGCTGCATCACCTGCTTCGGATACGACGCGCGCGTTGAACTCGAGCCAGGAGAGCTCGCGGTTGATGTACAGCTTGGGATCGAGAAGATTCGTCGGCTGCTGGCGGGGCACCTGCTGGCTGGTGGGCGCCGGTTCGGAGAGTGCTGATGTCATGGGTCCTGAAAATGTGGGCGCTTACTGTAGCGCGAAGCCGCTGCCAGAATGCAGCGACCTGGGCGATGTCATCGAATCGTTACCTGGCGCGGCCCCCAGTGAAACTGCATAAAATGCGCGGAATCTTCTGAATCCGACTGCCGCTTGCTGCAGAGACGCGCAGTTGGCCTACCCTTGGGACGTGCGGCGCCTCTTCTATGTAATCGCTGTCGTGACCTGCGCGGGCCTACTTTCCGGGGCTTGCGGTGGTTCTGAGCCGCCAGACGTCGTGAGCAACCACGACGCCGCAACTGGCAAAGATGGCCAAGGGGGCGAAACCGGATCGCCGGATGGTGGCGCCATCGACGCGTCGAATGACGGCGCTTTGGATGTCGTGGATCCCGACGCTCCGGTGGCTCCCGTTCGGCTCGGGTTGCGAGCGACCCCCGCAACGTCGGACGCAGGCGTTGCGCCCGGGGACGTGCTGCTGGCCCATCTCTCGGTGCTCTCGGCTGGAGCGCGCGTAGGGATCGTGCACGCGCGTTGGGACCAGCTCTTTGACGCGCCGGCCTCTCCAGTGACAACGCGCTGGGCCAACCTCGCCACGACCGCGAGCGCGTATCGGGGGGCAGGTGCGCAGCTTGTCGCGTGTTTGAGTGTTGTGGACCGCGCGCAGGCGGCGCGTCCAACAGGCGTAGCGGGCGCGTGGAACGCACCCGCGAATTTACAAGCCGGACGGGCCTTGATCGACGAAACGTTCACCTACTTCGGTGAAGAGCTGAGCGTGCTGTCTCTGGGCGTCGAAGTGGATCGCTACATCGCCAAGTCATCTACGGCCGAGCGCCAAGAGTTCGTGGGTTTCGTGCGGCACGTTTTCGACTATGCGCGACAGCATCCTGCGCGTCCGTCGCAACTGAGCGTTGGCATTGGTTTCAACCTCAGCGCCGTCGTCGCTGGTCCTCATGCAGAGATCCGAGAGTTAGTCGACGCGGGGGATGTGGCCGTCGTGAGCTATGTGCCGCTGACGTCGGGGTTCCAGGTCGACAGTAGCAATCCGCTGTCCGACTTGGACGCGCTGCACTCCACCCTCGCCGGGGAGGCCGCACCGGCCCCGCCCATCGTGCTGCACGAAGTCGCTTTGCCGTCTTCGGCGGATGTGCAGGGTAGCGAGGCCAAGCAGACCGCCTTTTTCGACGCATTCTTCAAGGCGCTCGCGCTGCGGCGGCAGCGGCATCCCATCGTCGTGGCCGCGGCTTTGCACGACGGACCGCAAAGTGATTGCGTGGCACGTGCTGCAGCGGCCGAGACGCCGCCGTCTCCCGCCGCCGTTGCCGCCCACTGCTCACGCGGCATCCGCGCCGAAAGCGGCATGCCGAAACAAGCGCAAAGCCGGGTTTTTGAAGCCCTGGCGGCGTTTTCAAGTCCGTGAAACGGGGCGGCCCTCGTGCCCGTAGCCTGTTATCCTAAGCCCCCACCGCAGAAGCGTGAGTAGAAGGACCCTATGAGCGACAGCGACTTTTCCACCGCCAGTGACCAAGGCAAAAAAGGCAGCGGGCGCAGCATGCTGTCCACCATCGCTGCGATGCAGGACTACGATCGCTATCGCGATCTGTCCTGGGACGGCAGCTTCGAGGACTACCTCAACCTCGTGCGCGAGCGTCCCGAGATCACGCGCAACGCATTCCAGCGCGTGTACGACATGGTCATCTCTTACGGCACGGAAGAGTACATCGACAACAAGAAGAAGCTGGTGCGCTTCAACTTCTTCCAAGACGAAGCCGACAAGGGCAAGGACGCTATCTTCGGTCTGGACATTCCCTTGATGCGGCTGATGAACGTGCTCAAAGCAGCGGCCGAAGCCTATGGTCCCGAGAAGCGCGTCATCCTGCTGCACGGTCCGGTCGGGTCCAGCAAGTCCACCATCGCGCGGCTGCTCAAGAAGGGCCTTGAGCGATACTGCGCGACTCCCGAAGGCGCGCTGTACACCTTCCGCTGGATCAATCTCGCCAACACCGGCCTCGCTAGCGGTGACGCGGACGTCTTCGATTCGCCCATGAACGAAGACCCCCTCAAGCTGATCCCGGCCGAGTGGCGCGACGGCGCCATCGAGAAGCTGGGCCTCAGCAACGAGAACTTCAAGGTGCGTGTTGAGGGCGAGCTCGACCCGGCCAGCCGTTTCATCTTCAAGAACTTGATGCAGAAGTACGAGGGCGATTGGGGCAAGGTGGTGGAAAACCACGTGCGCACCCGCCGGCTGCTGCTGTCGGAGAAAGACCGCGTCGGCATTGGCACGTTCCAGCCCAAAGACGAGAAGAACCAGGACTCCACGGAGCTCACAGGCGACATCAACTACCGCAAGATCGCCGAATACGGTTCGGACTCGGACCCCCGCGCCTTCAACTTCGACGGCGAGTTCAACGTAGCCAACCGCGGCATCATCGAGTTCGTCGAAGTGCTGAAGCTCGACGTCGCGTTCCTTTATGACTTGCTGGGCGCTTCTCAAGAGCACCGCATCAAACCCAAGAAGTTCGCTCAGACGGACATTGACGAGCTCATCATCGGCCACACGAACGAAGCCGAGTACAAGCGCCTGCTCAACAATGAGTTCATGGAAGCACTCCGCGACCGAACCATTAAGATCGACATCCCGTACATCACGAAGCTCTCCGACGAGATCAAGATTTACGAGAAGGACTTCAGCCAGCTCCGGGTCAAGGGCAAGCACATCGCGCCGCACACCCTGGAAGTGGCGGCCATGTGGGCCGTGCTCTCGCGCTTGGAAGAGCCCAAGAAGCACAACCTGCAGCTCATCCAGAAGATGAAGCTCTACGACGGCAAGGTGCTGCCCGGGTACACCCAGGACACCGTTAAAGAGCTACGCAAGGAGTCCAAACGCGAAGGCATGGAGGGCGTCAGCCCGCGCTACGTGCAGGACAAGATCAGCAACGCCCTGGTCAGCGACGCCGGCGAAGGCACCATCAACCCCTTCATGGTGCTGAACGAGCTCGAAAAGGGCCTGACGCACCACTCGCTCATCACCAACGATGAGCAGCGCAAGCGCTTCCGGGATCTGATCGGCGTTGTGAAGCGTGAATACGAAGAAATCGTTAAGAACGAGGTGCAGCGTGCCATCAGTGCCGACGACGAAGCCCTCAACAAAGTCGCGGCAAACTACATCGACAACATCAAGGCCTACGCTCTCAAAGAGAAGGTCAAGAACAAGTACACCGGCCAAGACGAAGAGCCCGATGAGCGCCTGATGCGGTCGATCGAAGAAAAGATCGACATCCCCGAAAACCGCAAAGACGACTTCCGCCGCGAAATCATGAACTACATCGGCGCCCGTGCTGTTGAAGGCAAGAAGTTCGACTGGCAAACCAACGATCGCCTGCGCCGCGCCCTAGAGCTGAAGCTGTTCGAAGACCAAAAAGACAGCATCAAACTCAAGACCCTGGTCTCCAGCGTGGTCGACAAAGAGACCCAAGAGAAAATCGACATCATCAAGAGCCGCCTCATGCGCTACTTCGGCTACAACGAAGTCAGCGCCACGGACGTCCTGAACTACGTCGCGAGCATCTTCGCGCGTGGGGACGCGAAGAAGGAGTAGGACGGCGTCATAGAAGTTCCCGCTGTCGAAGAGGCGGAAGACCGGCGGGGCTCCGCACCCTCGACCCCAGGTGTCCAATGGCGTCCCAGTCGCTGGGCTGGGTCGCGAGCGTCTTCGCCCGCTCGCGGATGCACCAGGGCGAGCGTGCGTCGAGGGTGGATCGGTGCGCGGAAAACGGTTTGTATGCGTATTAGTTTTTGTCCGCCCGAGGGGGGGGACGGGTGCGCGGAAAACGGTTTGTATGCGTATTACTTTTGTCCCGCCCGAGGGGCCCGCCGGCGGGGACGCGTGCGCGAAAACGGTTTGTATGGGCACTGGTTTTTGTCCAGAAGCGGGGACCAGCTGAGTCTATCGTCCAAACGGCACAACCAAGTGCCGCTACTGCTCGTTCACCAGCGGCAGTTTGTCCTTGGCGTGGGCGCCCATCCTTTGTAGGGGTTCGGGGGCATGGCTGTCGCATCGATGCACATCGAACGCGGCCACTGGGAGCGCGTGATGGTCGGGCTCGTAGTTGTCGTCGTATTGGCTTTAGCCGGTCCCGCCCAGGCGGAATCGCGCACCCATAAGGTCTATCGCGGGCAGCGGCTGGGCTCGATCGCGAAACGCTATCACGTGAGCGTCGCTGCGATCGCGCACGCCAATGACATCTCTGACCCTTCGCAGCTCGACCCGGGGCGCGTGCTGTTGATTCCCGATCGCGACGACACTGGCGGCGAGCGTGCTCGCGAAGAGTTCGACAAGCGTCAGGAAAAGCGCAGCAAGTCTGCGGACGAGAGCACGCGCTCGAAGGCCGCGAAGCCCAAGGCCGCGGAGTCCAAGGAGTCCAAGGCCGCAGAGCCCAAGGCCGCGGCGCCAAAGGCTGCAAAGGCCCAGAAAGCCAAGCTCCACCGCGTCGCGCGGGGACAGACTCTGGGCGCCATCGCGCGTCGCTATCGGACGTCCATCGCAGCCATGTGCCATGCCAACGAGATCGATCGACGCCAGCCGTTGAAGGTCGGCCAGCAGTTGGTCGTCCCCGCTCCGGCGGACGAAGACGGTGCCCGGGCGCTGGCAGCGAAGGAGCGACTGCTCCGCGCGCAGAAGCAGACCCGAGCCCTTGAGCTTCGCGTCGACAAGAAAAGCTGGCGCAAATACACGCGTGCGGCGCGCCGCAAAGGCTACGTCACATTGCAGGGGCACCATGGCCGCTGGCGAGGATATGTGGTTGGCCGGCGCGGTCAGCTGCTGCCCGCGGGTCGCAAGGGCATTGCGGAGGTGCTGGGGCCCGGCATTGACGGGCGCTTGATCCGCCTGATCGCGAAGGTTAGCGACAAGTTTGGAGGGCGTGAGCTTCGCATCGTCAGTGGTCTTCGCGCGACGTCCTTCGTCGATGATTCTCGTCACAAGCACGGCCGCGCCGTGGACTTTCACATCCCAGGCGTGCCCAACGAAGCACTGCGCGACTACCTGCTCACTCTCGACGACGTGGGCGTGGGCTACTACCCCAACTCCACCTTCATTCACTTCGACGTGCGCCCCAAGAAGACCTATTGGGTCGATCTTGCGGGACCGGGTGAGGCGCCGCGCTACGCAAAAGTGCTGAGTCTCGACTAGCTTCCCCTGGATGCTCGGCGCAGATGTCTGCGCGTTCATCCGACGAATGAATGCTCAGCTCGACCTCGCGACCGGGTCAGGCGAAGATTGAGTCATGACGGTCCAAGGGTCGTTCTGGACGCTGCTCGTACTCACGACAGCCTGCGCGGCGCCAGGCGCGGAGCGGCAACAGCGCGCGACGGCTCCTTCCGCGGGAGCTAAGAACACCGAGGCGCCCGCGCCGGGGACGCCGGGGTGTCTTGCGGACGAGGTCCGACTGAGCAAGTACCAGCTTTCGCAAGAGCGCTCGTCGTGTCGACTCACATCGGCCAAGGACTGTCTGGATCGCTGCAAGTCCGGGGACTCGAACGCATGTGTCGAGGTGGCTCTGGTGTTGGAGTCGGAAGAACATCCCCTCGCTGCCGCGGCCTACGCAAACGCTTGCCGGATGGGAAGCCACGTGGGTTGCGTCAACTATGCCGCGCACCGTGTCCGCCGAAGCGAGGAGCCCGGGGAGCTTGCCTGTGCTTATCGGCTCTTCGTGATGAATTGCCGTTCGGGAGAACCCTTCGGCTGCGGCATGCAAGCGCTGGCACTGCATCGGGGTACGGGCGTGGCCCAGAACAAGTCTGCCGCTGCCAGCGTCGCGGAAGTGAGCTGCAAGAAGCTGGGGCGATTCGCTTGCTCGGTATACGGCTCGTTCCTGGAAGCCAAGGGGCTTTCCGAAGCGGCAGCCGCCGCGTATCAACGAGCTTGCCGCACCGGGGATGTTCAGGCTTGCCAATCCAGGAAGGGACCCACAGGTTTGTAGACTGGCCGAGACCTCGAGAGGCAAGCGAGAAACATGTGCATCCGCGCCGCCCACGCACTGATCGAGACGGGAAAGGCCAAGGGAAAGGTTGTCGTCGCGCAGCCGAGCTAGCGGATTGCGGCAGCACGAGTGCGACGTTCACCGTTTCTTTTTCTGACCACGCGGCGCCGCTTTCGTCTGCGCGCATGGAATCGCGCGGCGTGTGCCGGGTTGCGGCGCTAGAAAGGTGAAGCCGAAGCCAGCTCGGGCCGTCAGCTCAGGCAGTTTGTTTTCGTAGGCATCACGCACCAACTCGCGCATGACGTCGGTCTTCGTGCCGCCATAGGCTTTGGCAAGCTGGCGCAACATCGCCACTTCTCGAGCATCCAGACGGAGGGTGAAAGCACTCAAACGCGTGGGCATGCGGGCAGGGGTAGCACTGAACGCAGGGCGTGTGTCGTCGTCGGGGACGTGAATGCGTTCTCCGCCCGAGCTGTGAACCCAAGGTCACGCGAATTTTGCGGCAGTGGGCCGGCCCAGTAGCAATGGCCAAAAAGCGGCCAGTTTCGCCTTCCCGCCTACATCGGCCCCTTGACGCTCCTCCGGCACAGCAAGTGCAATTGTTGGTTCTCGGAGGAAACGAACTCATGCAACTACGACATCTCTTGCCCGCCCTGATCCTGCCCGTGGCCCTGGCTGCTTGCCCCAACAACAAGAAGGATGAGCGCCTCACCCTCGGAGAAGCCGCCGAGGCCGTGACTGAAATCAGCTTCGCGTCCCAGGCCGAGAGCCTGACGTCGGCCAGCGTGGAAATCAGCACGAGCTTCACCATTGGCCAGGCCGTGGAAAACGCCGCCCAAGAGATCAAGAGCTTCGTCGCTTCGCAACTCCCTTGCGCTCAGATCACTCTCGAGAACGCCACCTTGACCATCGTCTACGGCGCCCTGCCTGGCAATTGCACCTACAAGGGTCACAAATTCGAGGGCTCGCACTCGGTCTCCGTGAAGGCGAATGCGGAGGCGCAGGTCCTGGTCCACCACGAATGGACGGCCTTCTCCAACGGCAAGGTAACCGTCGACGGTAGCGCCGACGTCACCTGGGATCTTTCCGCCAAGAGCCGCCGCGTGCAGCACACCGCCACGTGGACTCGTAACTCGGATCAGTACATGGTCACCGGCAGCGGCGACCGCACGCAGTCCGTGCTTTCAGGTGGCATCCTCGAGGGCATCCAGGTCGACGGCGAGCGCAACTGGAAGACGCCCCGGGGCGAGTGGGATCTCGGTATCGACGGCGTGCAAATGCGCTGGATCGATCCAGTCCCGCAGGCAGGCAGCTACAAGCTGGTCACACCCAAGGGCAAGTCGCTGTCGCTGTCCTTCAACCGAGTCGACGAGGACACCATCGCCGTCACCGTGGGCAGCAACAACGGCAGCTTCACCTTCAACGTGAACAAGATCGGATCGGTGCAAAACACCGACAGCAGCAGCTAACCGAGAAGCCGCCCTCCATGGGTTTTGGGTCGTGGCCCGGGGCGACTCGGGTGCCCTAATCCTAGCCTTGCACCCCCATCACGCACCCGCGTGGTTGGGGGTGTGCGCTTTTGTGTCGCCACGCCGCGAACTTGCCGTGTCGGCGCTCCCTCGCCCGGTGCGCCGTCTTCGGCTAGGCTCCCGCGCGTCATGGCTTTTCGCTTCGGGCTCGCATGTGCGCTTTCGCTGTGCGCTTCCCACGCGTTCGCGGAGGGAGAGCGGTCCACCGGCGGGCGTCCCCGAGGGCCCGACCCGCGGGAGCTGACGGATTCCGTGCTCGGCCCCTACGTGCGACCCCCGTTTGTAGATGACGGCGCCGAGGACGAACGGCCGGACTACGAAGTTGTCGATCGTCCCGGGCCGCGACATCACGGTGGGTTCTATCTGCGTCTGGCGGGAGGGATCGGCTTCGCGTCGGATGGCATCGAGTCCCAGGGCCAGGACTTCAAAGACGTCGAGACGGGCGAGGCCACGGGCTTCGACTCCCGCGCGTCAGGCTTCGCCTTTGCGACGGAGATCGCCCTCGGCTTCTCGCCCTTCGCTGGATTTGCCATCACCGGCGGCGCGTATACGGCGACCATGCCGTCGTCGACC
The DNA here is from genome assembly GCA_965369205.1 of uncultured Polyangiaceae bacterium. Classification (GTDB taxonomy): domain Bacteria; phylum Myxococcota_A; class Polyangia; order Polyangiales; family Polyangiaceae; genus JACKEA01. The sequence goes on along the minus strand of CBDUPW010000021.1, from coordinate 4,932 downwards.
TCTTCGGGCAACGCGGTCGGGCGCGGAGACTACGAGTTCGAGCTGACGCAGCTCGCGCTATTCGCCCCCGGCGTGGACTACTACATCTGGCCGACCGGCGGACTGCACTTCCAAGGCGCCGTCGGCTTCGCCACGGTGGTGATGGGGCAAGCGTATCCGAAGAACGGCGGCGACGACGCACGTTCCCACACCTCCGTGGGGCCCGGGTTCATGCTCGGCGTCGGGCACGATTGGTTCGTGAGTGACGAGTGGAGTCTCGGTATCGCGGGGCGCTTCCTCTACGCTTGGTCCAGCGGTCCGGATCCAGAGAGCGTGGACTGGAAGCACAAATCCTACGCGCCAAGCTTCATGCTCACCGCGACCTACCACTGATGGGTCGCGAAGCGTTGCGGCCGCGTCAGCGTCTCAAAAATGACCGGCGACGTTGAAGCCGGTCATTTGCGGACTGATGCTGGGCGTGACTACGAAAGCGCTGTCCGGGGCGCGGACGATCTGAGAGCCGCCGCTAACGAGGCCGCCGATGATCAGAATCGCACCCCCGGCCTGAAAAGCTCCGTCCGCGACGATCAGCCCTTTCAGCTCCGGCTCTTCGACCTGGTTCAAGGTGAGCCAGGGCCCGAGGATCGGCGCATACATCCAAGACAGCCTGCCCGGCAGGCTCAGCGCGGAGACGTAGGCGCCCGCGTAGCCGACGGACAAGAAGACGATGCCCGCTTGGCGCGCGGTGGCGCCGGGATCCGTGAAGGCCGTGCGGGTTTCGTAGCCGGCAGGGGCAGCCGCGCCTTTGGGGATCACCCGCTCGACACACTCGCCGTCGGCGCAGCGCCCGCTGACGCAGTCCCGGGCACTGCTGCATGTCTTGCCGAGCGCGCAGGGGGGACAGTCACCGCCGCAATCCACATCGGACTCTGGGCCGTTCTTGATGCCGTCGTGACAACTCTGACCGGCGGGGCAAATCGACGCCCACAGCATCACGCAGAAAAGGATGCACGTGCGCAGTCGAAGCATGGCTGGAAGCTAACCTGAGTTAACGCGTTGGGGGAAGAATCAGCGCGGGACCAAGCTACGTTGGTTCGGCGCGTCGGGCGCCGGTTGGTTTTCTGGCTCCGGCAGCGGCGCTTCGGGGGCGCCACTTGCGGCGAGCGCGGTTCCGGGCGGCGCGGGCGTGACGGCGTTGCGTTGCCGCTGGCCGAGCTCGAACCAGCCTCGGTCGAGAAGCGCGCGCCGGTCCGAACGCAGCGCGCCTGGGTGCGCCCGCTCCACTTCATAGGCGTAGGCCAGCCAACGATGCGCGTGCTTCAGATCCCCGAGCACGAGCAGGGTCATGCCGCGGTACAAGCCGTATTCGGAACGCTCCTTGGGCGTGTATTCCGCGAGCCGGTGCTCGGTGCGTTCGAATACCTCGGCGGCTTCGATGTAGCGGCCGTCCGCGTAGAGCGTGCCGGCGCGCTTCACGTAATTGCCGCAGCCCACCACCGCCGCCACCATGAGCGCGGGGAAGAGCACGGAAAGCGCCGGACGACCCATGCCCACAGGATAGCGAGAGATCCCAGCGCGCGCTACTCGCCAAGGCCGGGATTTTTGTGCTGCTTGACGCGGGATTTCCCGCCAGCCTTGCCGCGCTGCGGAGCGCGCAGTATCGCCGGCGTACCGACATGGGAATCAAAGACGAAGTAAAGAAACGTGGGCTTCAGCTGATGGGTGACCCGCGGGTCATCAAGCTGATGCAGAACGAGCAGTTCATGAAGGCGATGATGACCATCGTGCAAGTGCCCGGCAAGGTCGAGACCTTCACGGTGGAGCAGACCACGCGATTCGCCAAGAACATGCGGGTCGTCACCGAAGAAGAGCACAAGACCCTCAAGCGCCAGGTCAAGAACCTGGAAGCGGAAGTGGCGAAGCTCAAGAAGCAGCTTGAGAAGAAGTAGCGTCCGCGGACGTTCGCTCGAGCAGCCATTTCTCAATCAAGCGCCAGGTGAGGCGTGGGGCCTCGCGTCCGACGAGCATGTCCACGTGGCCAAAGGGCAGTTCGCGGTAGGTCTTGTCCCTCGAACGCGAGCGTAGGAACGCGGGCTCGACGGACTTGGGTGCGGCCAGGTCGTCAAAGCGCCCGGAGATGACGAGCAAGGGTTTGTCGAGGGCTTCGAAGCCGCGCTCGTAGCCGAACATGCCGTCTTCGCTTTCGCCGCGTTTCGCTTGGCGTGCCCAGGAGAACATGCCGCGCATGGTGGCGATGCTGCCGATGTCCATGGCCAGAGCCATGTGTTCGCGCAGCACGTGAGCTTCGACGGAGCCGCGGTGAAATCCCCGGAGCGGCAGGGGGTACAGTCTGCTGTCGACTAGGCGTCGCGCGCGGCGCACGAACCAACCGTAGCTCCGGGCGGGCACCGGCAAGTTGGGCAGCTCCATGCGCGCGTCCAAGGTCAGAAACGCCTCGCCCAGCACCGTGAGCCAAGGTGAGCCGCGGGTGAAACGGTACGGCGCTCCGAGGGTCACCACCCCACGCACCCGCGCGGCTTCATCCACCGCACTGCAGTAGCTCACGATGCCGCCCAGGGAGTGGCCCACCAAAAAAACCGGCTGGCCGCCGTTCAGGTCCTGGATGACGTCCAAGGCGCCCGGAACGTCGTCGTGCACGAAATCCAACACGGCTCCGGGCCGTTGGGCGCCCAGGTGTGCGCTGCGCCCGCGCCCGCGCAGGTCGATGTTGTAGACGTCGAATCCAGCGCAGGCGAGGTGGTTGACCAAGCTGCGCGACGGCAGGTGGAAGGCGTAGCGGTTCTGCCCATAGCCGTGGATGAGCAGCACGGAGCCCCGGGTGGCGACAGCGAAACTCTCTGGATCCGCGCCGTCCGGAGTGCGGCCCGGCGGCACATGGGCGGCACGTTTGCGCACCATCGCGATGGGCACGCGGCCCCGGGCGAGCAGGAGCTGTTTGACGAAGACAGCATGCCTATCGACGTCGACAGCCTGCTCCACGATGCGCGTGTCCAGAATCACGGGCTTCCAGGGGCGTCTTGCCCGCAGCGGCCCGAAGCGTCCAGAAAGTTCGCGGAGAAAATACGCCTTTGCTCACGCACAGTGTGCCATGGCACAATGCGCCCACCTCTGGCACTGGTCGGCACATTTCGGGGGTGGAGGGATGAACACATGCGGATGAGAACTGCTTTTTTCGGCTCGCTTTTGACTTTTCTGTTCGGCGCTGCGCCCGCGTTTGCCCAGGGTGCGGGTGAAGACGCGCCGGCGAGCGATCCGCCCACGGAGGCAACGCCCGAGGAGGGTGCGGGAGAGGCGGCGCCGGCGGCGGAAGGCACTGAGACGGGGGAACCCGCGGACGCCAAGAAAGCGGACGCTGAGAGCGCTGCGCGGGCGGACGCCATGGCGGACGCGGCCGGAGCGGATTCGCCCATCGAGGAGCCCGGCAAGACCTACCGCTTCGTCGGACTGCGCTACCGCGGGATCATCGTGCCCAAGTTCATGATGAACCTATTCGGTGATGGTGGCCGCACTGTTTACAACCACGCGGTCGGTCCTGAGTTCACCATCCGCAAGGACGGCTTCGAATACGTATTCAGTATTTGGTACGCGTCCTATCGCATGAAGCCGACGGCCTTCAAGGCCAGCAGCGATCCGGAGCTGGCTTGGGAAATCGTCGAGAGCAAGATGAGCTCGATCTTCCTGACTTCGGACTTCTTGTGGAGCAGCGAGCTGTCGCCGGAGTTTTCCATCAACTACGGCATGGGCGCCGGCTTTGGCATCATCTTCGGCGATCTGGTCCGCGAGCAGTCGACACCGGAAAACGGGATCGCCGGAGATCCCAACGACTACATCCGTTGTGTTGCGCCGGGCGATCCGAACGACACCTACTGCGGTAGCGACAACGACCACTACAACGGCTACACCGAGCCGAGCTGGGCCGATGGTGGTTCCAAGCCCATCATCTTCCCCTGGCTCGTGGCGCAAACGGGCTTCCGCTACAAGCCGCACCGCAACTTTGCGGCGCGCTTGGACGCCGGCTTCGGCACCACGGGGTTCTTTGTAGGCTTGGCCGGAAATTACGGGCTCTGAGCCGGCCTGAGCTCTCTTCCGATCGCCGCGAGATGAACGCGCCCGAGCTCACCCTTCCCGACCGCTACCAGCCCATCGCATGCCTTGGTCAGGGGGGCGGCGGTGCGGTCTGGTCCGTGCGGGATCGCCACGCAGGCACCCGCGCGGCGCTCAAAGTGCTTGCGACCGACGCAAGCGAGCGCGAGATGGCCGCGCTGGTGCGTGAGGCCGTGGCCCTCTCGGGCTTGGAGGGCCTGGGCGTGCCGCGCGTCTTGGCCTTTGGCCGTCTCGCCGATGGCCGGCCGTACATGGTGCGCGAGCTGATCGAAGGAAAAAGTCTGCAACAAGTGATCGAAGCGGGCAACGACCCCATGGGCGCCCTCGAAGCACTGGCGCACGCTGCGGATCAGCTCACCGTGGTGCACCGCTCCGGCTTGCTGCACGGCGACTTCAAGCCCGCCAACGTGATCGTCGAACCCGGTGGTCGCGCCACCCTGGTTGACTTAGGGCTGGCCGCACCCTGGCGCGATCAAGGCACGCAACCCGAAGGGCTGACGCCGCGCTACGCCGCACCGGAGTTGTTCCAAGGACGGCCGCTCACCGTGCGCGCGGAGATCTACGCCATGGGCGTGGCGCTGATCGAAGCGCTGGAAGCAACCCAGCGCATGGCGCCTGCCGCGCGGGAACGTCTGGACGTGGTGGCCCAGCGCGCTACGGAAACGGATCCGAGCAAGCGCTATCCCTCCGCGGACGAATTTGCCGCAGCCTTGCGCCACGCGGCGGGTGTTGCCGGCAGCGCAAACCACAATGAAGAGCCCGGCCTCTGGCCCATCGTGGGCACCGATGCCACGGCCAACGCCCTGCTCGCCGCGGTGCAGTCTTTGC
>CBDUPW010000020.1:0-48592 GCA_965369205.1 uncultured Polyangiaceae bacterium | reverse complement strand
TTGTATAGTGCGCCAGGCGAAGCCTGGGCGCGGAGGAGGTGGATGATGGATCCATGAAACCGCGTTAGGGACCGTGCGGGAAACCGCCCGGCAAAGGACTGGCCTCCAGCCGAGAAGCGAGTCTTGCGTGGTCACGGAGCGATCTGTGCTGCGAAGCGTAGACAGCGAGTTGGTGGGCCGTGTGATTGAGCCCCGAAAGCGACAACGTGGTGCCCAAGCGGTTATACAGGCGGAAGGCAAAAGCGATGCGCCGCGAGGCGGCGAGACCGCGAACCACGGAGCGGACTGCGACACCGGCACCGGCCGAAAGGCGCCGGGAATAACAGTGAAGCCCCGCACCTACAGCTCGTCCTCAGAGGCTAGGCGTATTCGAACCACCGGGGTCGGAGAGCACGGCACGTCAACAATACGGTCCCCCAAGGAACCTGGGAGATCCCATCGTCTCCGAGAGCGGTGACGCAAGCGGTATGCCGAGCGTAGGGACGACCGAAGCGGAGCAGATGGACGGTGGGAAGTCGGAGTGCCTCATTGTACCGAGGAAGCAGGGGAAGCCGCCCGAGCGACCCTGTGGAGGGAAGGAGAGCACTGGGATACGGAACTGTGTGAGGGAAAGATGAACGGGAAACCAAGCCTGGAAAACATCTCAACGAAAGTTGCGCGGATAGCGGAGCTGGCCAAGACAATCCGCAACGAGCCGCTCACATCTCTGTCGCATCACATCGACCTCGAGTGGTTGCAAGAAGCGTTTCGGCGCACGCGCAAGGACGGCGCTGCCGGTGTCGACGGACAGTCCATGGACGAGTATGCGAACAACCTGGAGGGAAACCTCCGGGCGCTGCTCGACCAAGCGAAGTCCGGACGGTACCGAGCACCGCCGGTCCGACGCGTGCACATTCCGAAAGGAAGTGGTCGTGGGACCCGACCGATCGGGATACCGACGGTGGAGGACAAGATCCTCCAGCGAGCAGTGGTGATGGCGCTGGAGCCCGTCTACGAACAGACGTTTTACGAATGCTCGTACGGCTTCCGCCCCGGAAGGGGTGCGCATGATGCACTGCAGACGCTCTGGCAGCAGCTGATGTCGATGGGGGGCGGCTGGGTGCTCGAAGCCGATATCGAAGGATTCTTCGACTCGGTGGTGAGAAGCAAGTTGCAAGAAATCGTACGCCAGAGGGTGCGTGATGGGGTGCTACTGCGTCTCATCGGCAAGTGGCTGAACGCGGGTGTTCTGGAGAACGGGCAACTGTCTCGCCCCGAGACCGGAACCCCGCAGGGAGGCGTCATCTCGCCACTGCTGGCGAACATCTACCTGCACGAAGTGCTCGACGATTGGTACGAGCGCGACGTGAAGCCACGGTTGCAAGGCCGGAGCTTTCTCGTGCGATACGCGGACGATTTCGTGATCGTATTCGAGAGGGAAGATGACGCGCGGCGGGTAGCAACCGTGCTCCCGAAGCGATTCGAGAAGTACGGATTGCGACTGCACTCGGAGAAGACCCGGCTGATCGAGTTTCACAAACCGAAGTCGTCTGGCGAAGAGCCGCCCGATGACCATCGGAAAGGGAGCTTCGATCTGCTGGGCTTCACGCACTTCTGGGCGAAATCCCAGAAGGGCAACTGGGTGGTCAAGCGAAAGACGGCGTCCGACCGCTTCAGTCGTGCGCTGAAATCCATCGACCGCTGGTGTCGACGAAATCGGCACCTGTCGGTGGCGCAGCAGCATTGGGTGCTGAGCAAGAAGCTGATCGGGCACGACGCCTACTACGGCGTCATCGCTAACGGGACGCGTCTTGCGGCACTAAGACACTGGGTACGCAGGATCTGGAAGAAGTGGCTGTCGAGGCGCTCGAACAAGCACCTCACGTGGCAACGCATGCAGGCGATCCTGCGAGCGTTTCCGCTGCCACCTCCCCGATTACGGGCGCCCAGTGCGGGAAACATCGCGTAGCAAAACCGTGTCCTGACGAGCCGGATGCGGGAAACCCGCACGTCCGGATCCGTGGGAGCCCCGGAGGAGCAATCCTCCGGGGCCACCCGACCAAACTGTTTTCGGCACATCGATCACCCCGGCGACGCCGACGCCCCCCGCGCGAAGAGCCCCGGATCCCAGGTGCGGAGTACGCGCCTCAGCACACCGGGCAGCCGCAGCTGACGCCTTTGCCGCCGGAAGCTGCACTGCAGGAGTTGAATGGCTTGATGCACGTGGTCGGTCCGAGACAGCTGCAGCTGGTGTCGCCCTTGCATTCGGGCGGGACCGAGACGCAGTGCCGCTGAGGACCGAGTTGGGTCACATAGGTGCTGCACGCTTCGCCTGGCCCGCACTTCGCGCAGTCCGGAACCATGGCACATTGAGAAGCGTCAACGCACGCCCCGGTGTAGCAACTACCCGAGACCTGCGGCACGGAACCAGCAGCGCAGCTTGGTGGCAGCATCTTGCACAGCACCTTGGACGAGTCGCAGTTGAAGCCCTTCACGCAGCGGCCCGCTACGCACGAAACCTCCGTCTCCGAAACGCCGAGCACTTTGCAGGCCTTGTCCGTGCAGCCCTTCTTGCAGATGGGTGGATTCGCGTCCTTTGGCACTGCGCCGCAGGTGCAGCAGTCTTCGAAGGGCTTGCAGTCGCTGGCGACCGTGCATTCGGGCTTCGCCGAGGCGCCGCCCGTGCCCCCGCCGCTGCCCGCGGCCCCGCCCGTTCCTGCGCTGCCGCCCGTCGCGGAGCCCGCAGTGCCACCCGTCGCGGAGCCCGCAGTGCCGCCCGTCGCGGAGCCCGCAGTGCCACCCGTCGCGGAGCCCGCAGTGCCACCCCCGCCGCCGCCCGGGCCGTCGCCCGAAGAGTCCCCGCCACAAGCGACCACGCCCGCGAGGGCAACCGAGAAGACGCACACCGAAGCCTGAATCAAGCGCATCACCAACGCATAGCGCATTTGGTTGCAGGGCGCAGCTCCGTTGCCGTCGTGCGCGCTACAGAACCTCGGCGACCGGTCGCTTGTCCACAGGTCCGTCCAGGGGCGGGCGCTGCTGCTCGCCCAGAAGCGCGATCCGTGCCCGCGGTAGCAGTTGGGCGAATTCAGCATGCAGTGCGCTTGGAGCGCCGACGGATGTGACGTGACTCGTGACGGAAGCCAGCGCGCTGCCGAAATCTTCGACGCACGTCAGGTGCAGGTTGCGCCCCACGGGAGGCAATAGAACGTTGCCGCGTTCGTCGAAGCCGATGACGCTCTTACCGGCATGTAGCAGCTCGCCTGTGTAGGTCATGGTGTCGCGGTAGCGGGTCAGTTCCGCGGCCTCATCCTCGGATAAAGTTCCCAGCGGCACGTCGTGGTTCGCCGCCGAAAGCGCGCGCACGACTTCCTGACAAAGCTCGCGCGCCCAGGCTGAGGTGGCGCGCACCAGGACAATGCGTGGGCTCAGGCAGCCGCGTTGGTCAAAGGGAAAAACGTCACGAACGAGCGCGGTCGCAACCTTCGACACGCTCTCTCCCGAGTCCGAAGCGACCGCGGCAACCCCGAAACCACTCGCATGTCCGTGGAACACCACACCGGCGGGCATTTCGTCGCGCACCGCTTCGAGGCTTTCGTCGCGGCCATAGGCCCACACGTGGTCCTCAGGTGCTGGGCCGAGTTCCTTCACGACTCGAAAGGCACCGCCGCTTGCTTCCCACAGCAATTGTGTAAAGAGCGGCTGCCGCCGCGACGGGCGCACGTCCACTCGTGCGGACTGCGACGCCGCCAAACTGATCGCGCGCAGCGGGGCGGTGAAGACGTTGGCCGATAGCAGGACATGGGCCTTGCGACACGGCGTCGTCTTGGCCAATAGGGCATCGAGGTCCGCTGCCGCGACCCGGGTTTCGAGATGTTGTTCGAGGCAGAGCGCGACGTTCTCGGGGGAGAGGCCGGTCTCTTGGGGCAGCTCCTGGCGGGCTCGCTGCCCTAGAGGCGTAGCTGGGTCCGCCAGGATCCGTGCCGCCTCCAGGAGTTGCAAGACGCGCTGTCGCCGTTCTTCGATGGCAGTCGTCATGTTCGGGGAGCGCTACGGTGCAAGATCAAGTCTTCCAGATCTAGGGAGCAGCCGCGGGCGGGTGCGCCAGGGCGTCTGCCCAGCAGCTCCACGCCCTGGTCCGTGCGCACGACCAAGTCTTGGGTGAGCACGCAGACCGCGGAGTCCACATTGCAGAGATCCACGAAGCGCGCGAGCCCAGGCTCTCCGTCGGGCATGGGACGCAGCCGCACGGGATCAACTGGAGTGATCCGCAAGCAAGGGGAGGGCGTGAATGCCGTGGTGTTTGCGCCCATGCGAAGACTATCGCTGTAGGCCTGACTGCCGAGCTCGGTCATGCCGTATTCGCTCACGACGCGTTCTGCACCGATGCCCAAGGCGCGGGCCACACCCTGGGCGATGTCTGGCGGCGTGCTGCGGAGCTTGCGGCCCTTGGTTCCGCCGGTTTGCATCACGGTGGTGGTACGTGGGCAGCGGAGGGTGCGGCCGTCTAGGGCTTCCAGCAAGTTCACAAGCGCCAGGGAAGTTCCGAGAATCAAGAGCGGTTCCTGTCGCTCCAAGGCCATGCGCGCCGCGCGCTCAAGTCCGGCGAAGTTCAAGCCCTGATTGGAAACGAGCCAACGCTCAAGGCTGTCGGGATTGAACAGCGCACCGTCAGGATCCACGCTGAGCGCACGACCATCAAGAGCGACCATCAACGCGCGCATCATGCATCCCAATGAGGATGTCGGCGGCGAACCCGGGTGCGGCGCGAGTGCCACGACTACGCGTCGGGAATGGGGATCGTCGACGAGCTTCTCGGTAGCGAAGCGTACGGCTAGGTCTTGGTACGTGTCCAAGCGGCGCATCGGGTGGACGCTGCGAGCCGCAGAGCTCGTCCCACTCGACACGAAGCACGCTTGATCCATCGCTTTTGGATGCACTGCCACGCGGGCGAGGCGGAACGCATCCGTCGGCACCGCCACGATGTCGGCGAAGCTCGAAAGCGTGCTGCCGCGCGCTTCCAGTAGTCGTGCATATGCCGGGATGTTGCGGGCCTGGAATTGCGCAATTTCCAGGGCAAGTGTCTCGAATTCGTCGTCGCCCTGGCCGCGCGCAAACGCTTGCACGCGCCCGTGCAGGGCGTCGCTCTCGGCAACGAAATCCACGTCGCTCAAAGTGCCTCGTCCAAGCAGTCTGCAAAGCGATCTAGCAGTGGCTCCGCAATATTGAGCGGTGGCGTGAGGATCAGAACCTGTCGCAGACCTCCGCCCGTGCTGGTGATGTAGCCACGCTCGAGCAGACGACGCGCAACCCGTGCTGCGGCACCCGCCTCGTCACCTAGGTCGATTCCAAGCATCAATCCGCGCCCGCGGACCGCGCGCACTTTGGCATGTCCGTCGTAACGTACCTTTAGCGTGTCACGGAGTTGCTCGCCGACGCTTTTCGCCCGCTGCACCAGGTTGTCTCGGCTGAGGATGTCGAGGGTCGCGATGGCGGTCGTGCAGGCTAGTGGGGCCCCCGAAAAAGTCGACGTGTGGATCACCTCATCGGCTTGGCTCCATGCGTCCAGGATCTCGCTCCGGCCGATGCAGGCGCTGATGGGCAGCCCGCCGCCGAGCCCCTTGCCGAGACACACGATGTCTGGTGCTTCGGTGCCTCGCTCGCTGCAAAGCATCGATCCGGCGCGTCCCAGCCCGGTCCAAATTTCGTCGGCAATGGACACCGCACCGCTTTGCGCGCACATGCGCAAGAGTTCCGGCACGAATTCTTCGGGGGGCACCTCGCAACCGCCACGGCCCAATATTGGCTCGAATAGCACTGCTCCGACGTCGCCCTGGGCCAATTCGAAGCGTAGCCTTTCCAGGCACTGTGGTAGCTCGGCCTCGGTTCTTGGAAACGGTACGAAGCGCGTATGGGCGCCGAGTACTTCCTGAAACGGTGCGCGATAGCTCTCGCGGAAGCCGCAGGCAGCCAAGGGCGCGTAGGAAAGTCCGTGGTAGGCGCCCTCAAAAGCGATCAGCCCGCTCTTCCTCGTATGCAGGATCGCAGACTTCAGCGCAGCGGTCACAGCATCCGCGCCGCTCTGCCCCAAGATGACTTTGCTTCCAGGCTCCGCGCGTAGTTCGACCAGGCGCTGCATCAGCGCGATCTTGGGTTCCGATGGATACACGTCGCCAAGCGCCTGCATGAGGCGCGTGGCCTGGAGTTCGATGACCTTTGTGATGCGCGGATGGGCATGCCCCAGCAGCAGTGATCCAAACCCCGCCGCCAGATCGACGTAGCGATTGCCATCCGCGTCGAGAACGTTGGCACCCTTAGCCGTCGAGTAGACGACAGTGAAAGGCGCCGCGTCCGTTCGAACGACTCGACGCAGATCGACTTCCCGGCGTGGTCCCATGGGAGCCGCCACTTGCGCAAGTCGCGTCAACCAAGTGCGCGACTGCGGACCAGGTGGCCGCGTGCGGATCACCGGCACGTCTTGGCCGGGCTCTACTTCCGGCGGTGGTGGAATTTCCGAAAAACCCAAGGTGGCGCACGCTAGTGCGCTCCGGGCCTCAGTGCCAGCCGTCAGTAGCAGACGCGGTTACGTCCGCCGCGCTTGGCCTCGTAAAGCTTCTCGTCTGCGCGCTGGATCAGGTCTGTCGCGGTCTTGTCGGCGTCCACCAACAGCGCACATCCCATGCTGATCGCCGTCGGGATGCGCTCTCCCTGGAAAATGAAGGTGTGCTCCGCTACTCGGGCACGCAGGTTCTCCGCCAAGGAAGTGGCGCCATCCAGGGCCGTTTCAGGCAGCACGATCACGAACTCTTCGCCACCGTAGCGCGCAAAACACTCGTCCCGACGAATGCGCGCTTCCACCACGCGGGCGAGCTCCCGGAGCACGTAGTCTCCGGCAAGGTGACCGAATTGGTCATTGATGCGTTTGAAAAAGTCGATGTCGAAGATGATGACCGAGAGCGGCCGGTCGTGTCGCCGAGCGCGACTTACTTCACCCTCTAGAGTCTCGAACAGGTACCGCTTGTTGAAGATCTGCGTGAGACCATCGACGATGGTCATCTTGTAGATCTCCTCGTGGTACTTTGCCTCGGCGTCTGCTCCCGACAAGTACTTCAAGATAGTCGGGCCTACCTTGATGCGGTCGCTGTTGTTCAATAAGGCTTCCTTAGAGACCTGCTCCTCGTTCAGGTAGGTGCCGTTGGTGGATCCATCATCGACGATGTACCAATGCCCAGCGCGTCGCGAGAAGTGGGCATGCCGTCGCGAAACCGAATCGCCTTCCAAGACGATGGTGCAGTCGGCACCGCGCCCAACGCGAATGGGGTTCTTGTCCATCACGAAGCGCTTGCCGAGCAAACCGGGCTCTTTCGTGTAGATCACGACCAGGCAGTCGTTCCCGGTATCGCCTTCGTCTCCGGAAGGCCGCTGCACCACTTGGGTGACTCGCGTTTTTTCGTCGAATTCGCTCAACTGGGCTCTACCCCTCCGCTCATGCCGCGTTTCCCAAGAAAAGCCCGCCAGCGCCGATCGCTGTCGGCTCTATGCTCCCCAGTGGAACCCACGTTGCAGGCTAGTCGCGCCCTCATTTCATCGTCAAGAATCGATAAGCTTCTAAGATTACATGGTGAACGGTCCTTGACCATGGACACTTTCAGGTGCGACCTAGGCCTACCTGTAGGCCGCCGGCGGGCGCAACGGGCCGCCATAGGCCTCAGTTGCCCTCAGTTGCCCCACCGAGGGTCGCAGAAAAACCGAGATGGAGAACCCAAATGAGCGGACGAAAGCCCTTCAGTGGCAATGTCGATGTGTTCACTTTCAAAGACGGCTTGCTGTCCCGCGTCGCTCACGACTTATGCATTCGCGTAGGGGAGTTCGCAGTTGAGGCCGACGAGACCTCGGTGGAAGCTCGCTTTGCCCTGCATAGCCTGCGTGTCGCGCACGCCGTGCGCGAGGGCACGCCAGACCCCTCCGCACTGTCGCCAAAGGACCGAGGGCAGATCGAGGAGAACATCCGCGACAAAGTGCTCAAAGCCGGGCGTCACCCTGAAGCGACATTTCATGGCACGATCACTGCCGACGCGGCGGCCCTTCGCATTTCCGGGCGCTTGAGTCTGCACGGGCAGGAGCACGCCCTCGAATTCAACGCCCACAAAGTTGATAGTCGGGTACGTGGCGAGGTCGAGTTCCCGCCGAGCAAATGGGGGATCGCGCCATTCAAAGCAATGCTCGGTGCGATCAAGTTGCAGGATCGAGTGCTGGTGCGGTTTGATCTCGCCGCGTCCTAGGTGCGCGCGTATCCGGCGCGCCAGCCCAATCCTGTTACTCCAGGGGCACGTTCAAACCCGCAAGTTGCATCAAGCGCAGCGCGTTGCCCGCGGTGACCGGGCCCTCGCGCAGTTTGAAGTCGAAGGTCATCTTTCCGTCCTTCACGTTCTCACGGAAATGCACAAGCTGGACCTTTTGCATCAGCTCCTCCGGAAGGCGGCACAGTTCCATGTCGTGCGTCGATATCGCGCCTGTTGCACCGCGCTCAAGCAACTCAGCGAGCACCCAGCGAGCACCGATCTGGCGCTCCCGTGAATTCGTCCCGTGCAGGATTTCGTCGAGCAGAAAAAACACCGGCGGACCACCGGCCGTGGCGTTCATCACTGCGCTTAGCTTCTCGACCTCCGCGTAGAAATGACTCACGCCGCGCTCTAGAGAATCGCTGATACGAATGCTGGTGCGCACTGCGAAGGGACCGAGGCGTAGGCTTTCGGCGCACACCGGGGCGCCGGCTTGGGCCATGACCGCCGCGAGGCCCATTGCCCGCAGCATGGTGCTTTTGCCCGACATGTTCGAACCCGTCACAAGCAGCGAGGTGCTACCGCTGGGCAGGGTGACGTCGTTTTCGACGCGCTTGTCGGCTTCGAGTAGCGGGTGCGCCAGTGCGCGGGCTTCGAATAGCGTTTCGTCCACTTCAACGGTGGGGAAACAGGTTTTCGGATCGTCGTGGGCAAACGCAGCAAGAGACGCCAGTGCTTCCATTTCGCCCAAGCGCTCCAGCCACATGCGGGCCGCTTTCCCGCTTTCCCGCTGCCACGCCTCGAGCATCAGCACGCAGTGCACGTCCCACAACAATAGAGCGTTCGCGAAGGGGTGGACCAGTCCATTGTGGCGCAGTTCGAACCAGCCCACAGCGCGCCCTAGGACCCGCATGGCCTGGGAGGGAGACTTGCCACCGGCGGTCAGCTGAGCCTTCAGCTCTTGAAGCAGGCGCGCCTCGACTGACAGCCCCTCCACCAGCCGCAACATCGACCCGTAGCGCGAAAACGCGCCCTCGGATGTAGAGACGGCGTTGAACGCGCGCGACGTTGCGTCGCGGGTTTTGTACAAGATCACCAACTGCAGGATCAGCGGCAGCGTGAATGCCCAGGTTGGAAGCCCTGCCCAAATCAACCCGGCCAATGCCGCCATCGTCAGGACCGGCAGGATGCGGCTGCCCCAAACGAGCGCGGTGTTGGACAGTAGTGTTGGTGCGCTTTCTGCCCATGCCACAAACGGCTCAGGATCTGGAGCCCGCTTGACCTTGCCCGCTGTCGACTGCGTCGGGTCGGTTACGGCGAAGAGCGCCAGCGCTTCCAGGGACTGACGCAGGGACAGTGCTGGCGCGAGCTCACGTACGGCCTCCTGGCGCGCAGAGATCAGTTCCGGGCTCGCCGGCACCGACAGCCACGCCGCCAAATGGCGCTTGCCAAGCGTCGTATGCGCAGTGCTCAAGCGCTGGAACAAGGAGCCAGGGCCGAAGACGTCTAGGTCGTCGGCATAGGGGTGTGCAGCCGGTTTCAAACTGGAGCCATCTTCGGGTAGCTCGCGGAAGCGTCCGGTCACGCGGGCTAGGGCATGTGCGTTGACCAGTGCGAAGCGTCGCTCGGTCTCTTCACGAGCCAGCACGCGCCCGTGCACAGTGATGAGCGCGAGGAATGCAACCAGACCCCCAAGCGCGATCAACCCACCGGTCTGCGGCGCGCCGCCAAAGAGTCCCCACAGTGCGGCAATGACGAAGACGCCGAATGAAAGTCCGCGCAGGTTCGACACAAGGCGAGAACGTGACGCGATTTCTTCTGCCGCCGCCTCATGCTTGGCGCGCTTGTCTTGATACACCTGAGCGCAGCTTGGGCGCGCGTCTGTGGACTGTCCGTTCATGGCTCAGCTCGTGACTAGCGTCGTGATCGCGCGCCCGACCCGTGCGAGGGAAAGGACTTCGTCAACCACGCCAAGCTCTACCGCGGCGCGTGGCATGCCGTAAACCGTAGAAGAGGCCTTGTCTTGCGCCAGGGTTCGACCGCCGGCAGACTTGACCGCTGCAAGTCCCAAAGCGCCGTCGCGGCCCATGCCTGTGAGCACCACTCCAATGGTGCGGGCGCCGAAGACCTGTGCGGCACTCTGGAAGGTCACGTCCGCTGCAGGGCGCACTCCGTGCACGGGGGCAGCATCGGATAGCGCCAGGCGTCCGCTGCGATCCACCAAGAGGTGTGCGCCTCCACGAGCGACCCAAGCGGACCCTGGAGTCAGTTCCTCTCCGCCGCCGGCCTCGCGCACTGCGTAGCCAGCGTGCTCCGAGAGTTGAGCAGCCAGCGCTTCAGTGAAGCCGGCAGACATGTGTTGCACAATCAACAAACTGCCTCGTTCGCCGAGGGACAGGCTCGGAAGTAGCTCCACGAGCGCTGCCGGACCGCCCGTAGAGCAGGCAATGACCACCAGGCGTTGCCCGGCTGGCATGGGCTTGTCTTGTCGCGCGGTGCGCCGACTGGAAGAGAGCGGCTGCGACATCGGCATGGAGGCGGGGGGGCCACCCCGCACATTGGCTCCAGCGGCTTGCAGCAGTTTTTCGATCAGCGCCTCGCGGATCCCACTGAGGTTGGCACTGACTTCGCCTCCTGGCTTCTCTACATAGTCAACCGCCCCGGCCGCCAACGCCTCGACGGTTGCGGCCGCGCCTTCGCGCGTGTGGGCAGAGAGCATGACGATGGGTTGTCCGCGTTCGGCCAGGATGGCGCGTGTTGCCTCGGCCCCGTTCATGCCCGGCATGTTGAAGTCCATCGTGATGACGTCGGGCTTCAGTTCGCGCGCCGAGGAGACGGCGCTCGCGCCATCAGACGCTTGCCCCACGACCTCGAAGCGGTCGTCGGCGTCCAATACGCGCGCGATGGCCCCGCGCATGAACGCGGAGTCGTCGACTACCAGGACGCGGATGGCCACGTGGGGACTCTACCCCGAATAGCTGGGACCGCTGCGTGGGGAATCCGCAGCAGGGCTTTGCCTCGCCCGAGCGGCTTTCTTTCAACGCTTCTCAAGGCGGATCACGGCTGTGCCCCCCACGATGGGGGCGGCAGGTGTTCCCACCCAGCGGCGGTCAACCACGTGCGCCACGCAGCGCGCAGCAGACTCCCCGACACCGACGCGCTTTGACACGCTGACACCCTCCGCGCGACCCCGGGCACGCACCATGAACCGCACGTGCACTTCGCCGCGCGTGGCACTCAGCCCGCCCTCCTTCTCGACACATTCTGCAAAGCGCGAGTTGGCTTCCCGAAGCTTCTTCTGCGCAGCCGGAAGCGCGCCTTGGTCCACGGTAACGCTGGCGACGTCGGCACTCAGTGGGACACTGTTGGCCGCCGTTGGTGGTGCTGCGGATGGCGCTGTCGAGGTGCCGCCCCCGGCGGAAAGCGCTGCGGACTCTGCCTTGGTCAGACAACGAACCAGCATGCCTTTGCCATTGGACACCCGGCCCCAGTCGCAGACCGGGTCGTAGGGGTAACGGCTCGCTTTGGCTGGCCCGGCTCCGGCGCGGCTCGCATAGGCAAACAGCGCGCTCGCCCCGGCTACACAGGCGATGGCCGTGCCGAACGCAATTCGAAAGTGACTCTTCAAAACTGGAACTCTCATTTCGATCTACACAAAACCCTTTAGCACGAACGCACTCTGAGGCTCGTCGATTCCCTTGAAGGTCAGTCCGGTCATTTCTTCCGCGAGGACTTGGTCTTTGACCCGCTCATGCACACTCATGCTCATGAGCACTCCGCCAAGAGGCGCTTTGGATTCGTGGCGTTGCGCCCGGTTCACAACATCTCCGATGCAGGTGTAGTCGCGGCGCACGAATCGCGAACCAATGTCGCCGCGGACCACAGGGCCGGCGTTGAGGCCAATGCGCATCACCAGAGGTTTTTCTCGCGTAGCGTTGAACTCCAGCAAGGCTTGCTGCATGCCCCACGCGGCGCGCACGGCGCGGAGCACATGGGGCTCGTCAAACTCCGGACGATCTTCGAATACCGCCATGATGGCGTCCCCGATGAACTTGTCGATGTCACCGCCCTGCTCCTTGATCACGATGCAGAGGGCGTCGAACGCGGCGTTCAGAATCGCCACCACGTCTTTGGGGCTCATGCGCGAACTCATGCTGGTAAATCCCGAGATATCGGAGAAGAGCAGCGTCGCGTCGACTTCGCGGGCACGCGCCTCGCCCTTGATGCCGCTCACAGACAGTTCCTCGGCGGCCCGAACGGCCCCTTCGCTGATGTACAGCCGACTCGCCTCCTTGTACCGAGAGAGACGCGATTCCGCCAGCACGCGTTCGACGATGGCAATGCACTTGTCCGTCGAGAACGGCTTCACCAAATAGCTGGTCAGCCCTGCGGCGCGCATTTGCGCCTGATCTCGCTTGGTGTCCCGGGCTGTGAGCATCACGATCGGCACGTCCCGGGTCGTATCGTCACGTCGCAAAGCGTGAACGAACTGAAACCCCGTCATGCGCGGCATGTCGTAATCCGTCAGCACGAGATCCGGCGGCTCTGCGACTGCTTTTTCCAAGCCGTCCT
Source organism: uncultured Polyangiaceae bacterium (assembly GCA_965369205.1). GTDB lineage: Bacteria > Myxococcota_A > Polyangia > Polyangiales > Polyangiaceae > JACKEA01. The sequence continues at coordinate 35,759 of CBDUPW010000020.1, read as the reverse complement.
GGCCGTCCACGGCAGTCTCGATCCGGAAGCCTTGTCGGCGCAGGCAATCCGCGACCAAGTGGCGCACGGCAGCGGAATCGTCCACGACCAAGACGTGCTCGCGAGCGCTGATCATGCGCGTGGCGAGCAGCGCATGCAGTCGACTGATGAGCTCTTCGGGAACCACTGGCTTGACCAGATAGTCGTCGGCTCCCGCATCGAAGCCCTTTTCCAGGTCGGCTGTCTCACCCAGGGACGAGCAAATCACGACGGGAATGCTCGAGGTGCCCTCCTGCTCCTTGAGGGTACGGCACAGTGTGAAACCGTCCATCTCCGGCATCTCGACGTCCGAGAGCACGAGATCCGGACGCGAGTCTGCGATGTGCGCCAGCGCCTCTTTGCCGTTCCAGGCTTCTTCGACCCGATAGCCGGCTTCCACCAACATCGGGACGGTGTGCTTGTGGATCAGCTCGCTGTCGTCGACCAGCAGTACCGTCAGTTTGCCTTCTGCCGAGGACTCGATGACACGGAGCAACTCCTGAGCCTGAAACGGCAGCTGGATGGCTTGTAAGAACCCGGCGCGGCGGGCGTCCTCGCAGCTCCGCACGTCCAAGCCCAGGTACACGGCGTGCTCCGGCGCAATGCCGGCTGAACGCGCGCGACCGAGGGCATCCTCCGCCGCGATACCGCCGACGATGGGCGCGAAGAGAACGACTTGGACGGCCTCGACGCTCTGCTCCAAGAGCGCATTCAAGTCCGGCGCAACCGACAAGCTGTGCCCGGCGGGTTCGACCGCTCGTGCCACAAACTGTCCGAGGACTCCCGGCGCCGTTACCAAGCCCACATGCATGGCGCGGGATGATAACGAAAAAGTCGGAGAGGGCGATGCGGTCCGGCGATGTGGCGTCAATCCCGCAACAAATGCTGCAGGTTGGCCCGGGCCTGGTGCTAGCCTTCCGGCCGTTTCGCGAAAGCAAGCTGCCCGACGTTCGGCGGAAACGACCGGCGACCGCCACAGCGTCCTGCCCGACTAAATGTCTGGAGTTATCGTGCCCGCGCCTTCTGTTCCCCCGCCCCCAGCTGCCGAAGCCGTGCTCAGGTTTCTCGAGAGCACGGGAAAGCGCGCCGAGGCGGAGTTCTACCTGCGCTTGTTCCAGAACCTGCCAAAGGAGAGCTTTGCGATCGTGCTCCCGGGCGCGCCGGTGATCCGACAGGGCTTGTCAGGTTTCGTGGAACAACTTCGATTTCTGACGGAGCTGGGGCTTTCTGCCCCGCTGGTGCTGGGATTGCTCGATCCTGCGAGCGCTGATGCCAGCGCCGTACGACTGTTGCGCAGGCTGGATCAGGTGGGCGTTGCCGCGGAGCGCGTAGCGGTGGGCTCCGGAGCTGCCGCCGCTATTACGCTTCAGCTCCGCGCCGGTGTTCTGCCTGTGATAGCGCTGGACCAGGCAGAGGACGCTGCGCGCCAGCGATGGGTTTCGGATTTGGCCGCGCAGCTGGGTACCCGAAAGCTCGCGCTAATCCGTCGCCGGGGCGGCTTCGCACTGCAGGGTGAGCGGCGGATGGCGCGGGCAGAGACCTGGCAACTTGCCCTCGAGGGCAACACACTTTCGCTAGTCAATCTCAAGACAGATGCGGAGCTCTTGCATGGCGAGCTACTCGGAAAGCTCGACCGGGAGCTGCTCAGTCTTGCCCAAGAGTTGGTCTTGCGCGTGGACGGACTGATGGTGAGCGTTACCTCCCCCTTGGACCTCCTGCGCGAGCTGTTCACGGTGCGCGGCGCCGGAACTCTGATCAAACGCGGCAGTGAAATCGCGCGCCACAACAGCTACGGTAGCGTGGAGCGAACGCGCCTGACCGGGCTCTTCGAAGCGAGTTTCGAGCGAAAGCTCGGCGCTGGTTTTTTCGGTGCGGAGCCTCGCGCGGTGTACGTCGAGCAGGAATACCGCGGCGCGGCCGTGGTGTGCGACACGCCAATTGCGCCCTATTTGTCCAAATTTGCCGTCGAACCCGCGGCGCGGGGTGAGGGCGTGGGGCGGGATTTGTGGACGCACCTGACGCGGGATTTTCCGCAGCTGTTTTGGCGCACGCGTGCGGACAACCCAACCCGTGCCTGGTACGTCAGCGTTTGCGATACGATGGTGCGTCGTGAGCAGTGGCACATCTTCCTGCGCGGGACCGAGCCAGATCAAATCCCGGCTGCCGTGCGCTACGCGGAAGCGCTGGGCGACGACTTCGAATCCTGACTTACCGCTCTGGATTGCACCGAGTGTAGTGTGTGTGCCAAGCTGTCTGGTGACCGCGGCAGTTCGAGTGCCGTTCGGAGAATCTGTTCGATGAACCGAGCAACCTGTACGCTCAGCGCTCTTCTGATTCTGTTTCCCGCGTGCGGCGGCAAGACTGAGGCGACAGACCCTCCGGGCTCCGGCGGCGTGGGCGCCGTCGGGACGGGCGGAGCAAACACCGGCGGCAACAACGTCGGTGGCGCCGGCACCGGAGGTGGCGCGACGGGTGGCGGAGGCACGGGAGGCGTGAACACCGGCGGCAGCGGTGGCGGGCTGAGCTTCGATCAGAAGGCCAAGGCGTTCTGCGCGAAGGCAGCGACGCTTCCCTGCCCGAGCTTCAACTGTGAGGACGAATTGCAACAGGCCGTGAAAATCGCGTCGGCAGAAGGCTGTTTCAACGAGTTCGAGGACATCATCGACTGCGCGCTTGGACGGCCTATCAGCTGCTCGTTCAGCGGAGAAGTCGAGCTCGCGCCGGAGTGCGACCCCTTGATCGACAAATTTGGTCAGTGCATTGGTGGCAGCGGCCCATGCAGCGTCGGTGCGTCTCCGGGTGGCTATTGCAGCGTTGACTGCGACAGTTGGGGCGGAAAGTGCGCGCCCCAATCCGGGGGGCTGTATTGCGTGTGCACGCACGGCCCCAATCCGTCAGGGGAGACTAAGTTGGCGCTAACTTGCGACTCTCCGAACTGGCAGTCGCAGCTCGAAGCGCTGTGTAACTAGCGTTTGCTGGACTCCCAGTGCTGGTTGGATTCCTAGTTGTGTTGGCGGTTGTCGCCATCTCCATCTACGTGAGCTTGATGATGCGCTTCGTTCCCGGATTCGCTGACCAACGCTTGGGCAAGCTGGACCCGCTTCCCGAGCGCATCGGCGAGTGGGTCTCGGAGCTGGATCCCGAAAGCGAATCGCCCGCCGCTCCCGGAGAGGTGCGTGAGGTGCGCTATCTATTCGATCCCGACGTGGGTTTCTTGGCAGCCGGCAAGCTCACTCGCCAGGTGCGCTACCGTGACGCCAAGACCAACGCTATCCTGCGCACGGAACCGGACGCGCGGGTCGTGCGCAAGCGCCGGCGCGGCGGATCGCGCTAGCCGCGCTCGGGCTGCGCCGTGCTCTTACGGGCGTCGCGTTCCTCGGAAGCTTCGGTTTCCGTCTTCGCAGGTTCGGGTTCGGGCTCCGCTTCCGGTTTGGGGGCAGGCGCTGGAGCTGCAGGCCCAGGATCCTTGCCACCCGCGTTTGCGTAACGCGGCGCCTCGCCGGGCCCGGAATAGTCGATCCAGTAGGTTCTGACTTCGCGTACGTCCAAGTGGATAAACGTGGAATTCGGGTAGTAACCCACACCGACATTGGGAAGAGTCCGGCAATAGTCCCGAACCGCTTCGTTGGGCACCCCCGGAATGAAGAAGTCCACGGCACTGCCTTCATTGTGCCGCGAGTGCGCGGTGTATTGGCCAGCACGGTAGGGTCGGTATCCGCTGACGACGCGAACCGGTCGCCCACCGAAGTGATCGCTGACGCGTACCAGCATCCGGATCAGGCGCTTGTGGATGTCCTCCCGCTGGCCGGTGCGCCAGGACGCCAACACCTTCGCTACCCCGTCCGCGGCCTTCTTCGGGACGCGGCCCTTGCGATCGACGCCAACACCCTTCCAGCTGCCGACGGTACCGCTGAGGGTCAAGTAGCCCTTGCGCCGCGGACGTTTAGCGTAGGTCGGCTCTTTCTTCTTGCTGTTGGTCTTGGCGGACCGTTTCGCTTTGGTGCTCCGGCCGCTGCTTGCCTTGGTGCTCTGCTTTTCTGCGGTTCGCTGCGCGCCCTTGCGTTTCTCAGTGCGTGTCTTTGCGGCCGAAGCGTGCTTCTCGCGCTTTGCGTCTTTCTCGCGAGCTTCCTGCTCGAGCTTTCGCACGAGGGCGGCCGTTTCCGCCCCGTCCTTGTCGCTCTTCAGAGGGATAATGAGGCGCTGTTTGGGGCGGATCGGCGCCTTGCGCTTGATGCCATTGGCTTTGCACAAAGCGTCGAGCTCGACGTTGTAGCGCTTGGCGATGCCACCCAGCGTCTGGCCCGGGTAGACGGTGTGGGTTTTCGGCTTTTTGGACGCCGCGAAGCTGTCGGGGGTCGACAAAAGGCTGGCCAAAGCCAGCAGCAGTACGTAGCCAATGCGCCTCATGTCGAAAGCCTCAGGCCCCTAGCTCTGGCACAACTGCGCGCAAAGCGGAAAAAAACGGACGCTTCGATAACCAGGGCCAGCATCTGACACGGAACCACATCCACCTAGCCCCTTGGCCTAGCGCGCGGATTTCTGGCGCGGCCGGCCTGGACGGCAAAAGATTGCCTCCCCTTTTTTGGCGTCTTTTCCCGGACAGTGCCAAAGTTTGTCCCGGGCTATCGTGAGACTTGGGCGTTGCCCCGGACCCCGGAGCCAGTCGAGGATCTATGACACCGACAATTCCCCAGAAAACCTCCGTTTCGCACCGCTGCGACGCGGCGGATGCTGGCGGGTCGGGCTAAGGCGAGGCGACATGGGCGAAGGGAAAAACTTGATCGGGGTCGATATCGGGACGAGCGCGATCAAAGTGTGCCAGCTGAAGGAGACCCGAAAGGGACTGATGCTCCAGAAGCTGGGTATCGGCGCGCTCCCGGCGCAGACCATCGTTGATGGGCAGGTGATGGACCCGAGCGGTGTGATTGAGACACTGCAACGCGTCTTCCATAACGCCAAGATCCGACAAAAGGAATGCGCGATCAGCGTCTCTGGCCAGAGCGTGATCATTCGAAAGATCAGCGTGCCCATGATGACGGCCGCGGAGCTGGACGAACAGATCCATTGGGAAGCCGAGCAACACATCCCCTTTGACATCAAGGACGTTCAGGTCGACTACCAGGTCTTGCGCAAGCGCGCGGAAGTCAGCCAGATGGACTTGCTTCTAGTCGCTGCCAAGCGGGATCAAATAAACGACTACGCTCAGTTGGCTCGTGACGCGCGGCTGAAGCCGATTATCTGTGATATCGACGCTTTCACGGTGCAAAACCTATTCGAGTTCTCTCGAGGCTTGCCTCCGGATCAGACGATTGCGTTGATCAACGTGGGCGCTAGCCTGACCTCCCTGAACATCATTGCCGGCGGCGTGAGTGCCTTCACTCGCGAGATCGCCAACGGTGGCAATGTGATCACCGACGAGATCCAGAAGCAGCTCGGCGTGCCCTTCGAGCAAGCTGAGGCTTACAAGTGCGGCGGATCGGCGGATCCGAACGACCCGTATCGCGCCGGCGTGGTGCCGGCTCAAGTGGTCCAGATCATCGAGTCCGTTTCCGACGCCATTGCAGCGGAAATCCAGCGTAGTTTGGACTTCTTCATGGCGACGAGCGGCGAAGCTGAGATTGGCCGGATCTTCGTCACCGGTGGTTCCGCCAACCTGGTCGCCTTGGCACAGGCCATCGAGCGTCGCGCGCGCGTGCCCACCGAAGTGTGGTCACCCATGGAGCGCATTGTGGTCGATTCGAAGGACATCAACCACGCGGTCGTGCAGCAGTCCGCCGCGCAGTTGGCCGTCGCCCTGGGCCTTGCCTTGCGCAAGGAAAAGGAGACCCGCGCGTGATTCGCATCAACCTACTCCCGCAGAAGAGGCGGGCAGAACGCACCGAGGGCAGCCAGCTTTGGCTGCTTGCAGTGCTCTTTCTGTTTCTCGTGGAGGTCGGAGCGCTGTTTGCGTATCACGGGTTCAAAGCCGAAGAGCTCAAGGACCAGAACCGCAAGAACGCAGAGCTCCAGACGCAGATTGACCGCGCTAAGAAGGCAGTCGTCAATCACTCCAAGGTGAAAGAAGAGCTTGGGCAGCTGCGCGCCCGCGAAGACGCGATCTCCAAGCTCCAGAGCGCCCGCACGGGCCCGACGTCGGTGATGCTGGAGTTGGCGCGCATTCTGACTCCGGGGCGCGGACCCAGTGTGGATCCGGATCGCCTCAGCCAGATCCGCAAGGAGAACCCTCTGGCTGTATACAACCCATCCTGGGACGCACGGCGGCTTTGGCTTGGACGTTTCGTCGAGACGGGCCGCAAGGTGCGCCTAGAAGGCACGGCTCGAGATGGCGAGGACGTCAGCGAATTGGCACGGCGCATGAACCTTTCCAGCCTGTTCTTCAACGTTCGTCTGCTGCCGGCAAAGAAGGAAAAAGATCGTGAGAGCGGACTGGAAGTGGTGCGCTTCGAGCTCGAGGCCGAGGTGAGGTACTAATGGCCGCGCAACCTTCTGCTCTCGCAAGGCTCCCCCTCGTCGCCAAATTGGGCATCGGCACAGGGCTCATTCTGCTGGTTGGCGTTGCCTACTTCGTCGTTTTCTACGGCGAACTAGCCAGCAGCATCAAGGCTTCCCAAGGTAAAGAGCGGCAGTTCCGTGAGGAGCTAGCGGAAGCGCGGAAGAACGAGTTCGCCTACCAGAAGGATCTGGCAGAGCTGACGGATCGCCAACAGCGTCAACGCGAGCTACAGAAGATCCTTCCGCAGACTACGGAGTATCCGTCCTTCTTGAGTTCCCTTCAAACGGTTGCCAACGTGTCCGGTGTGAGCCTGTCGGCATGGACGCCGCAGGAAGAAATCCCGGAGCAGTTCTACGCGCGGGTGCCGATGAAGCTGGAGCTCACCGGGCGATTCCATCAGGTAGCCAAGTTCTTTTACGGTGTCGGTCAACTCGACCGCATCATTAATATGGAGAACATCTCCATCACCGAACCGAAGCAGGAAGCTGATGAAGTCAGCGTGAAGGCGGAAGTGTTGGCGACCGCGTTCCGCGCCTTGAGCGACGCCCAAGCCGCCGCCGGCCCCGACAAGCGTGGCAATGCCCAGAAGAATGCGCCGCCGCCACGGAGTCCGAAGAAATGACCAAACTCCTTAGCCTGTCTGTGCTGCTTTTCGCGAGCGTGTCGCTGCTGCCAGGATGCGAGGACCCCGTGAACCCGCCTGCTCCGGCTGCTTCTGGGGTTCCCGGCGCGGCACCTGCTGGCACCCCGGGGGCCGCGGCGCCAAACGCGGCCCGAGCTGGAGATGCGGGTGCCGACGGCGCGGATGAAGCGCCGCCGAAGATCGACTTTCAGGAGGCGGAGTTTGCCGAGAGCGAACGCAGCCGGGATCCCTTTCGTTCTTACGCGAATACGTTCGTGGACGAGACCAAGGGCCGCGCCAAGAGCCAACGCGAAGTGGTTTTGGATCAATACGCAGTCGACGAGCTAAAGCTTGTGGGTATTGTCACGGGCATCCATCCCGCCAAGGCGATGCTGGTGGATCCAACCGGCAAGGGGCACGTGATCGTCCGCGGTCAGTTCGTCGGTCGACCCGAGGTAGTGGCCGCGGGCAGCGGTTCCGGCGCGGCCTACGAGATCAACTGGCGAGTGGATCGCATTCGCGACGGGGACGTGGTCCTGATCCGCGAAGACCCGCAGAACCCTGATGTGCCGAGTCAGACCCGCGTGATCCCGCTGCGGCCTGAAGGCACCATCGTCTCCGGCGGCTGAGGCGGCAGACCGGCAAGCCCGGAGTGGTCCGTCACGTGAAGCGGGGCGCTAGAGCGTCCTTCGCGGCCCTGCGCTTGGCGCTGGGGTGCGCCGGCCTGGGTCCCGACGCGCGCGGCCCGGCCTCGTGGCTTCAGTAAGCGCAATAAAGTTGTGCCCGTTTTTTGTGCCGAATCCACGGCCACGCATAGGATGCCAGTACGAAGAGTTCGGCTCGGCGGGAAAGGGTTTCGTCGCGTTCGAAATCGGAGACAAACCATGCGGTTTAGCTCGGCCCGATTCACAAGTACGCTCGCGATAGGGCTCGCACTTTCAGTATTTTTGCCCGCTTCTGCCGCTTCTGCGGCTGGCGCACCGGCTCAACGCTACGCCACCAGCCTGGAGCTGAGTGCTACGGGCGACGACGGAGCTGCTCGGGTCGAGATGAGCTTTACGTCGACGCCGACGTATACAGCCCGCCTCGACATCAAGCGCCGGCGTTTGATCGTAGACGTGCCCGGCACGGCGGTGAAAGGCGCAAAGAGCGCGATTACCAAGCCGGCCGGGGTGGTGGGCGGCGTCATGACGCAAACCTTCAACACGCCAGCGGGCAAGACAACCCGCCTGATGGTGACCCTGCTGAAGGACGCCAGCTACGCCGTTCGAGTTGAAGGCGACAAGCTGGTTCTGGATTTCGAGCCCGGTCCCCTTGGGGTCACGCAGAAGAAGCGAATTCGCAAACTCGCTGCTTCCCCAGCTGAGGGTGTCACGGGCGTTGCACGAGTCTCCGACGGTCGCTTCGAACACTCGGCGAGCGAAGACAAAGTCATCGTCGAGCTTTCCGAATCCACCCAATACTCCCAGGAGCGAGCTTCGAAGGGTCGGATCCGGCTCTTGCTCTCGTCTGCCAGCCTGCCCGCCGCTTTGACGCGCACCTTGGACACCACTGCATTCGGCGGCCGCGTCAAGGCAATCTCCAGCTACGTGCTGGACAAGAAGAAGCAACAAGTGGTCATCGAAGTCGACGCGGAGAAATCCGAAGCGCGTCTGCAGCGTCGCGGCAACAGTCTAGTGTGGTCCTTCTACGAACCCGGTTCATTGCCGTCCACGGTGACGGGAGTGGGGCGCGACGGCGGTATTGCTCGCAAGACGCGCACCGTGCACGTCGAAACGGACTATGCGGACGTTCCCAAGGTACACGATGGATTTCCCGCGGGCGTGGCCGAGAAGGTCGCTCAAGCCGACGAAGCTGCAGGTGTATCGAACGCCGTGCTCGGACAGCGTCGCGGTTTCACGGGTCGGCGCATCGACCTGGACCTGAAGGACGCCGACATCCACAACGTGCTGCGTTTGATCGCAGACGTGGGCCGCGTGAACATCGTCACCGCGGACAACGTCAGCGGCACCGTCACGATCCGCATGCGCAACGTGCCTTGGGACCAGGCGCTGGATATCGTGCTGCAGGCGAAGAGCCTAGGCATGGTGCGCCAAGGCAATATGATTCGCGTGGCGCCTTTGGCAGACCTCGAAAAAGAGCGAGAGATGGCCATCGCGCGGCGCAAGCAGGAAATGCAACTCGCGCCCATCGAGACGCGCCTGATCCCCGTCAGCTACGCTAACGCTGGGGACATCCAAGCGCGCGCAAAGGACTTGCTCAGCGAGCGCGGATCCATCGCCGTGGACGAACGCACCAACGTCATGATCGTACGGGACGTTGCGGGCAACCTGAATCAAATCGAGGAACTCACCCGTTCACTCGATACGCAGACCCCTCAGGTGCTTGTGGAAGCGCGTATCGTCGAGGCGACGAGTCGCTATTTGCGCGATGTCGGTATTCAGTGGGGCGGAGACGCCACGTTCTCGTCTGCTACGGGCAACCCCACGGGTCTGGTGTTCCCGAACTCCGTCGGCGTGGTCGGCGGCGCGAGCGACACCAACACGCCCACTGCGGGTTTGTCGCCCTTTTCCAATACGGTTCAAAACCCGAACTTTGCAGTCAACCTGCCGGCGACCGTCGGTACCGGCCAAGGTGGCGCCATCGGACTTTCCTTCGGCTCTATCGACAACACCATCAACTTGGCGGTGCGTCTGTCAGCGGCAGAGTCCAGCGGCATGCTGCGCATTCTGTCGAGCCCGCGTATCCTGACCCTGGACAACCACGAAGCGCGCATTTCCCAAGGCACGCTGATACCGTTCTCCCAGATCAGCGCCCAGGGTGTGCAGACTACCTTCCAAGAGGCCAAGCTGCAGCTTCTGGTACGCCCGCACGTGACGGCGGACGGTAGCGTTAGCATGAAGGTCAAGATCAACCGCGACGAGCCCGACTTCAACCAAACGTCAGCTCGAGGCGATCCGACGATCCTGAAGCGCGAGGCCGAGACCAACTTGCTGGTGATGGATGGCCACACCGCAGTGATCGGCGGCATCTTCACGCGCAACACCGGTCGCAACCTCGACCAGGTGCCCTTCTTCGGCGATATCCCGCTGATCGGTCTGTTGTTCCAGCGGCGCCGCGCCAGCGACAGCCGCGGCGAGTTGGTGATCTTCCTCACGCCGCGCATCGTCAACCGCGCGGAAGCACTCGGCCGCTAGTCTTCGCCGCAGCGTTTCCGACATGACGAGCCAGGCCGCCTTCGGGTGGCCTTGCTCAATTTTTGGCCAGGCGCGCGACCGCGGGATATCAGTTCCGTCCCATGCCGATCCTGTCGCGCGCCGAAATGTTCGCTTTCCCCGAAAACCAGCTGGAGCGCACGCTCTCCGCACCGGTGCCTACGCCCGCGCCCGCGCGGGCCCGCGCCCTGCGACGCCGCATCGATCTGCGTCCGTACCCGGGTCGAGACAACCTCGAGCGCGCGATGAGCTACGTGATCGCCACCGTTCCACGCTCGGACACCCTCGGCAAAAGTGGTTTGGAGTCCCTAGCACAGGCGCTGTTGAGCGAAGCCGAACTGGTCGAGTAGCGGCGAGCTGAAGATCGTCGTCGTCCTTAGAGCGTCATTCACATGCCGAAGAAGGCATGCCGCAGTTGGCGATGGCACACGGCACCAGAGACCCGCAGGAGGTGTCGTTGAAGCACGCGACGCACGCCGGCTGAGAGAAGCCGGCTTGGCAGCCCTGCAAGCATTGGTTCGCGTCCATGTTCGGGCAGCAGGTCGCAAGGGTGTTGCACGCCGCGGTGCAATCCGTGCCACCGCTCCCGCCACCGCTCCCGCCGCTCCCGCCGCTGCCGGTCGCGCCACAGGGGCCGCTGGAGCAAGTCCCGGTCCAGTTGCATTTTCCGCTGCTGTCCGTGCAGGACCCCGAGCCAGTGCCGGATCCCACACTGCCCGAACAGCTGAGATCGCTGCCACCGAAGCTGATCGAACTGCCGCTCACCGAGCCACTATAGGTATCGCCGGATGGCGAGCATGTAACACTGACGCTGCATCCGCTTTGAACCACGTTACAAGAACTGGCCGTGCAGCTGCCGGACAGAGTCCAGTTGCCTTGGGCGTTCACGCAGTTGCCGCTCCCGCCACCGTCGCTGTTCGAACTGCACGCTGCCATCAGACAAAGCGCAGCTGCCGTCAGAATCAATCCCCTGAGTCGCATGGTTCCACCTCCCTCGCATTGCGTGCGATGTCTTACCCCCCCGAAAGCCTAATGGGGCGCCACGGTCACGCTCAAGCGCACGATGACGTTCGTCATATGCGGATGCTTCGCTGCTGGCGTCCTAGCGGGAACGCGAAGGCTCGACAATCGGAGTAGACCGGTGTCATTGCCACCGACGGGTTGCCAAATGGTCCCGAGCACAAGGGGGATGCGCACCACGCCGGCGGAAGCGCGAGCGGTCGACAGCAGCGCGTGCAGTGCAGCGGGGCCCACGCACCTATGTCCCCAAAATGCTTACAAACGTAGTCAATCTCCCGACTTGCTCGCGCATTTCCGCAGAATGCGCACTTTCCTGAGCATTTTGCCTCGATAGATCCCGCGCTGGCGAAAGTGGGCCGCGTCATCGGGCGCCACTGCCGTGAAGGCGCTCAACATGTGCGGGCTAGCAACTTCCTTTCGTTGGCATTGGGCACGCCAAGGGGGTAGTGGGCCTTTCAGAAGGAAAGCACCTTGGTAGGAATTCCGTTTTTTACGTCCCGTTTCTCGGTGCCAGCGTTTCCTACAGAGCCGGCGTTCATGCAACTGCGCAGCACCTCGCAGACGCGGCTCCCTGGCGAAAAGCTCGTCAGCTGGACGGCTCTGCTGATCAGCGAGATGGCTCTTGGTTTCGTGTTTGTCGTGAGCCTGCTCTTCTATGCCTACTGCACCTACTCCGACGCAGAGTGGGTCGCTCTGCCCGGAATCATCAGCTTACTTTTGAGCATTGGCCTCGGATTCGGGATGGTGTTCACCGGCGTCGGCTTTGGCATCACGGCGTTTTTCGCCAACAACTACTTCACGCAGCGCAAGTTTTTCGCGCAAAGCTCCGCGGACTACGCACAGTTCGTGGATCGTTTTCAGCCGCTACACCAAAAGGCGCTGCGCAACTTTGGAGCGTGAAAGAACACGATCTCTAACGGCAAGAAGGCAGCGCAAGGCGGGGGACACGCTTGGCGCAGCGTTGCTCGACGACGCCGATCGTGAACTGCCAAAGAATTCTCCTGAGCGCCTGGCGCTCGTGCGCGTGCGCGTGAAGCTCAAAGAGCTGTGCTGAGCGAAGCCGAACTCGTCGAGCAGCACCTGCCGCTTTCGCAGTTCGAGGGCTGCGGAATCGGCATGCGCTGGGGGTTCGACGCTGCCAGACTCCGGGGTTTTTCGCCGGCCCAGCCCTTGCAGTGCTGTCGGGTTCCCAAGGAGCCCGCGATGCAAGCACAGCCAGACGACGCAACTTTTCTCGACTCAGTCCACGTACACCCGCAGCCGTCGCTGCGGGCGCCCCTCGTCGGCCGGATCATCGATCAACGCTACCGCGTGCTCAGCTGCTTGGGTCGGGGCGGAATGGGGGTGGTGTACCTCGTGCAGCACGTGGAGCTCGGCAAGCCCCTGGCGCTGAAGGCGCTTTCGGGAGGCGCAAGCCGCGACTCCACCATGGCTGCACGCTTCAAACGCGAGGCGCGGCTGGTTTCGAAGCTCTCGGACCCGCATACAGTGCAGGTCTTCGACTACGGCGTGACGGACGGGGTGACCTGGATGGTCATGCAGCTAGTACCCGGCAGTGACTTGTCCCGGCTCCTGACGGATCACGGCACCTTCGCCGCGCCTCGCCTCGCCAAGGTGGTCGACGGCGTCTGCCGTTCGCTCAGCGAGGCGCACGCCTTGGGTATCGTGCACCGGGACATCAAACCTGGGAACATCATGTTGACCGACGCGGACGAAGCGGTGGTGCTCGACTTCGGCTTGGCGAAGCTGCGAGACTCCCGAGAGTTCAACACCCTCTCGGCGCGGGGCGTCGTGGTGGGCACGCCGGGATACATGTCTCCGGACCAAGCTTTGGGCGCGGAGCTCGATGCGCGCGCGGACATCTACAGCCTGGGCGCCGTGATGTACCGGATGTTGGTCGGTCGGGCTCCCTTCAGCGGCGGCACGGTGGCGGAGCTGTGTCTGCGCCAGATGCACGAGCGTCCACTGGCTCCGCACCTGGCGGCCCCGCGAGCCGAAATCTCGATGGCGCTATCCGAAGTCGTGATGCGGGCTCTGGAACCGGACCCGGACTGTCGCTATCAAAGCGCCGAGGCCTTGCGCCGAGCGGTGCTGGCCGCGGTCTACCACGGAGACGACGACGTCGTATTCCCCCTGGTACGCCGCGCGAGCTGAGAGCTCGTGGTCCATGAGTCGCACGACGTGGCGGGCGTCTCAGCCGATGCCGTAGCGCTTCAGCTTTTCGTACAAGGTGCGAACGCCGATGCCGAGCGCATCGGCGGCGCGTTTGCGGTTGCCGTCCACCTCCGCCAACGCGCGCACGATTGCGGCTCGCTCCAGCTCTTCTAGGGTTTGCGGCTCCATCGCGCTGGGCTGAGCGGGGCTTGCTAAGGGGTCGAGCACGATCTGCTCGACGCGAATGGTTGGACCGTCGGACAAGATGGCGGCGCGCTCCAAGGTGTTCTTCAGCTCGCGCACGTTGCCGCTCCACGGGGCCGCGACGAGCTTTTCTACGGCCGCGGGATCGAGCGACAGCTGCGCGCGGCCGATACTCCGTCCGACGCTGCGCAGCAGTTCCTCGGCTAGGGCAGGGATGTCCGCGCGCCGTTCGCGCAACTGTGGCAGGCGAACTGGAAACACCGAAAGGCGGTGGTACAGGTCCTGGCGGAACTTGCCTTCGGTGACCAGGGCGCCCAAGTCGCGATTCGTCGCGGCGATCCAACGCACGTCCGCGTGCAGCGTGCGTGATCCGCCGAGGCGTTCGTAGCTCCGCTCTTGCAGTACCCGCAGCAGCTTGGCTTGCAGCTCAGCTTTGAGCTCGCCGACTTCGTCGAGGAAGAACGTGCCGCCCGCTGCGAGCTCAATGCGGCCGCGGCGGGCGGTGTGGGCTCCAGTGAAGGCGCCGCGCTCGTGACCGAACAGCTCACTTTCCAGGAGTTGCTCCGACAGCACCGCGCAGTTGACCGCCATGAAGGGACCGGCTGCGCGTGCACTGTGCCGGTGCACATAGTGCGCCGCTACCTCCTTGCCGGTACCGCTTTCACCCACGAGCAGTAGCGTCGAATCTGTACGCGCGACGCGCTCGAGGGCGTCGATGACCTGTTGCATGACGGGAGCGTCCGAACGAAGATCCGGATACGCCGAAGCGCTGCGTTCGCTCCCCTCCTTGAGGCTGACGAGCGCGCGGCGCTCTAGAGCACGTGCCACCAGCAGGCGCAGCTGTGATGGTGCCGCGATGGGCTTCTGCAAGAAGTCGAAGGCGCCGAGCTTCATGGCCTCCACTGCGACATCGATGGAGCCGTGGGCCGTCAGCAGGATGACCTCCAAGTCGGGCTGCAACTCTTTGCCTTGCCGCAAGAGCGTCAGCCCATCCATGCGTGGCATCTTCAGATCGGTCACCAAGAGATCGAAGGCACTCGCGGTCAGCTCATCCAGCGCGTGCTTGCCGTCTTCGGCCAGGACCACTTCGTGTCCGGCACCTTGCAGCGTTTCTCCGATGAACTCGCGCACACCTTCTTCGTCGTCGGCGATCAGAATGCGACTCATGGGGGGATCCTCACAGTGAACACGGCACCCTCGTCCGTAGCATTTCTCGCGCTGATGCTGCCCTCGTGCAGTTGGACGATGCGCCTGGCCACGAACAGGCCCAGGCCGACGCCGCGCACCCGCGTGGTGTGAAATGGCTCGAAAATCTGCTGTTCCGCGCCCTTGGGGATGCCACTGCCGTGGTCCCGGACTTCGATTTCCAGCTGCTGCCCGTGCTGCGACGCCGTCACTTCGACCGGGCTGCCGTCGGGAGACGACTGGAGCGCGTTCTCCAGGAGATTGGTCAGGACCTGATCCATGCGCAGGGCGTCCAGGCTCCACGTCTCGGGAGCCTTATCCACGTGCAGCTGCACCCGAGTGGTATCGACCTTGTCGACGCAGCGCTGGAGTAGAGGCGCCACCCGCTCCGTTGTGCGCCGGACTGAGTCAGAGCGCACGAAGTCCAGTAGCAGGGTAGACAGGTGTTCGATGCGCTCAGCCTCGCCGACGATGCGCGTCGCCTTCTTGTGAGCGCTTTGACCTGGCTCGAGCTGCTCCGCCAGCAGCTGCGCATGCCCCTTGAGGGATGCCAACGGGTTGCGGATCTCATGGGCAAGGACCGCGGACATCTCGCCCAGTTGTGCTAGCTGTCGCTCGCGGTCCAGTCGCCCCTGTTCCGCCTCGCGCCGGCGCAGGGTCCGCCAGATCAGCGACGCGATGACCACGAAGCTCACGGCAGCCAGGGCGCTCAGCAACACAGAGCGGCGCGCATCCGCCTGCAGGCGCTTGGCGGCGAGGGGTTCGAACTCGATGACGAACGCGGGCCGAGGGCCGCGGCCGGGCCCCCGCGACGCACCGGGCGGGGGAGGCGGCCCGTGCATTCCGGGAGGCGGCGGCGCGCCCGGTGGCGGTTCGTGCACTCCGGGAGGCGGCGGCGCACCCGGTGGCGGTTCGTGCATTCCGGGAGGTGGCGGCGCGCCCGGTGGCGGTTCGTGCATTCCGGGAGGCGGCGGTGCGCCCGGTGGCGGAGGGGGCTTCGGCAGCGCCATCTGCACCCGCTCGCCGACTCGGGTGAAGGTACGCCCCCGTTCGCGTTCCAGGCTGCCGAAGTCGATGGCCCCAGTGGGTGTGCCGGCTTCCGCGCGCAGCGAACCCTCAACCACGATGGCCACGTAGCGTAGGCCGGTCGGTGCGTGCGCCTCGAGCAGTTCCGGCAAGGCTTCGTCGTTTCCGTGTAGTGCAATCACCGATTCGAGGTAGGTCGAGCCCTGGCCGGTTGCCATCTCGGTGCTGGCAGCGTCGACCCGCTGCAGGTTGTTCCAGGACACCCAGACGAGCGCGACCGCGAGGGCGACGATCAACAGCAGCGGCGCCCGCTGCGCCCATGCGTTGACGGCAGGCTTTCGGCTGAGGGGAGGGGTCACGACAGGGTCTCGGAGCAACGCGCACGGGCATGAGCCCGCCGCAAACATAGCAGTACGTAGCAAAGGAGATGCCACGTTGTCCGCGGGGACTCGACGCCGATTCGCAGTGCGTTTGGCAACGCCGCGGTTTTCGAAGGCTGGCGACGACCTGCGAAATCCGCAGTGCGGCTGCAGCTCCCGCAGTCTCCATGCACGGGTTTTGTCGCGTTTTTCGCAAATGCAGCGTGGCACGTGGCTTGCGATGACTGAAGGCAAGCCAGGAGATACCCAATGATGTTTCGAACCCTTCACACCGCACTTTTCGTCATCGCACCCCTCGCGCTTGCCGCCTGTGGCGACGCGACGTCCCAAGACTCTGGGACGGACACCACTTCCATATCCGAAAGCAGCCGAGCTGCTGACGCCGCCCAAGCGCGCCGACCGCCGCCGCCAGGGCCACTGATGTTGATCGACGTGGCGCTGCGCGAAGTGGAATTGACCGACTCGCAGCGTGAAACCCTGAGCGGCCTCGCTGCCAGCGGACGACAGACGTGCGATGCCGCGCACGAGAGTGCGCGCAGCATCGAGAAGAAGCTTGCCGTTGCGTTGCGCGTGGCGAGTCTCGATGCGGCAAACGTCCAGGCGGAGATCGAAGCGCTTTCCAAAAAACGCGTCACTGAGCGGAGTGACATTGCTGACGCCCTCGACGTGCTGCACGCCACGTTGACGTTGGAGCAACGCCAGGCCGTCGTGCAAGCCGTTCAGCGCAACGCACCGCCCCCGCGGGACTCCGCAAACGCTTCTGGCGCGCCCGGTCTGCACGTACCGCCACCTGAGGGCGCGATGCCGCCACCCGAGGGCGCGATGCCGCCACCCGGGGGCGCACCGCGTGACCCCTTCGCCGACTTGAACCTGACCGAAGCGCAGATAAGCGCGCTGGAAGCCAAGCTCGGACCGCGTCCAGACCCAAGCGACCGCCGTGCGGAGCACGAGAAGCGCCGCGGGCAGGTGGAAGCGCTGCTGGCGGGATTTGCCGCGGACGACTTCGAAGCGGCCAAGTTCGTCAGCAATGCCACGGATGCGGACCCGCGCCGCGAACACCTCGAGCGCCAGCTCCGTCTGACCCAAGCCGCGCTCGAAGTGCTGGACGACGCGCAGCGCGAGACCCTGGCGGCACGCATGACGCAGCGGCGAGGGCACGCGAACCGGCCGGCCCGGGGCAAGCGTTGATGCCCCAGCCCGCACCCGTCTTTGGCGCCGTTGCCCTGGTGTGTGCGGCCCTCGCCTCGCTGGCGTGTTCGTCCGCGGAGGCGAGTGGCGCTCTGTCGTGCGATGCCGCGCAGAGTTGCCAAGCCATCGCGGAGGAAGCAGCTCCCGTCGAGCTGACCGAACGAGAACTCAACGAAACCCTAGACGCACTGGAAAGTGAAATAGAAGAGGAGCCCTGACATGAAGCTAGCCATCCCGACTTTCACCCTCGCCGCCCTTACCACCGCGCTTGGCTGCGGCGGCAGCCCAGCCATGCAGCCGACATCGGAGGTCGCCGACGTGGAGAGCCCAGCAACATCCGGACCGAACCACGCGCCCCCGTCCGGAGCGCATGGCAAGCACGCGGGGCCACCGGGCCGCGGAGGCCCGGGTGGGCCGGACGGTCGGCGCGGTCCTCCTGCCGAAGCTGTCGAGGCTTGTAAGGGTCTCGCTGAGTCCGCGGCATGCAGCTTCCAAATGCGCGATCGCACGGTGGAAGGCACGTGTGTCGCCGGGCCCAAAGACGCGCCGCTGGCGTGTCGACCCAATGGCCCACCGCCGCGGGCCGGCGATAAGCGATGAGACCAACCCACCGAGCGCTTTCGTTCGCTGCCCTGGCGTGTGTTACCGCGTACGTCGGTTGTGGTGGCTCCAATGCCAACACGTGGCGCGTGAAGCGGCCGCCCGTCCCGACATCGACCCGGCGTATCAAAACCACTGCGTGGAGTGGCGACGCGCTGGTATGCGTTCGCAATCGCTGACCTTTGGCCCGCTCGCCGTGGCGGGCGTGGCGCTCGGTAGTCGGCGCGGGAAAACACACTCGCCCAGCTAGATCACCACGACGATGCGCTTCTGAGCTGACGTTGCCGAGTCCCCAAAAGTGAAGTATAGCTAGGTCACTCCCTCACTCGGGAGGAACCCACGATGCGCACTTCAAGCTTCATCTAGTCCTCGCCCAGTCAGCGTATTTCTACCTGACTGGGGCGTTCGCTGACGTCTCGCGGCGGTGCTTCCGGCACCGGACCGAATGGGCGTTCGTGTATTCGAGATGGCGATCACCGCAGTCGTGCCTGCGACCCGGTGACTCGCGCCAACAGCTTTTGGAGCAGTGATGAAGTTCGAATCCAATCCTATTGAGGAGCATGGCGAAGCTCCGCTTGCAGACGACGGCCGACTGGAAGCCGCCGTTTTAGAGTGGACGCGTCGGGCGCAGCGGGCCGCGCCGCATTTGACGGCTGAAGACGGCAAGAACTCGTGTTTTGTCGCCTGTTTGGGCGTTTGGGACAGCGATGCCGTGAAGAGCGCGCAACTCGGAGAGATCCTCGCGCTGGTCCAGGCGCAGGGCGATCGGGTGGTGGGGCATGCGACGTATCGCCTTGCACAGCCGAACCCGCGCACCTTCATCGGTCGCGGAACTTATGAAAACCTGGTGGAGCAAGCGACAGAGTGCGGCGCGGATCTGCTGGTCCTCGACGCGGAGCTCAGTCCGTCTCAGACCCGTAATCTAGAAGAAGCGACAGGGCTGGCTGTGTGCGATCGCGAGGCGGTCATCCTGAATGTGTTTCTCCGACATGCACGCACTCGACGCGCTCGCATTCAGGTGGAGATCGCGCATCTGGAGTACCTACGACCGAGGATCCGCGGAGTCGGCCTAGTGATGGACCAACAAGCGGGTGGCGTCATGGGTGGGCGCGGCCCGGGCGAAACCCAAAGCGAGTTGATGTCACGCCAGATCGACGGCCGGCTTGCGGAGTTGCGTCGGGAGTTCGAACGCATCAGTCGCTCGAGCCGGACGCAGCGTCAGGGACGAAGTCAGAGTAAACGCATCGTGCTGGTGGGTTACACCAACGCGGGCAAGACGACGCTGATGAATGCGCTCACCGAAGCCGGGCTCTCGGCCAAGGATATGCCATTTGAAACTCTCGACACCACTTCGCGCTCGCTGAGTCGCTACGGTGGCGACGTCTTGCTGAGCGACACGGTGGGTTTCATTCGGCGACTGCCGGAGCGTCTATTCGCGAGCTTTGAGTCCACCCTGGCCGAAGCGCGAGAAGCGTCGCTCTTGGCGTTGGTCGTGGACGTTTCCGATCCCGAGTGGCGGTTTCATCTGACTACCACGCACGCTCTGTTGGAGAAACTTGGGGCCGGCGACGTTGCACGGCTTTATGTCTTCAACAAGCTGGACCGCGTGCCCGCAACGCCGTCCTCGGAAGAACTCCAGGATCTGTGCGGGCCACACGAGTTCGCACTGCTTAGTGGTCACGATGCGGATGGTGTGCAGCGCCTCAAAGAGAAGTTGCTGCAGTCCGTTCGCAAAGACCAACGCCGCGTGAATCTCTTTGTGCCCTACGCCGCAACGTCCGCACTGACCACCATCTACGGTCGTTGCCGTGTGCTCTCGGCAGAGCCCGAAGAGCTTGGAATGCGTTTCGAGTTGGAGGGCGACCCGCTCGTCGTGGCGGCGGTGATGCGCAGTCTGGAGGATGAGCAATCATGAGCGCCTCATCTCAAATGTTCGCGCCGTTGCTCGAAGTTCGAGGTCTCGATCTCTGGACCCCGGCGGGGCGACCGTTGATCGAAAATCTGAACTTGCGCATCGGCCGCGAGCAGGCAGCGATCCTTGGGCGCAATGGCGTGGGCAAATCCACGTTGCTACGGCTTCTGGCGGGTGACGAAGGGGTTAGCCGTGGCCGGGTGGTGCGTCGCACGACGCCGTGGTTCGTCCCCCAACAACTAGAGCCGGACCGACCCACCGACGCACTGGACCGACTTCTGTCGCAGCCCGGCGCCTGCGGTCACGAAGCCGCTTCGCGGGAACTGGCCCAGGCGGGGCTATCGGATCAGCGCGCGCTGCGTGGCACGAGCCACTGCAGCCCGGGCGAGCGGCGCAAGCTTTGTCTGCTCGATGCGAAGATCCGTCATCCGGAGTTCCTGATCTTGGACGAACCGACCCAGGACCTGGACGACGTCGGCATCGCCTGGCTGGTTGGTTGGCTCAAAGACTGGGATGGCGGTCTCTTGGTGGTCTCGCATCAGCGACGGCTGCTCGGCTGTTTCCAGAACTTCCTCGTCATGGCCGAATCCGGCTGTCGCTACATCCCGGGCAATCTGGAAGTGCTGGAGGCAAGGTTGGCGCAGGAAGCAGCGGACAACCAACGCAAATATGTGCAACGTCTCAACGCTTTGGAGCAACAAGAAGCCCACAGCGAGAAGTACCGCAGGCGTCGTGAGCGAAAAAAGAACGTAGGCCGCGTGCGAGAGCTGGGCCGCGCGACACCCCGCATGCGACTCAACCAGAAGCGCAGCTACGCACAAGAAAGGCAGGGGCGCATGGAGGCGGTGCGTAAAAGCCGCCTCCACGCAGCGCGCAGCTGGGCAAAAGCAGCGCGGCGGGCACTCGCAGTCGCGCTTCCCCTAGAAGCCGTCATGCCCAAACTGTCGCCGCCTACCGGTGAGTCTCTAGTGGTCTTGCAAGATGTCAGTGCTCACGTGGAGGGCAAGCCGTTGTTCCAGAATCTCAGTCTCAGCATCGGCCGGGAACGCGTGGCGGTGACGGGAGCCAACGGCGCTGGCAAGACCAGTCTGCTCCGCATCATGACGGGCGACCTAGCCGCGTCTACCGGCGACGCCCGACGAAAGCTCGAGCGGATCGGTGTGATCGCACAAGGCGCGCTCGACTGGATGAGCCATGAAAGCTTGCTGGAGCGATTGTCTTGGGACTCGGGAGTGCAGTCGCCGGAGGCCGCGGCCGGACTGCTCCTGGCCCACGGCTTCCCCTTGGCTTTGGCGGAGCGCCCGCTGTCGTCCCTTAGCCCCGGAGAGCGTGCACGCGCTGCGCTGGTGTGCCTGCTGCAGCGCCGGCCCGCAGTGGAGCTACTCGTCCTGGATGAACCGGTGCATGCCCTCGACTTCGCGGGCGCGGGTGCTCTGCGTCAGGTATTGCTGGCGTGGCCGGGCGGGCTGGTGATCGCGAGCCACGACCGGGAGTTCTTGGAAAGCCTACGGCTGGACCAAACGATCGAGCTGCGCCCACAGGCGATGAGCACGAGCCTCTCAGCGTCGTGAGGCGAAAGCGTTGCGCCATCCGCGCAAGTGGCGAATTGCGCCACGACCTACTCGCTTGGTGGCGCGTCACCTTGCAGTGCGCTCGCCTGCTCGTTACTCCGATGTTGCGAAGGCAAGCCTGCACGAACGAGCAACGCCGCGATCGGCCATACCCAAGTGCGAAGGTCATCCCAGGGGAATGGCCCAGAACCAACCAAGGCGAAGAACAGCACGCTCAGGCCCGCGAGCAGTTTCGCACCAGCGCGTTTGTCGCCACTGGCCGGCTGCGGAATAGCACGCGCAATCGCAAACGCGATGGTGAATGCTAGGATCTCGTCCCCAAAACCCGAAAACGCAACAACAGCTCCGAAAGCAGCGCACAACGCGCCTCGACTCGGCGTGACGGCATGGGACAGCGAGTCGAGAGCGACCAGGCCAACTCCGACACAGCCGGCATAAACCACGGCAATGGGCTCAAGGTCCATCATTTGCCGCAAGCCCCACCCGGCGCGTTTTCTTCAAGCCAGTTTGCCGACGATTCACAGGTCCGCACCACCTCCAAACCGAACCCGGGCACGGCCATCGCGCCGGCCCGCCAGGTCGCGACCACGCCGAGCGCGTTGCAGAGTACCTCGTTCGTCGCTTTGCGCTTCTCACACAGCGTCTTCTCGTTGCCACCAGGCTTCGGCGCTTCCCCCGTGGTCACGACTGGCTTCGACTGCTTGCCTGCATCGCGGACCAACTTGTTGACCGCATCCCGAGATACCTGGGTGCTGCCGTCCTTGCCCGTGTAGCCAGCGTCCAACCCGGCATCGGTCCGGGACTGCGGCCGGGGGGCTTCAGAGCGCAGGGGCGCTGCCTTTGGCGGGCAACTCATGTTCGGGTTACCGGCGCGATTGCCCTGCGCCATGGAGGGCGCTTGTGAGGAGTTTTGCTCGTCGTCCAAGTAGCTCTGGTTCTGGCTGGCTGAAGAGCGATTCCGAACTGCGTCCATGGGGTGCCTCCTGCAACACTTGCCCCGTCGTACATAGCGGCCGCGAGTTGTGTGTTTTCTTTGGGGGTCGGGTCGCGGCTCGGCCCAGGGGCGCTACTCCCGTGCTGGCCCAAGCCGTGCGACTGTGCCCCTAGACGCTTGCTGGTTTCTCCTCATCGGCGCGGGAACCGTGAGCGACCTTTGCGTTGATGCTACGCGCGCTGGCGGGGGGAATTGGGGGCTACGCTGGTGCTGGTCGGCAGGCGTAGCAACGGGGAGGTCGGCAGAGAGTCCGCCGAGTGGCTTCAGAGTGCCGCGTAGATATCGGAAACCCGAGCGTCGCGCTCGACGGTCGCCGCAAGTCGTGCGCGCGTCGCGCGACCGAGCGACTCGCGGATCGCCAACTGAAACAGCTGCGGCGGGATCTTTTCTTCTGTGGATGCGCGCAACAGCAGAGCGAAGGCGGCGAAGCTTTCAGCGATGGCATCGGCCAGTTGAGCCGCAACTGCCTGCTGCGAAAAAAGTCGAAAGCCCCAACGTGCCCGTACAGCGTTGATGGCGTCACCAAGCGCGCACAGCTCGGAGGCCACCAGGCGCCCTTCCTCAGCGAATTCCCCGGAAGCCGCCAGAGGTACATCCGAAAGGCTCTGGGTGGCCCAGGTCAGCGCTGCCGCGGCGATGCTTACACGCAACACGTCGTTGGCGCCTTCGAAGATGCGCGTGATGCGCACGTCGCGCAGGCTCCGCGCGATGCCATTTTCCTCCATGTAGCCAGCTCCGCCCATCAGCTGCAAGGAGGTATCGACCACGCGCCACGCCTGCTCAGATGCAATGAGCTTCAAGAGTGTCGACGGAAGCGTCAGCTCGCCCACCCTGGCGTCTCCGAACGCACACACCAAGCGAAGCGTGCTCTCTATCGTGAGGACGTCCGCCCTCGCTCGCGCCAACGCTTCATGCACCAGCGGGAACTTCGCCAGAGGGCGGCCAAACTGTTCACGGGTCTGAGCGTGTTCCACGGCCTTCGCGAGCGCCGCACGGGCGCTGCCCAGGCAACCCGCGGCCATGAACGTGCGCCCCCAACCCAGCGCATTGTGGGCGTATTCGAGTCCCTTGGAGAACTCCCCGAGCACGTGAATCGGTTCCACCGTGACTCCGTCGAAATACACGGACACGGTCGACGAACCTTTGAGGCCGAGCTTGTTCTCTTCACCGCTTCGGCTCACTCCGTGCGCGGCAGCGTCCACGAGCACGAGGGTGTGGCCGGCCCGTGCACCACCAAGGCCAGGGCTCTGCGCCAAAACGGTCAAAACTCCCGCAAGACCGCCGTTGGTTACGTAACACTTGCCGCCGTTGAGCTCGAGGCGATCGCCGCGGTCGACCAGGGTCGTCTTGACTGCGGCGATGTCCGATCCGGCGCCGGGCTCCGTCGCCGCAAACGCCGCGATGCAGCGTCCAGATGCCACTTCGTTCAAGTACTTGCTTTTGGCTTCCGGTGACGCCACGTGCAGCAGCGCGTGCAGCGCAAGACCCGAGTGCAAACCAATACACGTTCCCAAGGAGCCATTGGCCCCCGCCAACTCCGCAATGACGCGGGTCGCTGCCGCCAGAGACAGCGCGGAGCCACCGTACTGCTCAGGCACGGTCAACCCGAACCAGCCGCGCTCGGCGACCCGCTGTAACAGTTCCGTGCCGAGTCGGCCTTCACGATCGATGCGCGCGCTGTCCACGTGAGTCGCGCACATCTCACGCACTTCGCTCAGTACCGTTCCGAGCAGTTCGCCCTCGTCACGAGCATCCACGACGAGACGGCTTTCTATTTCGTGGCGCGCGGCCAGCGCAGCGGCAAATGGATCTAGGGGCTTAGAACTGGATGGTGCGTGCATGGTGCTCTCGCTGCCTCAACTCATCGCGCCCGCGATAGAACTCCCGCCACAGTTCGAGGTAGCCCCGTTGGAGTCGGTCCGCAGTCATTTGCTTCGGCCGAAAAACGACGTTGGCGTCGTTGTAGTGCTTCCATTGTCGGCTCGTAATTCGCTCCTCCGAAAGGAGCTGGTGCCAAGCGGGAGTCCCAGGATACGGAGTAAAGATGGCAAACTCGCACTTGTCGAGGGCGGTGCGTTTGCAGAACTCGAGCATGCGGTCAAAGACACCTTCGTCGTCGGTTTCATTGCCAACCAAGAAGCTGACGTATGGGTCTATTTCCTGCTCCTGACAACGGGAGATGACTCGCAGCATCTTGTCCAACGCCGTCGCGTCACCTTCGCCGAAGGCTCTCCGGGTGATCGGGTCGAATCCGCCCACCAAGTAGAAGCGATCGACTCCGGATTTCTTCATCTCCGCCAACAGCGTCGGATCCAACGCGAGCAGCATCGGTGCACTGATACCAACGTAACTGACCTTGTCGTGACCGGGTCGGGGGTCGTCACGCAAATCCTCCAAAAACTCTCGAAAGTGCCGCCTCGCCCCAGAGAAGAAGAAGAACGACGTGTCTTCGGTCAGCGCTGCGCGCTTTCCATGGCGCGCAAGGTCTGCCAACGCCGCCTTGGCCGTCGCCCGCGGCACGACCCGAAGTCCTCGTCCCAAACTGCCAGGAATTGCGCAGGCGTCGCACTTGAGAGGACATCCCCGAGACAGCTGCAAGGGGTAATCGTCTGGCCGCAGATCCGCCGACTCGTTGTCTACGTAGAGATCAATACGGGGCGGCGGTAGCTGCTTCACGTCATAAGGAGCCAGCGCCTCGTAGCGAGGTCTGAGAGCACCGCGTTTCGCGTCTGCCAGCAGTTCCGGCCACACACCTTCGCCCTCGCCGACCACGACTGTATCGAAATGCGCGGCGGCCTCGTCTGGCATGAGGGACGGAAAGATCCCGCCACAGACCGTCTTGTGCCCGGCGCTGCGCAGCGCATCTGAGAGCTCGAATGCGCGGCTCGCGGCGGGCGTGAAGAAGGAAAACGCGTACAGATCCGACTTCTGCCCGCCTACATCAAAAGGAGTGACCCGATCGTCGTGAAACGCAACTTCGACGTCTTGGGGCGTCACGGCAGCCATGCAAGCAATACCAAGCCCGGCACCGCCCAGGTACTCGTCGCAAGGGACGTATTCGAGCAATTCTGGGTGCGAGTGTGCGTGGCGCTCGAACGCCGAGTAGATGAACTGTACGCGCACTGAACTACCTCGTGCTCAACAGTTGGGATAGAAAAGTCACGATGTCATCAACCGTACGAACCTCCACGAGGTCTTCGGGGTCGACGTCCACCTCGTACTTTTCCGTGACTTCGGAAAGCAGCTCCATCGAGTGCAAGGAGTCGAGGCCGAGGTCGTCGCGGAGCCGATCTGTACCGTTGATGTCACCGCGCACGTCGGGCCGGATGCGCCGAATGATCGTGTCCAGGTCGCTCTTGATTTGAGCGGAGGAGGTGGTCTGCATGTTCCAGTCCTTTCAGGTAGTGATGTCGCGCGTACCAGCGGCACGCTTTTTCCAGAGTTTCGTTGAGGGGGGTCGAGGGCAGAAGCCCGAGCTCAGTGTGGGCTTTGGTGTCGTCGAGCCAACGCCCAAATCGCACGTTGTCCACTAACTCCCGCGATAAGAAAGGCCGCGGCGCGCCGGGCACCACCGCGGCGCGCATCTCCGCGAGAGTCGAGATGAATCCAGCCACAGCCAGCGGCAAGCGCTGGAATCGAGGTGCGATCTGCAGCACTTCGGCAATGCCATCGACCAGTTCGCTCACCAGCATGTTGTGACCCCCGAGGGCGTATCTTTCGCCGGCTCGACCGCGCTCGGCTGCGGCGATCAGGGCAAGCGCAAGGTCGTCGGCATCCACAACGCTGGTCCTGCCCTCGACGCAGAACGGAAGTTTCTCGTTGGCGATCGCGACGATCAAAAAGCCGGTACCTGCCTTCACGTCGAGTTCCCCAAAGATGGCCCCTGGGCACAACACGACGACCTCTGGACCGCCGGCCGCCGTGTTGAGCAACTCTTCCTCGATAGCGATCTTGACGGAGTGGTAGACGCCGGCACGGCTGCGAGGATCGGGAGCATCGGTTTCGTCCGACTGCGTGCGCCCGCCGCGCGGTGGGCCAACCGTGGCCGCTGAGCTGACCAGCACGAGTCGCTCGACGCCAGCGCGGCGCGCGGCCGAAAGACTCGCAATTGCACGCCGTCGCGCGACGTCGACCTCTGCGGCTCGATCCAAAGAGTAGCGCGGGTAGTGCCCGGCGCACATAAACACCACGTCGCGCCCGGTCATGGCGCTCGTGAGTTCCGCTTCGGAATCTAGCTCCGCGGTGACCAACTTCGCGCCGAGACGGCGTGCGAACAGCGTGTTGGCGCGCTTGCGTCGAGTCGCGAGCACGTCGTCACCCCGAGCCACCAGCGCTCGGGTCAGATTCATTCCGACGAATCCCGTGCCACCGACCACGAGTGCTTTCATCCGCCCTCCGGGCCGGTCTCGACGTGACGGGCAACTTGACCCGGGAGGTCAAGAGCTGCGTAGCGTTCACTCAGCGTAGCTCGGCGGATCTTCCCGCTCGTGGTGCGCTCGATCGTGTGCGGCGGCACAATCACCGTGTCATCGGCTCCCAGTCCGATCGCAGCAACAAGCGCGCCGTTGACTTCGCGTGTCAATACGTCGCGCTCGTGTTCGGTCATGGAGCGGGTTTCCAGCACCACGACGATGCGCTCCGTCCCTCCGCGGTCATCTGCGGCACCCAGCGCGGCAGCGCGAAGCACGCGCCCTTTGCCCGCATCGAGCGCAACGTTTTCGAACTCTTCAGGCGCGTAGTTGCGTCCGCGCTTGATGATGAGTTCCTTCTTTCGCCCCGTCACGAACAGCTCGCCACCGTGAACGAACCCCAGATCGCCTGTGTCGAGCCAGCCGTCGCTCAAAACTTCCGCGGTCTTTTCGTCATCTCGGAAGTAGCCCGACATCAGAGAAGGGCTCCTCAAACGGATGTTTCCGACGCTTCCGACGGCCGCCGGCTCGCCGGTTTCGTCCCGAATCGCAACGGTAACGCCCGCGAGCGGAGTGCCCACGGAGGTCACTTCACGTTCGCCGAGCTCGGTGGTGCGCCAAAGCGTGCCGCTCGGTGGGAAGGTCGCGGCCAGAGCGTTTTCGGCCATACCGTAGACGGACTGAAACACGCGACCACCGAAGCCCAGCGGACCGAATCGCGCTTCAAACGCGCGCAGCGTCGTGGGGCGGACTGCTTCGGCTCCGTTGAACGCGATCCGCCAGCTCGACAGGTCGATGTCGGCGAGGTGGCGGTCTGCAACTCGATCCACCACGAATTGATAGGCGAAATTTGGGGCAACGGACAGCGATGCGTTGCGCTTGCTCATCCACTGCACCCAGCGGCGCGGCTGAAGCAAGAAGGACTCAACGGGCATCAGCAGCAGCGGGTAGCGGTGGTAGAGCGACGTGAGCAATGCTCCGACCAAACCCATATCGTGAAACAGCGGCAACCAGCTGACCCCGACGTCCTTCGACGTCATGCCGGAGCGTTCGCCAATCATGTGCGCGTTCGCCAAAAGCGCGCGATGGGAGAGCACGACGCCCTTCGGTCTCCCGGTCGTCCCACTGGTGTACTGGATGACCGCAGGTTCGTTTTCGTCCACCGACGGGAGTGCGGCACCGTTAGCGCCACTGAGCGTCTGCACTTGGTCTGCGCGAACGAAGTGTTCGAGCCCTGAGCTGTCCGTCGCCAGCGCCGCAACGTGTGGCTCGATGGCCTCGTTACCGATCAAGAAGCGCGCGCCGGCGGAGCGAATGATCGTACGCACCGTCTCGGCGTATCGATCCATTCCCCCAAAACTCAGGTTTGGCCCCACGGGTACCGCAGCGCCGCCCGCCAAGAGCGTGCCGTAGAAACCGACGAGCCACGCTTCACTCGTTGGCAGCATGACCACGGCGCGGTCTCCCCGTCGGAAGCCGAGCGAGATCATGTGGCGGGCCAAGCGATTCGCAGACTCTAAGATTGCGCGCATGGGGTGCACGCTTGCGTCCGCGTCTTTGACGGCCACCCACACGTGGGCTTCCTCCGCGGCGGCAAGCTCGAGCGCGGCGGGCAGCGTAGAAGTCTCGAGGGTGATTGGGGTGTCGTTGCTTAGGATCGAAGTGGTCAAGAGGCCTCCAAGCGAGCAAAGGCGAGCGCGCTGTTGTGTCCCCCAAACCCGAACGAGTTGCTCAGCGCGGCGCGCAGCGGCGCCTCGCGTGCCTGATTCGGCACGTAATCCAGGTCGCACTCTGGATCTGTGTTTCGCAGATTGATCGTCGGCGTCACTACTTGGTTCGCAATGCTGAGCACCGTGACCACGGCCTCGATTGCACCTGCTCCGCCCATGGCGTGCCCGAGCATCGATTTCTGGGAGCTGACCAACAGTCGGCCCGCGTGCTTGCCAAAAACGCTGCGGATCGCCTTGGTTTCCTCACGGTCGTTCATTTTGGTGCTGGTGCCATGGGCGCTGACGTAGTCCACGGCTTCCGGGGCCAATCCTGAGTCGGACAATGCGCGACGCATCGCCGCAGCCATGCCCACACCGTCCGGTGCCACTGCGACGATGCTATGGGCATCCGAAGATGCGCCCCAACCTGACATCTCCGCGAATACCCTAGCTCCGCGACGCCGAGCGTGTTCGTACTCTTCGAGCACCAGAAACCCGGCCCCTTCTCCGAGCACGAAACCACGCCGCGTTGCGTCGAAGGGCCGTGACATCTGTTGTGGCGTTTCGTCTTTCGCGGTGTTCAGCGCGCGCATCCATGCGTATGCGCGCATCACATCACGGGTAACCACGGTATCGACCCCGCCTGCAACCATTCCCGTCGCACGACCTAGGCGGATCTGATCGAAGGCGACGCCGAGGGCGTGCGCTCCAGAGGCGCAGGCAGTGCTCGTGGTCATGCTCGGGCCGCGCAATCCTTCTTGAATCGAGATCCATGCCGGAGCCCCATTGGGCATCACCTTGATGATGGAGCTAGGACCGACCCGATAGCCCTCCGACGGATGCGGCACGCCAATGCCAACGCCTGAAACAACGCCCCATTGATCAGGCGCTTCTTCGTGGGGGCGACCAGCCTGGCCCAATGCTTCGCTTGCGGCGGCACATGCAAAATGCACGAAGCGTTCGGTGCGCGAGCGCACGTCAGCGGGCAGGCGTTCGGCGAGTTCCTTTGCGACTTCTGGCGGCACCTCCGCCGCTACGACGACCTTTTCGCCGCTCGCGTCGAAGCTTTCGACGCACCGAATCCCCGAGTCGCCGCAGACCAACCGTCGGAAGGAGTCTGT
Organism: uncultured Polyangiaceae bacterium; assembly: GCA_965369205.1. Classification (GTDB taxonomy): domain Bacteria; phylum Myxococcota_A; class Polyangia; order Polyangiales; family Polyangiaceae; genus JACKEA01. Next base: position 5,938 of record CBDUPW010000020.1, on the reverse strand, counting down.
GGCATTCGGCGCAAGGGCCGTCACCAGGCCAACGCCGGTAACGACCACGCGCGCAGGTCTATGGATATGGGGCGCCGACATGGCAATGCTTCCCGGGTATTCGCGGAACACGCATGTATGCGCGGACCCGGCCAGCTAACATGACGGTTGTCATGCTTCCCGGACAGTGAAGGCGGGACCAGGGCGTTGGGGCACGAAACGCCGTCGTTTGAGGACCCGGGCGTAGGCCGGGGAGACCAGGCCTTGACGACGCGGGCTGATCCGCTTCTGGTCCCCTTCAGCCGTGGGAAGCACCAGATGACACCGTTAGTTCTTCGCGATCGTTGGGTCCTCGTCACAGGTGCCTCATCGGGCTTGGGTCAGGAGATAGCTCGCGTCTTGGCTCATCGCCATGGCGCAAATCTCATCGTCGTTGCGCGTCGGGCCGACCGCCTAGAAGTGCTCCGAAAGGAACTCGAAGCTGAGGCTAGAGTCAAAGTTGCTCCGATCACAGCAGATCTGTCGCGCATGGAAGATGTCGACCGACTGTTCCAACACGCCACGGACGGGCGCAGTTTGAGCGGAGCAGTCCTCAACGCGGGAGTGACGCACTTTGGTGACCACGACGAACTCTCTTGGAACGAGTTCGATGCCATGCTTTCGACCAACGTCCGCAGTATCGTGCGCATGAGTCGCGAACTGATTCCGCACCTCGAGGCACAGTCGGAAGGTGGCGGCCTGATGCTCGTCTCCAGCCTGGCTGGTCTCACCCCGGTCCCCTATCAGACGGCCTACTCCGCGACGAAGGCTTTCCTCGTGCACTACGGTTGCGGGCTGTCCCACGAGCTAAACGGTCGGAATGTCTCGATCACCACCTTCGCGCCGGGTGGCATCATCACGGAAATGACAGCGGGCGCACGCTTCGACAAACTTCGCTCATTCTTGATGCCCGTCGATGTTTGCGCCGCCGAAGCCGTGGAAGCATTCCGGCGTCGGGATTATCTTGCAATCCCGGGGTTGAGCAACCGCATCGGAACGACACTGATGCGCTTTCTGCCGCAACGTTTCCTCACCGGACGAGTTGCTGCGACCTACCGCAAGTCGCTCGGTGCCAGTCGCGCAGCAGGCACGAAATCGGCATGACACGAGCTTGCTCGTCGCAGACGACTAACCCGGCGCGGGTTTGTACGTGAGCAACTTCTTGAGCAGCGACTTGGCCTTGGCCTTGTCGGACCACTGCTGAGCCTTGCCGATCACGGACACGACTACCTTGCAGCGCTGCTTGAACCAGATCGCTTCGCCTAGGTCGGCGTCGTCTGGCCTGGGGAAGAACTGCTTGTCCGTGTCTTCGGTCAGGCACCGGAAGCTCACGCCGACGCGGTCGTCAGCTTTGTCAGCGCGTAACGTCAGCCCGGGAAACCCAGTGTCTTTCGGGTTCTTGGTGTTTCGCTTCTGTTCGCTTCCCCGGGTCACGTTCTGGTAACCGAGCGCGGTTAGAGCCGTGGCGGTCACATCGACCAGCTTCGGCGCGATCACTAGGTGGCCGTCCACGGTTTGGATCGACAGCGCAAGCCATGTGGTTCCGGGAGCCTTCACCCAGACGAAGGGCTCCTCCGGATCGCGCGCACGCTTGAAGAGTGCGTCGAGCACCACTCGAGAAGCATTCTGGTCGAAGCTGCCGCCGCTGTTGGCCCGCACGCTGAGCAGTCGCTTGCCTCCTTCGGCGAAGACGGCGTCCTCGATGGCGCGTGGACGCAACGCCTTCTTCTCGAACTCGCTTTCGAAAACGTGCATTTCGACTTCGACTTCAGAGCCGTCATCCTTTGACGTAGAAAGCGAGAACGCCCCCTCATTTGGCCCGGTGCTCGCGTTCTGGCCTCGCCAGCCCAAAGCGACGAGGGCGTCCTTGGCCTTGCGGTGGGACAGTCCCTCCAAGTCCTTCGCGGTCACGGATGTGACTGCTGAAGTTGTCGGGCTTGTGCTGGGCGCAACCGCTGCACCGGACGCGGTCGGCTTCGGGGCCTCCTGCTTTTCGCAGCCGACAGCGAGCGCGAGTATAAGCGCCAAGCGGACGCCAGGAGAGACACTGCGCATTCGGGTGACTTACCACACGCCACTCGTCCGCTAGTAGCGGCCAACGCCGCTGGAGGGCCTAACCGACATGCAATTTGCATATATGTAGCTAGGCGTCGGCACTCGAAAGGTATCGATATCCTGGCCGATGCAGTGGCTGAGCCGCTGGCCTGCGGCGCGCGGAGTGCAGATCCAGCAGTCCCGCCCACCTGTCTGCGCCAGAGCGGTGCACCGTTGCGCTGGAGAGGAGTCCGCGCGACCCTATCGGCGCGTGAACCACGAGCTGGACCCGTACCGCGAGCTCTTTGAACGCTCGGCGGACGCCATCCTTATCATCGAGGATGACGCGTTCGTGGAGTTCAACGAAGCCGCGCTTGCGATGCTGCGGTGCTCGGATCGACAACGGCTGCGTCGTACCCACCCGTCGGAGCTGTCACCACCGACTCAGCCGGACGGTCGCAGCTCCTTCGAAAAGGCCAACGAGATGATGGCCGTGGCGTTCGCCGAGGGCAGTCACCGCTTCGAGTGGGACCACCGCCGCTTCGATGGAGAGGTCTTTCCCGTCGAGGTACTCTTGACAGTGGTGCAACGGGGCGGCAAGCGCATCCTGCACGTCGTGTGGCGAGACATCACCGACCGCAAGCGGCTGGAAGAGCAGCTCAGGCACTCGCAGAAGATGGAGGTCATCGGTCAACTCACCGGTGGCATTGCGCACGACTTCAACAACCTCTTGGTCGCGATCATGGGCAACGGCGAGCTGCTCCAGAGGCAGTTGCAGGATCGCCCTGATCTCGTCGGGCTCGTCGAGGAAATGGTCAAGGCCGGTCGGCGCGGGGCGAGCCTGGTGCGCCAGCTATTGCTGTTCAGTCGGCCCCACGAGTCGCCAACGGAGGTGATCGACTTCGTGCCCGTTCTGCAGGACGTCGAGACTCTGCTTGAGCGCCTGATCGGCGACCGGGTGCGTTTGGCCGTCGATTCGCACCCGGTCGCGCTGCCGGTGCGCAGCACGAGCAGTCACCTTGAGCAAGTGATCGTGAACCTAGTGACCAACGCCCGAGATGCCATGCCCAGCGGCGGCACTGTCGAGTTGCGCCTCTGCCCGGCCACAATCCCTGAGGAGAGCATCGGCGGGCTCGAGCAACTCGCCCCGGGTCAGTACGCGCTGCTCGTGGTCTCGGACTCCGGCACGGGCATGTCGCAGGAAACGCGACAGCACGCCATCGACCCGTTCTTCACCACGAAGGACCTGGGACGCGGGACGGGGTTGGGGCTCTCGACAGTGTACGGCATCGCGAAGCAGAGCGGCGGGGGGATCCACATCGACAGCGCGCTCGGGCACGGCACGACCGTCAAGGTTTACTTGCCGCTCTGCCTGGAGGAACCCCTGGCCACGGTCGAGCCCACGGCGACGACCGCGCAAGGTGGCAGCGAGCGCATCCTCGTGGCCGAGGACGACGACACCGTTGCGCACGTGGTCGTGAGGCTGCTCGCTCAGCAGGGCTACGCCGTCGAGCGCGCGCAGGATGGGCAAGAGGCGTTGGAGCTGTGTCTCGAGCGCCCTGACCGGCTCGACTTGCTGCTCACGGACGTGGTCATGCCGCGTTTGCACGGCCCCGAGCTCTGGCGCCGGCTTCGCGAGCTCGGCATCAGCGTGCCGGTGCTGTTCATGTCCGGATACAGGAGCGACGCTGTGCTGAGCTCCGACGAACTCGGAGACGTGGCGCTCCTGGAGAAGCCCTTCACGGCCAGCGCGCTGCTCCGCCGCGTGCGGGAAGTGCTCGACCGTTGAAGCGCGGCCCGTGGCGCTCTTCGAGCTGAGCGCCACGGCGCCACGACCGGGAGTTCTTGGAAAGTCTACAGCTGGACCAAACGATCGAGCTGCGCCCACAGCTAGGTGCCTGAGCTGGCATGGGGCACGGCCCCCGCGGCCCCCCCCGATGCGGGAGATTGAGGCCGAACCTAGAGCCCAAGTAGCGCCGCCACCGAGTGCTCCAACTGCTCGACAAGCTCCGGATCCATGTATGTGTACTCGTCGGGGATGTCCAACACGTGAAGGGGTTTGTGCTCGATCGCGCGGGCGAATCCGTCGCGGAGTCTGGCCTTGTGTTTCTGCTCCATAACGAAGATCACGTCCGCCCATTGCAGGTCTTCCACGGTGACTTGGCGGCGAGCGCTGGAACTGGTTCCCGCGGAGCGGACGGAAAGAAGCGCATGCTTGCGCCAGATTTGCTCGGCCGTTGGGCTACGCCATCGGTTCTTGCTGCAAACGAACAAGACGTTGCGCTTGCCGCCAGGCAGCGAGGGAGCTTCGGGCTCGAGGACCGTCACCGTCGTGTTCTAGCGCAGCGCGCACACGCTACTTCGCGTCCGCATTCGACTCCGCTCCGTTCTGCGTCTCCAGCGCGGCTGCCGTTTCTTCGTCGGGCCCGCCGCCACCCGCTACTTTGGCCAACTCCGTGTCCGAGCAGCGATACACGCGCCCCAGCCCGTTGTACCCGGAGCACTTCGCATTGGGCGGCTCGTTCTCTAGTATCACCACCAGGTTGCCGCCGCGCTTGGCCGCCAAACGACGCATGCGCACCACGACGTCGTCTTTGCTCTTCGCGGGTTGGCGCTCATCGGTCACGAACCACTCTCGCCCGACGCTGATCTCCTCCACCATTTCACAAGCAGGCTCGAGTTTGGATTCGACGTAGCGCACCTTCGCCGCCTCCGGCGTCAAGGTCTGGCGCGAAGAGATGCAACTGCAGAGCGCCAAGAGCGCCAGGGGCAAGAGACTACTTTTTTGCATCGCCGCGAAGCGTGCTCCAAGGTGGCGTTCCGTGCAACCGCCCGGGCAGCGGGCAGATCGCCAAGCACGCACCCGTGCGAAAGGCCGATGGGCCGCAGGGACGGCACATCCCCCAAACCTCAGAGCGGCCCACTTTGGCTACTTCCCGCAGGCGCCATCGCTCGTCCAAGTAGATGGGGTCGTCGAGTCGTATTTGCAGCTCATCACCGTCCACTTGGCGTTCGGCGAAGCGTCGCAGCGGTAGCCGCAGTTTTCCCATACGCCGCCAAAGCCGCCCGCTGTGCACTTTTCGCCAGCCTTGGGCAGCGTTGCGGGGCAGGGTGACGGCGGGTTGGTGCCCTGGGGCACCGACCATTCACCGGAACAGTACAGATCGGATTTCGGACACGAGTCGTAGGGCTGATCGCATTTCTTCGTCGCCACGTTCCAGTAGCCGGTGCTGTCGCAGTTGAAGGTGAACTTCTGCAGACCGCTCTGGCAGGCGACGTCGTAGCTGCAGCTCGCGCCCTTGACCGGACACTTCATGTATCCGAAGCCGGAGCCTGGCGGATCCGGCGGACAGATCGGCCCGCCGTCTGGTCCCACACCGCCGGTGGCACCGCTGCCGCCCGCCCCAGCGAAGCCACCGCTAGCGCCCGCGCCCGCGCTGCCGGCCGAGCCCGCGCTGCCGCCCGTCGCGCCCGCGCCCGCGCTGCCGCCGGTCTGGACCTGGCCACCGGTGCCGCCGCCCCCGGATCCAGCTGTCCCAGCTGTGCCACCCGTGCCAGAGTCGCCATCCGTGCTTCCCCCGCAGGTCAGCATGGAAATGCTGGAAACAGCGGCGGTTGTGATGACAAAAGGGCTGCGAAAACGTCGGGTCTTGCTCATGCTCGCTTCATTAGCAGGATACGTGCCGAAGTTGACGGATATCATTTGATCGGGCCCGCGCGCTGCGGCTACGGCGCGGAACAAGTCAACGACGCAAGCATGGCCCGGATGGCTGCGGTTTGGCGGCCCACGTACAGCGCTGCGGCGTCGCGCGGGGCGGCGTCGCTGGCGGCGTCGCCGTTTGTGCCGGCGGTCGTCGGGTCGCCATCCGCCACGGTCTCAGCGATG
>CBDUPW010000019.1:0-49007 GCA_965369205.1 uncultured Polyangiaceae bacterium | reverse complement strand
CCGGCCGCCTGGCGCAGACACGCGCCGTAGTGAGAGACGGGAAAGGTGGCGGTCCCGCCAGTCGGTCCGACCCCACTCAAGTCAACGATCCCGAATCCGAGCTCCGAGAACGCGTCCGACGCGAGCTTGCGCCGGGAGGCGAGGTCCGTGGCGCCGACCACCGCCGCGCTCGCCACCAATGCTGCGTGCGCGGCCGATTCGGCCGCATCACGAATCACGCTGGGCATCTCCAGAGCGGGATCCAACAGCAAAGTCTTCTGCAGCCAGTAGTTGTAGAAGTTGCAGTGAAACACCAGCGGTTCTCCGCCCATCGTAGTGCGCCCGTGCGAAACGGACGTTGGAGTGGCTATTCTGCGCGTCATCGCGTTCAACCTTTCTTCACGGCGGCGAGCGCCTCCGTCAGTTTGGTGGCTAGTTCCGGCGCCATGACTTCTGCAGGCGTCATCTTGAGCAAATCTGGCATTCGCAGGCGGATGGCGACTCTCGCGAGATCAACGCGCCCCATCTTGCCGGGGAACAGCTGGGACAAAGTCATGGCTTCATGCTGGGTTGATGCTGCGCAGTCCATGGGGCCTCACGGATCGGTTCAAGAGCGGCTGTGGCAGGCATGCCGGCTGCGCGGGAATCACCGCCCGCCAGCATGTTCCCGCTTGAGAGGATGTCAGACTCAGGCCGCCGCCCAGCGCGATGCACGCGCTTCGAAAGGCTGAAAGGCCGATGCCTCGTCCTGACACGGAATCGGCAGCAGCGTGAGTAGTCAACCCATTGGCGTACAAAGCCTCTTCGAGCTCTTCCCTAGTGCCACATGGCAGGCCGAGTGCCCTGGCCTTGTTCCGAACAGCGTCCCAGTCGATGCCCGGGCCGTCGTCGCTCACCGAAATCGAGTACATACCCGCGCTGCGGCTCACTGCAATTTCGATGTGCCCGCACACTGGCTTGCCGGCGCGAATTCGTTCCTCTGGACACTCGACGCCGTGGTCGGCAGCGTTGCGCACAACGTGCCCCAGGCCGTTGAAAAGCGACCACGCAGACTCAACCGCCAGCCGCAGGTCCGCGCCGACGACCGAAACCGCAACCTCCTTCTTGCGATCGCGTGCAATGCGCTCTGCTTGCAACACCGCGCCCTTGACAAGGGTGCCCACGCGCTCGTGGCGGAATGATTCCACCATTGCGAGTAGCTCGCTCGTATCGCGGTGTTGGGCTAGCCCTGTCGCTAGAGCCTGGTGCTCTGCTGCGGAAAGCCGCACCTCGTTTCGGTCGACGTCGGCGAGAAACCCGGCAACGCGATTTATCGACCCGTGCCAAGCCGCGCGGAGCTCGCGCAGTCTGCCTTCCTCCGGCAGTGTATTCGCGTCCTGAAGGTCGCTCTCAAGCTCGTGGCAGTGCTGCGAGAAGGATTCAAAACCGAAGATCGCGCTTGTACCCTTCAGGGTATGTAGATCACGGAGAAATTCCTCGCGGTCTGCTCCAGCCGTCAGGCGTCCCATCAGGGTTTCGAGTTCGTCGATCATTCCGCGCGCTGCCTCCGGGTCGCGCAGCAGATGTGTAACGCACGCGACGAGTTCCCGCTGTTGACGTGTGGCCTCTTCGGCTCGCACGCGTTCGCTCACGTCCACGATCTTAACAACGATCGCGCCGTCACCGGATGCTGCAGCGCTGTACTCCAGATCGTAGATGCTGCCGCTCTGTTCGAAACGTCGGGGCATCTGGTGGGCAGCGGCTTCGAATGGCAACAAGCCGGCTTCGAGCTGCTCCCAAGCAAGCGAGAACCATTCGGCGTACTCCGAATCGCTTGGGAACAAGTAGCTTGCCAGCGACTGCTCCGGCAGGACCGGCCCGAACCATTGTTCGACGCACGCGCTGCGCGTGGCGCTGATCACGCCGCCAGGCGCAACGAGGACCAGGCCTTCGCCCATACTGTCTAGCACCATGCGGATGGTGTCTTCACGCTCCACCGCGCTGCGCATTTCGCTATCCACGAGGTGGTCCATTTCCGCAAAGACCCGAGCGTTCCTTAATGCGATAGCGATACTCGGCGCGACACGCTTGAGCGATGCCTGTACGTCCTGAGTCAGAGGTTCATCGAAAACCAACACGGCCTCCGTGGCGCCGTCCCATCGTGCGGCCACGGCATAGTCAGTTTCTAGGGTCGAGCGAAGCGCCCCAGGCGTTGGATCTCCAATGTCAACGCCCGCGTCCGCGGGTTCCCCTCGCAAGTGTGCTTGCAGTCCCGAACCGGTCTCCAGAAACAGCGTCGCGCCCTGGTCGCTGAACTTGACGGCCATTTCGAGCGCGATCTTTGCAATGGCCTGCTCTTGCGTTTCCGAAGCGAACGCGCGCACCCAATAGAACTCGTCACTCTGCGGCATTGATCCCCTGGTGTTTTCCCAGCAACTCGGCGATGACCGATTCAAATGCGCAGCGGTCCGAACTGCGCTGTTCGGGAGACGCCAGCATGCGGTGAAGATAGGAGACCTCACCGTTGCGCTGGCCGAAGCGCACCTCGAACCGGAACTGATAGAGCGCGACTCGCACCCTGCGGGCGCCAAGCTGGTGCGCGCCGACCACCAGTTTTTCGGCATAGACCCGCTGCAAACGCGCGATGGCCTCCTCGGCGTCCAGCGGCGCTAGAAGCTCGTAGACGATGTGCAGGCCGCGCTGACAGTGTGCGTCAGGGTGCGCTCGATACAGGGCGAGTTGTGGCTCCGACATCCTCAGAGAGTCCGTACGGACCGTACGTGGACAAACTTGAGCGGAAATTGAAGAAACAAGCGGCAGAGTGACTTCCGTCAGCGCCAAGCGGGTGCGGTTTTCAAGTTCCGCAGCGAATCGCCGATCTTGCCCAAATGTGGCCGAGAGGATCGGCTACCACCACCGAAGCCGGGAGCAAGCCAGCATGAAAGTTCTTGTCGTCGATGATTCCAGCACCGTGCGCCAGCAGGTCCGCGCCGCCCTGGCAGCGGAGGGTCACGAAACGGTTGACGCCTGCGATGGCGTCGAGGGATTGGAGCAGGTTCGCGACACTCCGGACATTCGCGTCGTGATTTGCGATGTCAACATGCCACGGATGAATGGCATTGAAATGCTCGAAGCGTTGCACACTGCCGGCGGAAAAGTGCCGGTGCTAATGCTCACGACGGAGGGCCAGCCCTCCTTGATCAAGAAGGCGCGCGAATTTGGCGCGCGAGGCTGGATGGTCAAACCATTCAAGCCAGAGCTTTTGCTCTTGGCCGTGAACAAGCTGGGAACGGCGACGCAATGACTTCCGCCGCGTTGTGGCTGGACGAACTGGTGAAGACGAGCGTCTTGCCGCTCTTCCAGGGGTTCGAGTTGGTGGACGACCCTCCGTCAGCGGGCTGTGGCACCGGCTACGCGGCTGTAGTCGGCTTCACCGGGGAGCGCGTCCGAGGCGCCCTCGGCATAATCGCTAGCCAGGACGCGATCCGCGACACCTACCCCGAGAGCAGTCTTAAGGAGCAGGTAGACCCGCACGACTGGGTGGGCGAACTCGCGAATCAGGCCCTAGGCCGAATGAAGAGCGGTCTGTTGCGCACAGGTATCGCCGCCCACACCGCCATTCCTGTCGTGCTGAGCGGAGTGTCGCTGGCTGTGGTGCCGACGGAACAGGTACGTGTGTTCGTGCTGACCAACGGGGTCACACGAGTCTTCCTTTGGGTCGACTACAGCTTGACTTCTGTGTTGCCGCCGCAAGCCGACGATCGGGGAGACCCGCTCGACAAGGAAGTCAGCCTGGAGTTCGGAGCAACGGTCTTGTTCTAGAAGGAACGAAACATGCGTGTGCATCAAGGACGCTCATTTGATTTGGATGCGGCTGTGGCCGTAGCGGGCGCTACCGCCGGCTGGAGCGACGAACCAGAAATGGTGTTTGCGTTCTGCTCAACTGCGCAGGATGTCGGCGCGGTGGGGGACGCCGTACGGGCACGTTTTCCCAACGCGCGAGTTGCGGGGTGTACCACGGCTGGGGAGCTTCTCTGCGGAGAGCACTCCAACGGCTCCCTCGTCATGGCTGGTGTCTACGACTCGACGATGCGCTGGGCTACGCACCTCATTCGCGATGTCAAGACGGTCGACGCCGACCGCGCTCGGGCAGTGGTCGATGACTTGCTCGAGCAACTGGGCGCAGAAAGGGACAGCTTTGACCCCGACGACTACTTCGCACTCCTGGTGATCGACGGGCTCTCCATGGCCGAAGAGCGCGTCTCTGCGCTGTTGGCCGAAGCCCTCGAAGGCATCCGGCTCGCAGGCGGCTCTGCCGGCGACGACCTCGCGTTCTCCAAGACCTGCGTACTCTCAGATCAAGGCACCGATACCGATGCGGCCGTCCTGGTACTTGCGCATCGAGGCGACGCCGAAGTCAGTTTCATCAAACATCAACACTTCTCCACCACGCCAAAATCGTTGTGCATCACCAAAGCAAGCCCGGCGACGCGAACGGTGCACGAGATGGACGGCTATCCGGCAATAGAGGCGTACGCGGCCGCCTTGGGCTTGTCGCCGGAATGCGTAACTGACGAAATCACGTTCGCAAACCCAGTCACATTTTCCTGCGACGGTGAGATCTATGTGCGTAGCATTCAGAAGCTGAACGAAGACGGCTCTATCGTCTTCTACTGCGGGATCGAAGAGGGCATGGTGCTCGAAATCGGCGGACACGCGGATATCACCCAAGCGCTAGACCAGTGCATGAGCGACGCGGCCGCAGGAGTCCCACAGTTCGTTCTCGGTTTCAACTGCATCTTGCGTGCCTTGGAAGCGAAGGCAGCCCAGGCCCATGACTCACTTGCTGAGGTCTACAAGCGGTTTAGCCACGCCATGATCGGGTTCGATACCTACGGAGAGCAGCTGAACGGACTGCACATCAACCAGACCCTGATGGCAGTTGCCATCACTTCGCGTAGCGGCGAGGAGGCAAGGAGTTCATGACTGCTCAAGCGAACTGGCAGAGGCGCGCACAAGCGGCCGAGACGACCGTATGCATTCTCAAATCAAAAGTGAAGGAGATGTACAACGGTGGTCCGCAGACGGTCATCCATCAGCAGCTAGAGCACGCACAAAAGCGTGAGGAACGAAACCGACGCCAGCGCGAGTTGGCCGAGGTGCGCACTCATGAACTGCAGCGCTATTCGGCCCACCTTGAGGCCGAAGTGGCCTCACGGACGCAGGCGATCCAGACCATCCTCGACAACGTGCGTTTCGGCTTCCTCGTGGTCGACCGAGAATTGGCTGTGCAGGAAGGTTTCACGCGCTCCTGCACGCAGCTCTTCGGCACAACGCCTACGGCTGGGCAGGCCTTGCCCGCGCTGCTGCAGGCGACCGGCCCCGTGGCAAGCGAACTCTTACTGGGAATGGACCAAGTCTTCGAGGATCTCCTGCCCGAGGAGGTTTCGCTGGACCAGATACCGACGCGATTCGTCGTTGGCGACCGGGTACTGCGAGTTCAAGGCAGTGCCATCCGCGACGCCTCGAACAGTGTCACCGGCGTGCTGATGACTGTCAGCGACGTAACGGCACTGGAAGCTGCCGAACGAATCGGTCGCGAACGAGAAGTGGTGATCACCATACTACGACAAAAGGGAGCGTTCGAGCAGTTCATCGAGGACACGCGCGCCAGCCTGGACGTTGCCTACGCGACGGAAAACGAGCAATCCGTTCTGCGAAGGCTAGTCCACACTATCAAAGGCAACTCCGCGTCGTGGGGTTTGAGTTCCGTGGTCGCCGTTGCGCACGAAGTGGAGGCGCAAGCCGCCATCGACGAGGCCGGCTTGCGTCGAGTCGAGGCGGCGGTGCGTGGTTACCTCAGCCAGAACAACGCGCTCATTGGAGTCGAATACGACAGCTCGAATCGGACCTTTGAGGTCCAGGCAAGTCGGCTACAACTGCTTCGTAGACTGGCGCGAGATCCTGGTCGCGCTGCAGAAGTGGACGGCTGGGTCAGCGACGTCGTGCGCAGGCCGGCGTCGGAGCTGCTCGGACCTGTTGGCACTTTCGTGACGAAACTAGCTGAGCGTTTGGGCAAGGACATAGAGTTCAAGCTCAGCGGCGAGCACACTCTGGTGGATGCGGACATCATGCGACCGATCTTTCGCGTTCTGCCCCACTTGGTCCGGAACGCGATCGATCACGGCATCGAGCCGGCTTGGGCCCGAGGGGAAAAAGCCGCGCTCGGATGTCTGGAAGTAAGCGTTGCGGCGGATACCGACAGCTACACGCTGACCGTGGTCGACGACGGCAGGGGAGTGCCCGTGGACGTCGTCGGCGCGCGTGCGGCGATGCTCGGTCTAGTAACGCCAGAGCAATTCGCACAGATGTCATCAACCGAAAAACTCGCCCTCATCTATGTGGACGGGGTGAGTTCTGCGGAGCAAGCGACCGACGTTTCAGGACGTGGAGTGGGCATGGCGGCCGTGCGTGAAGCAGTGCGCGAGCAAGGTGGGGAAGTCACAGTCGAAAGCAGTCCTAGTGGTACCCGCGTCGTCCTTCGCGTTCCGCTGGATTCGGCCGCTGCAATCCTCACACGAAGTGCGCGTCCTGGCGCACGGAGCAACGCCGCCACATGCCCACCCCAAGCCTAGCTCCTGAAGAACTCGAACTCGAGAGCGGGGAGATCCTGGAAGTCCTGCCGGAAGCGGTGGCCGTCACGACGGCGTCCGGCAAGCTACTGTTCGTCAACCCTGCGTTTGCCACGCAACTTGACGCGACCGTGGAGGCGCTGGTTGGGCAGAGCGTAGACGACCTCGTCGCCCCAGAAGACACGCTGTCCCTGGTCGGGTTCGGATCGGCGTTTTCGGAGCCCGTCAGAGACCTGCAAGTTCTGTTTCAGAGCCCCGGCGGGGACCCCCAGACCGTCTTGGTCAGTAGCTCCCCTTGGGACTTCAAGGGACAACACCGCCTGGTTGTGCTGGCCGCGCGGCCTGCTGGGGAACTGCAAGCAGAGTTGGCGGATACCACACGCTGGGCCGCGTTGGAGCAGGACAAGGCCACCGAACTGGCCCGCGCGCACGACGCCATCGAGATAAAGAACAAGGCGCTCGAAGAAACTCAGGCGGAGTTGCAGGAAACTGTGCATCGCCTGCACGCCGAAATACAGATACGCACCAAACTCGAGGACGAACTGCGACTCGCACAAAAGCTCGAAGCGATTGGCCAGCTCGCGTCGGGCATCGCGCACGAGATCAATACGCCGCTCCAGTACGTCGGCGACAACGTGGCGTTCACGGCGACCGCGTTTGAGCAAGTCACGCAGTTTGTTCAGACCTGCATGGAGCTCGCGTCGGACTCCACCATACCGCCCAAGCGCCGCAGTCGGATTGAGTACATGCTCCGCGAGACGCCTCTGGCGCTTGCCCAGGCGTCGAGCGGGCTCTCGAAGGTCACGGAGATCGTCCGAGCGATGAAGTCGTTTGCGCACATGGGCAGCGATGAGTTTGTCGGCTCGGACATCAATAGCATGATCGGCGACACACTCACCGTCGCGCGCAACGAGTACAAACAGGTCGCGGAAGTATCGACGGAGCTGGGGGTGTTGCCTCCAGTGCTGTGCAACCCGGGCCAGCTGAACCAAGTTCTGCTGAACCTGCTAGTCAACGCGGCGCACGCGATTGCCGACAAGGGCGCGGAAGGGCTGGGCCAGATACACATCGCATCGCGAGCGGATGGCGAATACGTGGAGATCACGCTTTCCGACACCGGAGGCGGAATACCAGAGGCAGTCCAGGGTCGTATATTCGAGCCGTTCTTCACGACGAAAGACGTGGGACGCGGCAGTGGCCAGGGCCTCGCGCTGGCACGTTCCATCATTCAGGAGGGGCACGGCGGCGAGATCCGATTCGAGACCGAAGCGGGCGTCGGCACGACGTTCTTCATTCGCCTGCGCGTAGCTGGAAAGCCGGTTGCGGCGACGAGTGGGGTCTCGAACGTGCCCCCGGCTGCGTGAGCCGCCGCCATGCGAGCAGACACGCGCAAGGCGCGTCGGAACAGCACCTCGACTCAATCAATCCTAGAAGCGCACACCGATCATCAAATCCGCCGTGGGGTACGCGCCCGCGAAATCTTGGTCTTCGCTCGCGGCGCTCAGGTTCGCCGCATGGGACTGCACGCCCAAGCCAGCTCGCAGGTTGACGGCGCTGCCGAGCGCAAAGGCGTAGCCCAACGTCGCGCGCACGCCCCATGCGATGCCACTTGGGGTCTCTCCGCTGTCGAGCTCCGCTTGTGCGTGATCCAAGCGGAAGCTGGAAGAAAAGTAAGGACCGTGGGGCGCCGGCTCCGTCAAGAACACGAACGCGCGCACCTCCCCGCCGAAGCCGAACACGTGATCGCTTACGTACCAAGGTCGGTAGTAATGCGCACTCAGGTTGAGGGCGACTTTCTCTCCCAAAACGCGTTCGTAGCCTAGGCCAATCACCCCAAGGCCCAAGTCGGCGTAGATGCCGTTCTGCGCAGAGGAGTCGGCCGTCGCCGATTCATCGGCAACGGCGCGCTCCGGGTATGCGATCAGCACAGCACCGAGCAACACCGCAGACGCCGTTCGAAGAGTGCCAGAGCGCGCGAGGCCCACGACGAATGCGCGCCCGCAACCAGAGCTTTCAGTGCTGTGCATGGCTGACCACTACCACGACTCTCGATACTTCAGCAGATCCGCGGCAGTTGCTCGCCGTTCAGCATGTCCAGGATCCGCGTCGTGCCGAGGGCGGAGCGGAGCGTCACGCGCCCACGCCCGGACTTGCCGACATATCCCAGCAGTGCGGCGTCGGTGCCGGCGGGATCGCGTCGTAGGATCGCAAGCGCGCGGTCCGCTTGGTCCGCGGGCACGAAGGCGACAAAGCGTCCCTCGTTGGCGACGTACAGGGGGTCGAGCCCGAAAATCTCACATGCTGCGGCCACGTCGGCGCGCACAGGAACCGCACGCTCTTCAATTTGCATGTCGCAGTGTGCGGCCTGAGCGATCTCCACCAGAGCGCTGACCACACCACCGCGAGTGCAGTCTCGCAAGCAGTGCACGTCAATTCCGTCTTCGAGCATGCCGAGCACCATGCCAGCGAGTGGCGCGCAGTCACTTTCGATGTCGCTCTCGAAGGCAAGCCCTTCGCGCACTGCCATGATCGCCATGCCGTGGCGCCCAATGTCGCCACTGAGCAGTACTGCGTCGCCGGGGCGCACGCTGGACGGCAAGATTGACCCTTCGTGTTCAACGCTACCGACGCCAGTCGTGTTGATGAAGATCTGGTCACCCTTGCCGCGATCGACCACCTTGGTGTCCCCGGTTACGATCTGAACGCCGGCGCGAGCAGCCGCTGTGCGTATCGACTCCACGACGCGTTCCAAGGTTGCGACCGGCGTGCCCTCTTCGAGCACCAGACCGACGCTCAAGTAGCGGGGCCGCGCGCCGCACATGGCAACGTCGTTCGCCGTGCCATACACGGCCAGCTTGCCGATATCACCCCCGGGAAAGAACATGGGACGGACCACGTATGAATCCGTAGACATGGCGATGCGCGCGGTGCCGAAATCAAGAACAGCGCCGTCGTGGCGAGCGGCCAGATGTGGATTGTCGAAAGCGGGCACGATTAGGCGTTCCAGCAGGCGGTTCATTGCGCGACCACCGCCACCGTGCGCGAGTCCAATGCGCTCTTGGTCGTCGATCGGAACCGGGCACTGGAGATTGAAGTCGTCACTGCTGGTCACGGCGGGGCCTCGCTCTGGTGGCGCTTGTATTGGTAGTAGGCGGCGCAGGCCCCTTCGGTGGAAACCATGGTCGCCCCCAAGGGCGTTTCGGGTGTGCACCGCCCGCCAAAGGCGGGGCATTGGGTCGGTTTCTTCACGCCCTGCAGCACAAGACCGCTGAGACAGTCCGCGCACTCTTCAGCTTGGATTTCTCCGACGTCGAAGCGCTGCTCGGCATCGAAAGACGCAAAAGACGGAGCAACGCGATAGCCGCTGTTCGGGATGACGCCGATACCGCGCCAGGCGCGATCGGTGATCTCGAAGACCTGCTCGATCAATGCGCGCCCTTCGATGGAGCCCTCGCGACGCACGACGCGACTGTATTGGTTTTCGACCGCATGGCGCCCCTGCTCCAGTTGCTGCACGCAGAGCGAGATCCCCTGCAAGATGTCGACGGGCTCGAAACCGGTCACGACGATGGGCGTGCGGAAGCGCCGACACAAATCGAAGTACTCTTCGTAACCCATCACCGTGCACACGTGTCCGGCCGCAAGAAAACCCTGAACGCGGTTCTCCTTCGACGACAGAATCGCCTCGATGGCTGGCGGTACGCGCACGTGGGATACCAAAAGGGAGAAGTTCTTCAATCCCGCACGCTGCGCCTGCACGACGGCCAGCGCGTTCGCGGGAGCGGTGGTCTCGAAGCCCACGGCAAAGAACACAACCTGCCGCGCCGGGTTTTCCCGAGCCACCTTTAAAGCGTCCAGGGGAGAGTACAAGATGCGCACGTCGCCGCCCCGCGCTTTGACGGAGAAGAGGTCGGCGTGGCTCCCGGGCACCCGCAACATGTCGCCAAATGAGCAAAAGATCACGTCTGGGCGCGCGGCGATGGCGAGGGCCTTGTCGATCAATTCCAGGGGCGTCACGCACACGGGGCAGCCCGGGCCGTGCACGAGCTCGACCATCCGCGGCAAGAGCTCGTCGAGTCCAAAGCGCACGATGGAATGCGTCTGCCCGCCGCACACCTCCATGATCGTCCAGGGCCGCGTAGCAACGCCCGCGATCTCTGCCGCGATCTTGCGCACGCGATCCGGATCCCGATACTCACTCACGTACTTCACTCGGCCTCCCGGGCCGCGGCCGTTAACTCGCCGATGTACGCCAGATCGTCGAGTTGGCGCTGGGCCTCGGCTTCATCGAGCTTCGAGAGGGCCAAGCCCACATGCACGAGCACCCAGTCACCCGCTTGCGCTTCGGGCACGCAAGCCAGGCTGATCTCTTTGACGATGCCGGAAAAGCTCACGCGCCCGCTGCGCAGGATCGGGTCATCACCCTTCACCTCCAGGATCTGTCCAGGCACACCCAGGCACATTTCTCAGTCTTCCGCTTTCTGGCCGCGCATGGCGGCCGCGAGCTGGCCCAATGCAATTCCACCGTCGTTGGGCGGAATGCGATGATGCGTTAGCACCGAAAAGCCGGCGCCGCGCAAAAGCGCCGCGCTGCGCTCCAGCAGGCGCCGGTTCTGGAAGCACCCGCCGCTGAGCGCGACCTGCGGAATTCCCGCTGCATATGCAGCATCCACAATGGCTCGACTGACAGCCTCATGGAACAGCGCGGCGAGCTCGGCTCGGTTGCGACCGGAGGCCTGCTCCGCGAGCAAATGCCGCAGCAGTGCCCGCGGATCCAGTTCCCACGTACCGTCGTCGGCGAAGGCACCGTGGATGGGAACTTCGGATCCGACCGCGACGCGCCCGGCTAGGTGCTCGAGCCGCATCGCGGCCTGGCCTTCGAAGCTTGCTTGCGTGCACAACCCCAAGAGCGCGGACACGCCATCAAACAGCCGACCCATGCTTGAGGTGAGCGGGGTGTGGACCCGGCGCGCCAGCGCCGCCTCGAATAGCCGGGCTTGAGCCGGGGGCAGCGGGTTCAGTTCGCGCCACAGGCGCTGCTCGCGGGCCAAGTCTCCGAAAAGCTCATACAGAAGGCTCAGCCCCGTCCGCCACGGCTCCCGCACCGCGGCGTCGCCGCCTGGCAAGGGAAAGGGACGTAGGGATCCGAAGCGTTGGAACCCACCGGGGTTGACCGCGTCGTCGATGCGCAGGAACTCGCCACCCCAGATCGTTCCGTCGCTGCCCAGGCCCGTCCCGTCGAAAGCGACGCCCAAGAGTGGCCCCTCCACGCCGTTATCCAACATGCACGCGCGCACATGGGCATGATGGTGCTGCACGTGACGGTGTGAAAGCCCGCTGCGCTCTGCGTGTCGAGTCGACGCGTAGTCGGGATGCGCGTCGCTGACCACGCGCGTAGGCGTGGTGGCGTAGAGCCGTGGCAAGTCCTGCGTCGCGCGCTCGAACGACACCAATGCACCCTCCGTTTCTAGATCGCCAACGTGCTGACTCATTAACGCCATGCTGCCCACGCTCACCGCGACCGTATTCTTGAGCTGCGCCCCGACCGCCAGCCAGTCGCCCGCGCAGTCATTCGGTAGTGCAAAGGGCATGGGCGCATAGCCACGCGCGCGACGCAGCATCAGCACGCCCTCGCTGGTGACACGGGCAATGGAGTCGTCGAGAGGGCGCGTGATGGGGCGGTCATGCATCAGAAACACGTCCGCAATGGACCCCAAACGCTGCACGGCCTCGCCCTCGTCGATGCAGATCGGTTCGTCGCTGAGGTTGCCGCTCGTCGCTACGACCGATGCCCCCACAGCCTGCAGCAACAGATGGTGCAGTGGAGTAGTGGGCAGCATGTAACCCAAAGAGCGAGAGTCCGGCGCGACGTTTTCAGCAACGCGACGCAGGCTCCCCCGTTCGAGCAGAACGATGGGTGCCTGGGGGCTGCTCAAGAGTTCTGCTTCCGCGCGGGAGACTTCACAATCGCGGCGGATGGTCCATAGGTCCGGCGCCATCAACGCGAAGGGTTTTTCTTCGCGCAACTTGCGTCGACGCAAACGCTGCACGGCATCCGCATCCGAAGCGAGCGCCATCAGGTGGAATCCGCCCAGGCCCTTGACCGCAACGATGGCGCCTTGGGTGATGGCGCGAGCCGTCTGCAGCAATGCGGCATCGCCCTGGGCGACTTCTGTCCCAGCGTGGTCCCAAAGCGCCAGCTGCGGGCCGCATGCCGGGCAAGCGTTCGGCTGGGCGTGGAAGCGACGGTCGCGAGGGTCTTCGTATTCGCGCAGGCACTCCGTGCACATCGTAAAGCCGCGCATGGTGGTGTGCGGCCGGTCGTAGGGCAGCGTCTCGAGAATGCTGAAACGCGGACCACAATAAGTGCAGTTTGTGAACGGATAGCGATAGCGACGGTTGCCCGGCGAGCGCGTATCGTGCAAGCACGCATCGCAGGTTGCCAAGTCCGGAAGCACGAGAACGGTACGCTCGCCGCTTTGCTCGCTCTCGGTGATCGCAAAGCCGGAGAGGCCCGTCGGCTCCAGCCAGTGTCGTTCAACGCTCTGGATCACGGCGATGCTCGGCCGCTCCGCTTCCAAGCGTCGAGCAAAGCTCTCCAGGGAGTCTGGGTCACCTTCTACTTCCGCGACCACACCGCGGGGTCCGTTCTGCACCCACCCGGACAGACCCATCTCGTCCGCCAAACGAAAGACGAACGGGCGAAAACCGACGCCTTGCACGGCCCCTTGCACGCGCAAATGCAAGCGTCGAAGACGTGTATCTGGTCCAGCGAGAGTCACTTTTTCATCCCGGGGTTGCTCCTTGCCGGTCCGAGGCTGCGACGTTCCTTGGACGTGGACGTGTCAGCTCCGAAAGCCATGCTTCCATCCCCTCGCCGCTTCGCGAAGACAGCGGTAGGAGACGCGGTCGCGGCATCACTTTCGCCAAGGCTTCCGAGATCCCGAGCACCGACACATCCGGAAGCACGGGCAATAGGTCCGTCTTGGTCAGCACGACCAAATCCGCGCAGCGAAACATCACCGGGTACTTCAGAGGTTTGTCGTCGCCCTCGGTGACTGAAAGCGCCACTACGTTCAGATGCTGGCCCAGGTCATAGATGGCGGGGCACACCAGGTTGCCGACGTTCTCGATGAAGAAGAAGTCGACGTCTTTCATCGGCAGGTCATGCAATGCGTTGTGGATCATGCGCGCGTCTAGGTGGCATGCGGATCCGGTCGTTATCGTCCCGGAGGGAATGCCCGCAGCGCGGAGCCGCGTCGCGTCGTTATCTGTCGCCAAGTCTCCGCTCACAGCGGCAAGCCGGTAGCGCTCGCCAAAAGCCCGCGCCGTGGCCTCGAGCAGCGCCGTCTTGCCGGAGCCCGGGGAACCCATCAGGTTGATGGCGAACACCCCGGAACGGTCGAAGTGCTCACGATTGTGCTGAGCGCGGTGGTCGTTGTCCGCCAGAATACGATCGTGCACCTCGACTGGCACAAGCTCGGTGTCTCCGCAGCCGCAAGTATCACACATGACTGACCTCCATTTCGATGCGCTCCAGTAAGATTTCGTCCCCTGACATCAGCCGCGCGGGCGTCGAGCAGTTGGGGCAGCACAGCGGCGCGTCGTCCGCGATGGCGCGGGCGCAACGTGGGCACTGCCAACGGGCGGACACGTGATTCACCGACAACTCTGCCTTCTCGCAGATGGTGTGCTCGCGAAAAGTCTCGTAGGCAGTCACGAGTAGCTCGGGATCGACTCCCGCCAGTTCGCCAATGCTGACCCAGACGCGGCTCACGGACGAGGCACCACGCTCCGCGGCTTCTGCACGAACTCGCTCGATCAGCGCGCCGACGATGGAGTACTCGTGCATCACATCACCGTCCACCCAGCGCGCCAACCAGGCGGGCGATGCGCGGCGCGCTGCTATTGTCAGAGCACGCATGCGCGTGTTCGCTCCTGGGTTCGAACCGGTGGCCAAGCTTCGCCGCCTCCTCGACCACCCGCTTCACCAGCGCCGGGATGGCTCGCAGAACTTCGGAACTGAGACCAAGCCCAAGCTCTGTATTCTCAGGCACGACTCCGATCAGACGGATCTCTGGGGGCAAGTGCCCACGCAGCAGCGCCCCAGTGAGCAGGTCCGCAACGCCAATTTGATGGGGGGACAAGCGCTTCATGGACGCATTGGCCACGGCGTCTCCACTGATCGAAAGGACGGTGCCCACTGGCTCGGGGGCGGCCAGTGCATCCACCAAGATGACACGCTCGGCGTTTTCAAGGTGCGGCAAGAGCGATAGCCCGAGCGTGCCGCCATCGAGCAGGCGCACACCATCCGGTACGACGAAGTCGCGTTCCAACTGTTCAACAGCGACGACGCCAGCGCCGTCGTCCCCGCACAGCAGGTTGCCCAGGCCGAGTATCAAGAGAGCGCATCTTTTGTCACTCACGTCCACCCACCTCGTCCCAGCGACGTTGGGCCGCGCGCTCCTGCTCGGCTTCGTGCTTCAGCAGCCACTTGTTGCCGGAGAAGATCGAGTCGATCACGCCGTTCTTCTCCGTCACGGCCATCAAGATGGCGCTGTACAGGTGGTGGATAAAAAAGCCGATCAACAACCACATGACCACATGGTGAATGAAGCGCGCCATTTGCGCGCCTCCGAAGACCGCCAGCAAGAACGAGAAGTGCGCGAAGGGAGAGTCTTTGTGGGCACTGGCTGCGTACAGCCCGAGCCCTGTGGCGATCATGGTCAGGTACAGACCGAACACGGCAACGTAGGACGCGCCCGCCACCGGATTGTGCCCGACGACGGCGGGGGGCCGCGGACGCAAGAAAGTGTAGAAAAGAATGGTGCCGATGAACTGCTTGCGACGCACTCGCGTAACGGGCACGAAGTTCCACCAGCGCGCGTGGCGCGGGCCGGTGAACATCCACACGATGCGCGCCAAGACCGACAGCGAAAAGACAATCGCGCCGTAGTTGTGGATCATGCGGATCGTGCCCATCACGAAGTGCTCCCCGGCGGGCCCGGAGACGATGAGATACGGGCGCCCAAGGTAGATGCCAGTGATCGACAGCAGCAGCAGCGAGAGCGCGATCAGCCAGTGCGTCACGCGCACGACTAGATCCCATACGTAAACGCGTTCGCGGGGCTCAACGACTTGGTCGGTCGCAAGCTGCGGCGCAGTGCTGGGATCGACGGTGGTCATTGCACCGTCACCTGCGCCACTTCGCCACCTTGCGCATCGACCACGTGCACCGCGCACGCCATGCACGGGTCGAAGGAGTGCACGGTGCGCAGGATTTCCAGCGGCTTTTCCGGATCCGCCACCGGCGTGCCCACCAGCGCGGCCTCGTACGGCCCCGGCGCGCTCTTGGCATCTCGCGGCCCTGCGTTCCACGTACTCGGGACGACGCACTGGTAGTTCGCGATGGCACCATCCACGATGTGCACCCAGTGCCCAAGCGCTCCCCGGGGCGCCTCGTGGAAGCCGGCACCCATGCTGTCTTTGGGCCAGCTCGCGGGCTCCCACTTGGAGTTGTCGTGGGTGCGCACGTCACCGCGCGCCATGTTCTCCGCGAGGGCATCCACCCAGGTGCTCATGTGCTCCGCCAGCAGCTGGGTTTCGATGGCGCGTGCCGCGATGCGACCGAGCGTGGAGAACAGCGCCTCCGGTCCCACGCCAAGGTGCTTCAACACCACGCCGACCAACTCCCGCGCGCGGCCGTGTCCGCGGCCGTAGGCCACCAACATGCGGGCGAGCGGGCCCACTTCCATGGGCTGGTCGTCGTAGCGCGGCGACTTGAGCCAGCTGTACTTCGCCGCCGTATCCAGGTGCTCGTAGGGCGGCTTGGGACCTGTGTACTTGGGGTTGGTTTCCCCCGCAGAGGGGTGCAGGGATTTGGCATCGCCGCCGCCGTATTCGTACCAAGAGTGCGTGACGTATTCGCTGACCTTGGCCGCGTCGAAGTTCTCGATCTTGCCCAGGTTCTTGTTTCGAATCACGCCGGACGGAAAGTACAGCTTGGGTCG
The DNA here is from genome assembly GCA_965369205.1 of uncultured Polyangiaceae bacterium. Taxonomy (GTDB): domain Bacteria; phylum Myxococcota_A; class Polyangia; order Polyangiales; family Polyangiaceae; genus JACKEA01. The sequence goes on along the minus strand of CBDUPW010000019.1, from coordinate 32,407 downwards.
GTCTGAATCGTCTTCGGGGTACTCGCCGTAGACCAGGTAGTTGCCGACGCCTGCGCCGTGCCCCGCCCAGTCCTTGTAGAAGCTTGCGACGGCCAGAACGTCCGGGATGTAGACCTGCTTGACGAAGGTGAGCGCCTTGGCGATCGACGTCTGCAGCTGAGCGATGGTGCCGGCGTTCAGTGACGCCTGCTGATCCGGATCCACCGGCGTCGCCATGCCGCCGACCAAGAAGCTCTGCAGATGCGGATTCTTGCCGCCCAAGGTGGCATGCAGTCGAATGAATTCACGCTGGAAGTCGAGCGCCTCCAAGTAGTGCGCGACTGCCATCAGGTTGGCCTCGGGCGGCAGCTTGTACGCTTCGTGCCCCCAATACGCGTTCGCAAAGGGGCCGAGCTGGCCGCGGTCCACGAAGGTCTTCAAGCGGGCGTGCACACCGGTGAAATACTTGGTGCTGGACAGGGGCCAGTCGGAGATGGACTGCGCAAGCTCCGAGGTCTTCGCCGGATCTGCGGAAAGTGCGGAGACGATGTCCACCCAGTCCAGGGCATGCAGATGATAGAAATGGACCACATGATCCTGGACCATCTGGGTGGCCATGATCAGGTTTCGCAGCAATCGCGCATTGGGGGGAGGTTTGGCGCCAATGGCGTTTTCCACCGCGCGGATGGACGCGATGGCATGCACCGTCGTGCACACGCCGCAGATCCGCTGCGTGAACGCCCAGGCGTCGCGCGGGTCACGACCCCGCAGGATCAACTCGACGCCTCGGAACATCGTGGACGACGACCAAGCTTCTTTGACCGTGCCCTCGTCGACCTCCGCCTCGATGCGCAGATGCCCTTCAATGCGGGTGACCGGGTCCACTACGATGCGTGTCACTTGTCACCTCCTGACTCGGGTGCTGGCGTTGAACGCGGCGCTTCCGGCAGGTCACTGGTGGCGTCGTCGTCCCGGGCGCGGCTGTCTGTTTCCTTCGTATCGGCTGAAGCGGCGGCAGACTGCTCCTTCGCCTTGGCCGGCGCCCGAGGCTTCGCTGCCGCGCGCGCAGCGCGCCGTTCCCGCGCGAGACGGGTGGCGCTGATGACTCCATGCGCGCCAAAGGTGGTCGCCACGGCAGCCGTCGCCAAGAGCCCGATGTCGTCGACGCGGTCACCCACACCAAAGCCGGGGATCCCGGGCAGGTGCGTGTAAAACGGCGTCATGCGGTCCCAGAAAGCCGGTTCGGCGCAGCCAATGCAGGGGTGGCCACACCCAATGGGCCAGTTAGTGGCTTCGTTCCAGCGCACGACGGGGCAGTTCTGATACGTGACGGGGCCTTTGCAGCCCATCTTGTACAAGCAGTAGCCAACGCGATGCGCTTCGTCGCCCCACTGCTCTACGTACTGCCCCGCGTCGAAATGCGAACGCCGCTCGCAGTTGTCGTGGATGCTCTTGCCGTAGGCAAATAGTGGGCGGCGCTCTCGATCCACCGGCGGCCAACGCTTGAAGGCCAGGTAGTAGACCAACAGCGCCGTCAGGTTTTCGACGTTTGCGGGACAGGCCGACAGGTTGATCAGGTTCTTCGCTTTGGGAACCGCTTCCGAGACGCCCAGTGCGCCCGTTGGGTTCGGGGCAGCAGCAGGCAAACCACCAAAGGCGGCGCAGGTGCCGATCGCGATAGTCGCCGCAGCGTTCTCGCACACTTCCCGGGCGATCTGCAGGGCGGACCGACCACCGATGGTGCAATAGACGCCGCCGTCCTTGGCCGGGATCGAACCCTCGACGACGGCAATGTATTGGCCCTTCTTCTCTTTGATGGTGGACGCGAGCGCCGCTTCGGCTTGGTGTCCGGCCGCCGCCATGATCGTCTCGTGATAGTCGACGCTGATCGTGTCCAAGATGACTTCCGCCACCGTCGGCCGACTTGCGCGCAAGAACGACTCGCTGTTGCCGGCGCAGTCTTGAAACTCCAGCCAGACTAGCGACGGCTTCAGCGTCTTTTCGACCGCGGTAGCCATTTCTTGGGCTGCGGCAGCAGGCAGCGCGAAGTAGGTGGCGACCGTCGCGCAAAATCCGACGAAGTCGCGTCGGGACAGCCCCCTATCGAGGAGTGCCTCGTTGAGCCAGTCGGTGCGTTTTGTCATTGACCACCCCGTCGGTGTCTTTTTTTCGTGCATCGAGCGTGCCGACGTCGGAAGTCTTCGGGATCCCACGGGATCGCGCAGACAATGGCTTGCCCAAGGGAAGGTTTGCGCACGCGCACAGCGCAACCCTTGCCGGCGGGCGGGCGAGCGACGCGACGGCTGCGCGAAGGCCCGGAGTGGTCAAACCGGCTCGCCGCGCCGCAGCCGCATGCGTGCGGCTTCTTCGTGTTCCTGCTCTGCCAGTTGTTCGTCGACGTGATCGATGGTCGCGGACAGCTCTGGCAGTACGACGTCTTCCAGAGCACGCGCGCGCCGCTCCGTGCGCCGATACTCGTGGAGCAGGCGCTCCAGATTCCCGCTTGCCAGGGCGAGAACGATGTCGGTGTGCAGCAAGCGCTCGAAAGCATCCGCCGCGCAGCGGGACTCGGGCGAAGGATTGCAGGCGGTCGCAGTGGGTGCCCCTACTTCCAACTCACCCTCCGCGCGCTGGAGGAAAACGCCCAGAAAGCTTTCTTGGTGGTATTGCATCGCAGCCAGAGACGCAGGCCCTCGGTACCCACCACACTTGCGAGCGTTCGCACTTCGTTGGCGCGCTGCGAGGCGCGCTGCCGATCCGCGAACTCTTCGCGAAGCACAGCAACTGTTCTTCCGCGAGCGAGAGGCCGCGCTCGTGGACGCGACGGGCCCGCGCGTCCGCCCGCTTCGCGATCTGTCGCGCATCCGCGCGCGCAGCCGCGACGACAGCCTCGGCCATCCGGGACGCTTCGGCCACTTGCTGCTCCGCGTCGCGTTCGGCTTCGAGTACCGCGTCAATGCTGGGGCTCCCCCCCGGCCGGGCCATGATCCCCACGGATGCAGCAACCTCCATGCACCGGGCACCCACGGCACGCTGCCGCCCTGTGGGCCGTGACAGCCCCCGCGCTGCAGGGCGAAACTCATCGCTTTCGCCGCCGCGAGGGGAAACCTCGCCAAATGCCTTTACGTCTTCAGGTGAGTCGCCCACAATTCGCCAGATCGTGAAGGCGACGCCTCTGCACAGAGAATGAACCCCTGAGCGGATCCGGCGGCGCCGGGCCACGATATCTGCGGTGATCTTCCGATAGGCGCGTTCGCTGAAGGCGGCCGGGAAGACCGCCTAATGGAGCGAACATGTCGAAGCAATACCTGGAGCTTGTAAAAGAGCTCACCCAAAATGTGGTCCGTGAACACGCCTTCGCCGTGGACAAGAGCGGTGAATTCCCCAAGGCGTCCATAGACGCGTTTTTGGCATCGCCATTAGCAGGCTTGCTCAACGGCACGGCAGTCGGCGGCATGGGCCTCGGCCTGCGACAGGCGACGAAGGTGGTGGAGCAGATCGCTCAGTACTGCGGCTCCACAGCGATGATCGTTACGATGCACTATGCAGGCGCCACGGTGATCGAAAAACTGGGGACAGAGAACGCACGCAGAGACATCGCCACGGGCAAGCACCTGAGCACGCTGGCCTTCTCGGAGCGCGGCTCGCGCAGCCATTTCTGGGTGTCCGATTGCACGGCAGAGAAACACCCAAAGGGAATCAAACTCAACGGCGAAAAAAGCTGGGTCACGTCTTCGGGTCACGCAACGGCATTCGTGTGGTCGAGCAAACCCGTCGATGGCGACGAACTCTCCACTCTGTGGCTAGTGCCGCGAGAAAGTGCCGGTTTGCTGCCGTCCACAGACGCTTTCGACGGCATCGGCCTGCGCGGCAACGACTCGCGTCCCGTTACGGCTAAGGACGTCATCATCCCCGACGACAATCGCCTGGGCGAACATGGCGACGGCTTCAAGATCATGACCGAAACCGTGCTCCCGAGCTTCAACGCCCTGATTGCCTCCGTGGCCGTTGGCATCATGGAAGCAGCGACGACCGCTACGGCGACCTACGCCTCCGGAACCAAGCTGGAGCACCTCGGATCGCCACTAGCTGAGCTTCCGACGATGCGCGCCTACATTGCGCGCATGCGCTGCAAGACGGACATGGCCCGCGCGCTTCTGCTCGACACCGTCAGTGCACTCGAAGTGGGTCGCGAAGACGCAATGCTCCGCGTGCTGCAGAGTAAGGCCGTCTGTGGTGAGGCCGCGACGGAAGTCGCCGACCTGGCAATGCGAGTCTGCGGTGGAGCCGCATTCCGCAAGGACGTCGGCGTGGATCGGCATTTCCGTGACGCACATGCCAGCACGGTGATGGCCCCCACGACGGACCAACTGTACGACTTCATCGGCAAAGCCGCGTGCGGCATGGACCTGTTTTAGGCGGATTCCGGCCATGGCCGACACCGCATCGCTTCTTGGCGCTGCACGCTAGGAACTTCAAGTAGCAAACCGCGAAACCGCGGCTCGCCCGCGTACAAAGCGCCGCGGCGCGGCTGCGCATTCGTTGCGGTAACGCGCCCCTTGCCGCCGGGGCCGTTCTGTAAAAGGCTGCGCGCCATGACGATTCGACGAGTAGGCGTGATTGGCGCCGGTGTGATGGGCAGCGGCATCGCCGCACACATGGCCAACGCAAGCGTGGAGGTCGTGTTGCTCGACATCGTGCCGCCGAAGCTCTCGGACGCGGAGAAGAAGGACCCAAAGAAGCGCAACGCTTTCGCCGAGGGCGGCCTGCAGAACGCGCTCAAGTCCAAGCCCGCAGCGTTTTTCCACAAGAGCCGCGCGGAGCTGATCACCACGGGCAATCTGGACGACGACTTCGACTTGCTCAAAGGCTGCGACCTGGTGATCGAAGCCATCATCGAGCGCCTCGATATTAAGCAAAACCTGTTCGCGCGTCTGGAGAAGGTACTACCGGCACATACGGTGGTTGCGTCCAATACTTCCGGCTTGCGCATCAAGGACATGCTTGAAGGCCGCAGCGCCGCCTTCAAGAAGAACTTCCTGGTAATGCACTTCTTCAACCCTGTGCGTTACATGAAGCTGCTGGAGCTGGTCGCGGGCCCAGAGACTGACAAGAACGTGCTGGCGAGCATAGAGAGCTTCGGCCGCGAAAGCCTGGGCAAGGGCATCGTCTACGCCAAAGACACGCCCAACTTCGTCGGCAACCGCATCGGCACGCACGCCATGCTCTTTGGCATCCAGCAAATGATCGCCGACGAGCTGGCTCCGGAAGACCTCGATGCCATCACGGGCCTGCCCATGGCACACCCGAAGAGCGCCAGCTTCCGCACCGCGGACATGGTCGGTCTGGACACCGTCGTGCACGTCGCCGACAACTGCTACTCCGCGCTGACGGAAGATCCCGAGCGCGAAGTGTTCAAGCTGCCCGAGTACATCCGCGGCATGGTCAAGGCCGGTCTGCTCGGCAACAAGACCAAGCAGGGCTTCTACAAGAAGAGCAAAGCCGGCATCGAAACCTTCGACCCGTACAAACAAGCCTACCGCGACAAGGCCGGCAACGCCGAGATCAAGAGCAAGTGCAAAGAGATCGGCGCCATTGAGGATCCCGCGGCGCGCGTGAAGAAGCTGTTTGAAGACAAGGGCCCCGCTGGCACTTTTGCTTGGAAGCTGACGGCCCGTGCGCTGCTGTACTCGGCCAAGATGATCGGCGAGATCACCGACAGCATTACGGCCATCGATGACGCCATGTGCTGGGGCTACAACTGGGAGCTCGGTCCCTTCCAGAGTTGGGACGCCATGGGTTTTGCCGCCGTGCTCGAACGAATGGAGAAAGACGGCCTCGAGATCCCCGACAGCATCAAGAAGATGAAGGCCGCTGGCGCGACCGCGTTCTACAAGGACGGCAAGGTCTTCGAGCTCGCCAAGGGCGAGTACGTCACGCGGAAGACCGACAGCCGCGTCAAGACCGTGCGCAGCGTGCGCAGTGGAGCGAAACCGGTGCTGGAAAATGGCGGCGCGGAAGCTTGGGACTTCGGGGACGGCGTCTTGGGCGTCACCTACAAGAGCAAGATGAACAGCATCGATCCTGAAGTGATCCAGATGCTGAGCGAATCCGTTGACCGCGCCGAAAAGGACTTCCGCGCCATCGTGATCGCGAACGAAGGCGATCACTTCTCCGTGGGCGCCAACCTCTTCGGCGTCGTGGTGGCCGCGCAACAGAAGCAGTGGGACGAGCTGGGCAAGATGGTCAGCGCGCTGCAGAATGCGACGCAGGTCATGAAGTACGCCAAGGTCCCGGTCGTGGCTGCGCCTTATGGCATGGCGGTCGGCGGCGGTCTGGAAGTGTGCCTAGGCGCCGACGCGATCCCAGCAGCGGCCGCGACGTACGCCGGTTTGGTCGAAGTTGGCGTGGGCCTGGTGCCCGCGGGCGGCGGCTGCACCAACCTGGTGTGGCGTTCACTAGAAGGCATTCCCGAAGGCGCCGACATCATCGTGCAATCCCTGGTCGGGCAGGTGTTCAAGAACATTGCGACGGCCAACGTGGCCACCAGCGCCATGATGGCCCAAGAGCTCGGCTACTTCCGCAAGAGCGACGGCATCAGCTTCGACAAGGCGCGCCTCGTCACCGAAGCCAAAGCCCGCGCCATCGGCCTCGCCGAAGCTGGCTACCACCCCCCCGCGCCCCGCAGTCACAAGCTGCCCGGCGAAAGCGGCATCGCCACCCTGGGCATGCTCGTCGACAGCATGATCGCCGGCGGTTTCGCCACGGAGTACGACGGCTTCATCGCCCGAAAACTCGCCGGCATCCTCTGCGGTGGACCGGGCGGCGCCGCGAAGCAGGTCACCGAGCAAGACATGTTCGATCTGGAGCGCGAAGTGTTCCTCAGCCTGTGCGGCGAGCAGAAAACGCTGGACCGCATGCAGCACATGCTGATGAACAACAAACCGCTGCGGAACTGATTCGCCGCGCCGCGCTTTATTATTGTTCTGGAAGCCACCGCGTAACTGGGCGCGACTGCAGGCGCTTTGCGGCGCTGGGCCGTAAGGCACGAGCCGTACGCTCGCGGCAGCCGCGCATGGGCCACGTCGTGTTGCCCGTCCGCTCTGCGGCGGCCCGACGCGGGAAAGAACCGCCCAGCTCGATCTTGGGGAGGCTCGGGAACGCAACAGCGTTTGGCGCCGTCATGGCACTTGAAGTACCAAGCGGGCTGGTCGTGCGTGACGCCCTGGAGATTCTCGACGAACCCTTGTCGTCAGGGTACTTGGCCATTGTCACTGGAGGCAGGACGTCAGGACGGCACTTCTTCACGTTCTGTGAAACATCGAACCACTGACATACCGAGCCCGGAGTACACGCCGGCGCAAACGCACAGCAGTTCCGAGCGTGAGCGCCCTAGAATGAACCTTCGAGAAGCATGCGACCGGGCACGACTCGCAGCTTCGCAGAGGTCGACGCACTGCCGCGCGCGCTCGCCGGACCAAGGACTAGCCTCGAGTTCGTGAATCCCAGGACGAACAGAGATGCGCCGGCAAGTTGTGCGACCCCATCTGCAGCTAGTGCCCAGCCCGGAACTTCGGTTCCGCCCCACAACGTTATCCAGGGACCTGCGGCTGGCAGAACGAGCCAGCCGGTGTCATTCTCGAACCCGCGCCGGGCTCCAACCACGACAGCGGCGCCGTACGCGACGCCAAACAGCAATGCCCCGCCATGAACGGCGCGCCAGTCGGCCACAGAAACGCGCGTCTCAGCCGGCTTCGGATCAGAACTGGCAACGGCCGTTGTTTCACTTTTGAGCGTCGCGACGCTCGCGGTCGGCCAGGCAACCCATGCCGTGGCAAGTGCGGCAACAGCCCGTCTGGACCACGCTTGCCTCATTAAAGACACAGGAGCGCGTTGGCTGCGTGGCGCGAGCATCAAGTCGACAATCCGCTAGAGCAACGCTCCGCCGCACTCGGCGAGCACCAACGTGGCGCTCGCGGGGCATTCGGGTGCGCTGAACTGGTGCGCGCTAGCGGAGGCGTTTGCGCAGGTGCAAACGACCGGGCCACCCTGGCCGCCCTCGCAATTCGCCGCGACCTCACCGCAAAGCATGGTGCATGTGGTGTTTGAACCGCTGGATGTCCCGCCGCCGGTGCAGCCCTTGCTACCGAGTGCGCAAACTCGATAGTCGACCGCCAAATCCGAGCACCCTTGCACCGCCGGAGTGCCCGCGTCACAGGCAACGTCGTTGACCACAAGGCACTGAAGCCAGCCGTCGAACAAGGGAAGACAGTCGGCAGCCAACGCGACGTCGAGTTGCTTCATGTAGCCCGCCACACACGTCGCTTGATCCGGATCGGGCTCGCAGGGCAATCCGGTCAGATGAACGCACAAATCTCCGATCAGCTGCTTTGTTTGTCGTCGAGAACTCGCGTCCGCTCCATCGTCCGAGCTGCATCCAATCACCAATTGCGAACCCACTGAAGCCAACGCCAGCGCGAGCACACCACGTCTCATTTGGCTTCTTTGCCTCCGGTTCCAAACCCGTCTTGCGGCCCGTTGTCCTCTTGATCCGCCGCCAGTTGACCGGTGCCCAGCAGTACAGCTCCGCTGCCGCTGTACTCCCTTTCGTTCGATGGCGCGGGCAGAAATCTGGGGTCAAGGCCCCCGGGGCCTCCAGCCGTGCCTGCAGATTGCTCGCCCCGTTCCCCGGCGGCGGCGCCACCGGGCTGCCACGAGAGCGCCAGTGCCGTTACTGCGCCGACGGTGATGATGCACGCGGTACGTTTCCTACGATTTGCTTTTGGCATTTGTCCCTCCTACAGGTCCCATTGGTGGTAGTAGTAGCATCGACCAGTTGCGCTGACCGACGTGCCCTGTTGGGACTTCGATTGTGCGTACCAAATGTATCGACCGCTGGACTGTTCAAGAACCGGGTACACGCGCACCGCCTCGCCACCGCCCCGAAACCTTCCCTTTATGGTTGTAAAAAAGCAGAACGCTTCGTCCGTGTACACGTTTAGGTTCAGGGTGTAGTTTCCGTACACCGAGAATGGCACGCCCGTATAGTGAGCGAGCTTGCCGCCGGAAGGTGTTCCAACAAAGAGCGAGTGTGCGGTAGCCTGGATCCAAGGGTATGGATCATTGTGTTGGCAGTCATTCGCCACCACTTGCGAGGAAGTCCACGGGCTTGATGACAGGACCGACTGGACATACTCGCCCGTGCCCTCGGTCCGTCCGGGTCCAGCCCAGGACTGGAGAACAGTGGCGGCATCACCCCACCATGCGTTGGTGACCTGGTGATCGCAATTGTACAGCCCAGAAATCGCAATGGCACCGAAACCGCCGGACACCCACCTCACATCGTTGTTGCCGTCCCCGCTGAAGCAACTCAACGGTGCGCACCTGGCCTCCCCGATTGCACCAGAACTCTCCGCGCGTAGGTGCCAATACCCGTCTGATTGCGGCTGGACGTAGACGCCGGCCGGAGTGCCATTGTCGCCGTCAAAGTCGCCCGAGGCCTTCGACAGCCAGCAGAAGTGTGTGGAGGTCGGACGTATCGGCTGGTCCCACACGCCGTTGGCCCATGCATAAACCTGGAGAGTCTGCGCACAGGGACCCAGCGCCTGCCGCGCCACCTGGGTCTGCTCGGAATCCTCACGCTGAACCGTGCATGCGACACCGCACAGGATCAGTACTGGGAGCGCAAAGAGCGCCGCCTTGGCTGCTTGGCATGTGTCCTCCCCGAGACGCAACGCAATGAATCCTTGCGTCGGAGAATACTGCGCCGATCGGTGGCAACGCGCAAGGTGGTTTTCGTTGCGCAACGCGGCTCCAATTGAGCAGAATCTGCACAACTGATCGTTTTGACTTTGTGTTTCGCGCAGTTGCACGCCAGAGGTGACACGCCCCCGCGCTCCGACCGCATGACGAATCGCGGTCGCACGGAGCGGCGCGGTCGGTTCCGCTGCGGCGACGTTTTGCGCCGTGCCTCCCCCTGGCGCGCGAGCGCGGGCTGCACAGTTCGCGTCGCGCCGTACGCGTGACCATGCGTTGTTCACATCGATTTCACGCATGCTGACGAACACCGCGCAGCCCGCGCGCAGCCCGCCTTTGGGGGAGGCAAGCCGACGGGCGCGGAAGCGACCGGAGGCGGGTGGGGGCAACCAAATCATCGCCCGCAAACTCGCCGGCATCCTCTGCGGCGGCCCCGGCGGCGCAGCGCGCCTAGTCACCGAACAAGACATGTTCGATCTGGAGCGCGAAGTGTTTTTGAGCCTGTGCGGCGAGCAAAAGACGCTGGATCGCATGCAGCATATGTTGATGAATAATAAGCCGCTGCGGAACTAGAGGCGGCAGGCCGGCGCGCGCGACAGCACCATGCACTTCCGCTAGCGGAAGTTGCGGGCACGCGAGAGGGGCCGCTTTCCGAGAAGCGAGCCGCCGTTTTCGTTTCGTTGGGTGGGGTTGGGGTCGCCGCGTTTGAGCGGCGGTGGGCCACTTCTCTCAAGTTGGGCCACGCGGTCCTGCGGCTTCGCGGCTTCGCGGCGCGCTGCGACCCATCGCGACAATTTGCTCACATCCGTGAGCGTTTCGACGGGCATGCTCGACCTTATCCGGATATTGATCACCTTGGTGCCCATTTGCCCGGTTTAGTTTGCGCGCAAACGCGACGCCGCGTACAGAGTGCGGAGAACTGAGGTGACGCAATCAGCTGCTTGGGCCTGGCCGAGGAGCCCGCGTGCATTCAAGGCAAGTGCAAACGCGAAGCACTCGCGAAGTTGGACGCCGGAGGCGACTGACCAATCGGGCCGGGTCCGCTGGCGACGGTCATCTAGCGCCAAGGGATCAGTGAGTCCGACACTCGGCCAACAACCACGCACTGACTCCAAATCTCCGCCCCTTCGACGCACTGTTTCATGCAAGCGCGCCCTTTTTTACTGCCGGGGCCCGAGTACTTAGCGCCGGGGCCGAGCTCGTGGTCGCAGATATCGCCGCACACGGTGTTCTTGCGCGAAGAGCTCGGATTTTGGAGAACGCGATGGCGGTGTTCCGTGCAGTAGCTCGCGCTTTTCTTGTCGGACTTCGTGGTGGAGTCTAAGCCGACCAAAGCGTTCGCGGCAGATACGACGACGGAAGTCAAGTGCTCAACCCGTACCTGCTGCCGCCGGAGCTGCCCGAAACAGAGCTGTCGGAGCCGGCCGGATACGCCATGAGCTTCGCGGACCGCAACGACTACGAGCTGCTCTCCACACTGATGGACATCAATGCCACCATCTTTCGTGAATACGAATACAAGCAGGGCGCGACACGGCTCTCCACGACGGCCTTCGAGGTGTACACGAATCGCTACGGCGTTTGCCAGGACTTCACGAACTTGTTCATCTGCCTGGCGCGACTGCTCGGCGTGCCGGCGCGCTACGTGTGTGGCTACATCATTACACCGGTCCCAAGAACACCAACCAAGTCCAGAGCGAAGTCAGCCACGCCTGGATCCAGGTCTACCTGCCGGAAGTGGGGCGGAAGGGCTTTGACCCGACCAACGGCATTCTCACGCAGACCGATCACGTGCGCTTGGCGGTAGGTCGTAACTACATCGACGCAACGCCCACCTCCGGAACGATTTGCCTGGGCGGCGGCACGGAGACTTTGAAAGCGGACGTGCGCGTGGAAGTCGTAGAGTAGGCGCGGGGTTCAAATTGCGCCACACCAAGTCCAGCGTTGGCGCTTTCCGTCATCGGGTCTGGGGGCGCGCACCCCCCAGGGCGAAAACTGTACTGCACCGACGTCGAAAGTGGGTTGACCGGACGCGCGGCCACGTCAATCTCCCGACATGTTCAACACACGTTCATGGTTTTGCGCGGCGGCACTTGCTTTCCCAGTGGCTCTCGCGGTCGGCTGCGGCGGCAGCAGCGATGACACGAAAGACAAGCCCGCCACAGGTGGCGCCGGCGGGACAGGTGGCGCCAGCGGCGGCAACAGTGGCACGGGCGGGACGGGTGGCGCAACCGGCGGCGCTGCTGGCGTGGACGCATCCACGGGAGGCAGCGCGGGCAGTATTGACGCGAGCGCAGACGCCCCGATGGATGCGCAGCCGGACGCCGACCCCGCGTGTGCGACCACTCCGAAAACCGCGACCACCAAGGCGCATTTGCGCATCACTGCTGACAACGAATGTGAAGTGTGGGTCAACGGCACCAGCGTGGGCACCACGAATAACTGGGGCACCGCTGTTTCCATAGATGTCTCGCTGTATGTGCACCCGAGCGTCAAGAACGTCATTGCAGTGAAGGGCACCAATACCTCGAGCCAAGCGGGCAACGATCGCGGCATCATCGGCGAGTTGACGATTAATACGGACGACGCGCAGGCCGCGCTGATCCTGACAAACGCAGAATGGCGTACGTCCAAGACGGAAGTTACCGGCTGGGAGGGAGTGACCTTCGATGATTCCACATGGCCCGCCGCCACGGAGATCGCGAATCACGGCGATCCACCTTGGGGCGCGATCATGACCACTACGGGCGCCAAATGGATCTGGTCGGCGCTGGTGCCCGCGGACACGGGCAACAAGCCAAACCTGGAAACGGCTTACGCGCGGCGCGTGTTCTACTTTTCAACCACCGGGACCACGACCACGAATGCGCCCGGCTGCCCCTGACGATTCGATGCGCGCGTTCGTCTAGCGAAAACGTCCAACTCGACCTGAAGTAGGAGCGACTTCGTGAATCAAGCAACCTTCCGGAGGCTAGGCCGACCCAAGCGTTCGCGCGAACAGACGGGGCGGGAGGCAACGCAACCTCACAATCCACGAACTAGTTGTTTCACTCAGGGTGGAATGACGGCTGAGTTGAGCGAAACCAAAGCGGAGCCTGGCGCTGGCTGAGCTGGGTCAGGCGGGGTCGAGACCGTCGGGGGGCGGTGGGTCGATCCAGTTCTGGGGATGCGGTGGGGCGCGGAGCACCCGGGCGCCACAGCGGTGTGCCAAAGGGGCGAAGGGGCGTTTCCCCGTTCATCACGCTTCGCAAAGGTGGCGAATCAGTGTCGAATGTTGGCGCTCGCCAGCCGCCGCCGGGTTGCGAGCCGAGCTTTTTCCGGCGTTCGAGTCGCGCGTGACCAGAGCCAAGAACGAATGCGCGCAGAGATAGCGCGGCATCGGCAATCGGTGCTTGAAACACTTGCGAAGAGTGTATCCGCGACTGAAGAGTCAAGATCTTGAAGCCGGCGCTGCTGGTGATCGCCGGACCGAACGGCGCCGGGGGTTCGTATCTTGTTCGTGCACGCTGACGCGCCGCACTGAATCGTGCATGTTCCGCCCGCACAGCCCCCGTTGCACACCGCGGGGCAGCCGACGCCCGTAGGCGCAGCCGCGGTCGTGCACGTCCCGCCGCCGGTGCCACCGCCCGTGCCTCCGGTCGCGCCGCCTATGCCGCCGCCGCCCGACGAGCCCGCCACGCCGCCCGTGCCGCCAGTCACGCCGCCGGTGCCGCCTCCAGCGTTGGCGCCTGGTCGGGAAATACGCTGCAACCGCAAAGCGCCGTCGCGACGACGGCTCCGTGCTTCCCGGTCCCAGCAACCTCGACGCCTACGTACATCTACTGACTGCATCTGCGGACTATCGCGGCCCGCGATCCATTCGATAGCTTCACAGTGCGGAGAGCCGCGCTCACAACACTGGAGAACACGAATGAGAGGCAACGGTTGGGGATCCCTGCGTAGGTTTGTTTCGGCAGTAGTTCTGCTGTTTGGCGTCACTTTCTGGTCCGGCGCGGCCCGCGCGGAGTGCGGGTCCGGGCAGGAGCCCTGCGCCGGCGGATGCATGCCTGCGGGCAAGGTCTGTTGTGGCACCGGGTACTGTCCTGCGGGCTCGTCCTGCGCTCCGGGTGGCAAGTGCTCGAGCGGCGGCGGCGGCAGCGGCAGCGGGGGCAGTAGCGGCGGCTGCGGAGCGGGCAAAGAGCCATGCGCCGGCGGATGTATGCCCGCGGGCTCTGTGTGTTGCTCCACGGGGTATTGCCCCAGCGGCTCCTCCTGTGCGCCAGGAGGCAAGTGCTCCAGCGGGGGCGGCGGCTCCAGCGGCGGAGGCGGTTCCGGCGGCGGAGGAGGCAGCGGCGCGACGAGCGGCGGCGGCTGGAGCTGTCACAACGTCCCAGTCAATGCGTGCGACATGGAGACGTGCATGAACCTCGACACTTGCCAGGCGTACTTCGTGGCCGACGGCAAGAAGTTCAACTGCAACTCGTGCACGGACATCGTTTCCTGCGATTTGGCGGCAGCTGACTACTGCGTCGACGGGAGCAGCAGCAACTCCAGCGGCTACGGCGGCTACGGAAGTGACGACGACAGCTCGAGCTCGAACTGCGCCGTCTCCGCGCCGGGCGAAGACACTCCGGCGTTCAGTGCTTTGGCTGCTCTCGGAGCGGCGGCGTGGCTCGCGCGCAGGAGGCGTCGGCGAGTCGTCCGCGGCTGACATGCGTCAGGCGCCGCGAAATAGGTAGGTGGCCCCGGGCGGGCGGAAGCCCGCGCTTGGGGCCACCGGCGCGGCGGAGCGCAGCGGCGTCTTGGGCGTCTTTTCGAACGGAACCACGCGTGATCAAAGGTAGTTTCACGGAGTTGTGCAACATCTGCTCAACTCAGCACTGGCCGACTTTCGGTTCCGATCACTCTGCCGCGTTCAGCGATTGGGGCCGGCGTGCACTTCGTCGACACCGTTTCTGAACGGTGCTGGGCGGGTTGCGAACCGTTGTGCGTGTGCGTAAACTCCGGAGGAAGGAAATGGGGAGCTACGCGCCGTGGATGTCGCTGATCGTCGGTTGGGCGATGCTGGTGCCGGCATGTTCATCAAGCAGCGAGGGTAAAGGGGCGTGCTCTAATCCGGGCAACCTCGGCTTCTGTGTGTGTGACGGCCGGAGCGCCGTAGACCCCGTCAGCGAGTGCAGCGAAGCGACCATGGGCGGACCGGTCGTCTGTTGCAAGGGCAAGGATAGTTGCACTTGCGGGCTGTTCGAATGCAGCATCTCATCGCTTTCGTGCTCGTGTACTTCCGTCGGCGTCGGGGGCAGTACCGACCCGTGTACTGGCGCCATCTGCTGCGCCGCGCCCGGAGGAGTCTGCTCGTGCGGCAGCGTTGGTTGCTCCAGCAACAGGGTCCAGGTCGACAGCTGTTCGAGCGCTACCGCACTGTGCGAAGCCGGTGCTGTCCGCGTTGACAAGTGCACACCTTGACGGACCTCAAGGTCCCGTGACCCGGGCGCTCTCCGGCGACTGGGCACTGTTCAGAACGAGAAGGTGGACGTCCACCAGCTGCTGCCGCCCTCGAAGGCTCACGAGCCTTTCACGCACTTGCCGGCGGCGCTGTCAGGCACCGCCTTGCAAAGGCCCTGCTCTCGGCACACCTTCGCTTGGGCGCAGTCCGCATCTTTGGCGATGACGCACGCTTTGTGCTGCAAGGAGCAGCGACCGCGCTCACGACAATCGTCGCTTTTTCGACAGTCGGCCTCAGCCATCGCCACGCAGTTCCCCACGCCCGGGTCGTACGCGCAGCTTCCGCCAATGCGACAGTCGTCAGTCATCCCGCATTTCTGGTGTGCCTCGGACTTGGTCATGCACGTCGGCTCGCCCTCGCTTGCGCTGAAGCAGACTAGGCCTTTGGCGCACTGCCCGCCCCCCGCTTGCTGCGTGTTGGCGCAAGCCTCACCTGCAGTTGGCTTTCCGCAGCCAAACGACAAGAGCGACAACAACGTTGGCAACCATACGGCACGGACGGGATCGGCTCGAGTCACTAAAGCAAATAGGCGGGCATGCATTCGACGAGTTTACCTACACGACAAGAGATGTCATGAGCAACTTGAGGTGAGCCGAGCATTCCCATGGCTGAGCGCGTGGGGAACCAAGATCCGTGCGAGAGGGCGTACGTCGGCAATTGATGAATAATGGGACGCTCAGGATTTGAAACCAACGACGGGAGTCCGCAAGCGCAAGCGCAAGCGCGGGAGCACGCCGGCGCAGGGGCTTCGAGTTCGTTTGCGGTCGGCCCGTGCTACCGCGCTATTGCCACTGGCAGGTACCGGTCTTGTCGTCGCAGCTGCCTTTGGTGCCGGCGAAACACGCGGCGCCGCACGGGAACGGTCCGCAACCTGCTTTGACCCAGGCGTCGTAGGCGGCCTGTGCGGCCTTCACCTTTTCCGGGCGCGCCTCGTTTACGATCACGGGGCAGGCGCATTGGTCCGGCACGCTGGCGCTGCCGCTGCACTGCACGACGGTCAACACGCCGGAACAGCCCGTCGCAACTTCCAACGTCTTGCGCCGGGTTTCTTGTAGCGCATGGCACACGCCTCCGTCGCCGGGATTGCCCGCGCTGCCCGCGGAGCCGCTTGCCCCGGCATTGCCGGCGCTTCCACCTGAACCCGCGCTGCCGCTCGAACCAGCGCTGCCGGAACTTCCGCCCGCACCGGAGTTCCCGCTTGCGCCAGCAGTGCCCGCGGAACCAGAGCTGCCGCCACTGCCGTCGCTTTCAGAGCTACCGGAACAAGCGGTACCGACCGCGCAAAGTCCAACCGCTACGTAAAGGATTGCTGCTCGCATGCCTACACCTCCAAAGACCAAGTCGCGGAAGCTTAGCACCTCGACTGCGGACGCACTCTTCTCGCCCTGGCGCCAGAGTTGACGCCGCTCTCGTCGGCTGAAACCCTGGCAGCATGCTCCGGGTTTCACCCTGGTTGGTTCTCAGGGTGGAGTCACGGCTGATTTGAGAGACTGAGTCGGCCGCATCGCCCGTGGTCGCCCGAAGCAACGCTGGCCCGGGTGATGAGCGATCCGAGCAGGTGTCGAGGGTGATCTGGTCGGGTCGCGCTGTGCTGCCACTGCTCACCTATGCAGCGCTGCTGATGCTCCAACCAGCGGTGAGAGAGCTGCCCATCGGGGTCGCGACTCGGAAAGAGCAATATGCTCGCGGTGCGCTCGACGGCGGATGGTCCAAGCCGACCAAGGCGTTCGCGCGGAAACACGGCGTGGAAAGTTCGTGTACATCCAATTCACGCCTCGGCGGCGCTTTGGTCTTGCTCGGTCAGCGAACCACGGCCGTGAAGGTCCCCGTGACCCTGGCGCTCTCCGGCGATTGGGTACTGTTCAGAACGAGAAGGTGGACGTCCACCTGCTGCAGCCGCCCTCGAATGAAGTTCTTGCCAACCACGACTTCGTCGATTTCTCCAAGGCCAGTTAGCTCGAAGACCTGGGCGTTGAGCTGAGCTGCTGTACCCACCCGCACGTCGGTCTTCGAGATGACCAGCTTCCTGAGCTCGGCCACTCCGTTCTTATCCGGGTCCCAGTAGCTGGTGTCCGCAAAGAGGTCGGCGATTTCCATCGTGACGGTGCCAATCGGGTGGTCCACTACCCCGTCGTCCGTGCTCATGTAGATGAGACCGAGCTCGGGTTGCCAACTGGTGTCGACCGCGGTCGCAATGAGATGCGTCATCGCTCCGGTGCTCAGGTTGTTGATGGTGAGATCATACTCGCCACCGTCGACCGTGGCCGGTTCTTCCTCCACCGGGTTGCCGGATCCACACGCAACAAGCCCGAAGGCGAACCCGAGCAGCAGAAGCCGCGACGGCGGCATGCGCCGCAGTATTGAGCTGCGAAACCTCATAGCCAGTAACCTGCAGCTTCTCACAGCCCAGCGTCTACAGAAAGGTCGGGTTTGAACCCGCAGCTGGCAGCGAGCACGTCCCGGTTGCGGCCAACGTGCTAAAAGTCACTCCGATTCCATGCGTGACCTCGTCGGAGAAGTGCTCGAGTCGAGGTACCGGCTGATAGCCAAAGTCGGGGCAGGTGCCTTCGGCGTCGTCTACCGCGCGCGGGACTTGGAAACCCGCGACGAAGTCGCCATCAAGCTGCTCAAAGGCGAGGCAGCCCAAGATCCGTCGCTCGCCATTCGCTTCGAGCGCGAGGCGCTGGCCATGGCGCGGCTGCGGGGTACAAGTGCAGTGTACGTGCATCGCATGGGGCATACGAAGAAGGGCTTGCCTTTCATCGTGATGGAGATGCTCTACGGCACGGAACTCGAGGACTTCCTGATCGCCGCGGAAGAGAAGGGAGGGCGCTTGAAGCGAGAGCATGCCTTGTCCGTATTGCGCCCCATCGCGGCGACCCTCGATGTTGCGCACCAGCACGGCATCGTGCACCGCGACGTGAAGCCCAGCAACATCTTCATGGTGGACCCAGTTCACGGCGGCGGGGTGCGGCTGATGGACTTTGGACTCTCCAAGCTCTTGGATGCCAGCGCGTTGACGGCGTTGGGCATGGTTGCCGGCACGCCCAGCTATATTGCTCCCGAAGCCTGGAAAGGCGATCCGAGCAAGATCGATCACCGCATCGACGTCTACTCCCTGGGCGTCGTGGTCTACCGTTGCCTCTCGGGCCAGGTGCCACTGCCGAGAAAGAGCGTGCCCGAAGTCTGCGTCTGGGCGCAGACCGGCGAGCGCCCGAGCTTGGTCGCGTTGCGCCCGAACCTGCCGGCGCAACTCGACGACTGGGTACAAAAGGCGCTGGCCATCGATCCCGAGGCGCGCTTTCAGAGCATCCGGGATCTCTGGAACGGCCTAGAAGCCGTTTTGGCCGGCACGGGCAAGGCGCCCTGGTAGCTCGTGTTGTCTACCACGCCAACTGTGTGAGGGCTGCGCGCCTTGCACTTGTCGAGTCCCTGAGCTTGCATCTGAGGCACGGAAACACCGACCGAGCGCCACAGCAAGCGCGCGAAGCGCCCCAGAGTACCCCACGCTTCGCCGGCATGACCATGCCGCGCAGCTTGGCGCACTTCTCTTTGGAGGCTTGCTCACGGAAGGCATGGGGCGATTGCTGGAACAGGCGGAGAGCGCTACCGTCACGGGTCGAGGGTTGAAGGGCTAGGCGGAAGACCAGGCCGCAAGAACGGCGAGGGACGACACTCGTGACATCGGAACAACTCGCTGCGCTGCTGACGCCGCTGGTGGAGGCGGCGGTGAAACAGGGTCTGCCGGAGGCGATGACCGAGAAAGTGCTTTGGGTCGTCGAGCGGCGCTCGAATCGTAAACGGCCGTTTCGCCGGGTCTATCCTTCGGATCAGGAGTTCCTCGCCGCGGTTCGGCGGGCGCAGTTGCCAGCTCTCGAACTCGCCCTGGCCTTCGCTCCTGTCCTCGACGCAAGCGCGTCCGAGGTCCCGTACCAGGTGTTGGCCAAGGCAGAGTCCCGCGCGATGCAGGATGCTGCGCTGGAAGGCATCGCGTCGATGGGCGACAAACGTGCGTTCTGCGCCTTGGTGGAGCACGACTCCCCGCGGGCCCGGACGCTCTACAGCGGGCGCGTGTTCGAAGGCGCCTTGCCCTTGGTCGAACAGCGCGTCGAGCAAGAGCTCGTCGTGCGCGCCACAAAGGACCCGTCTGCGATGGAACCCGCGAAGCGCGTGCGACTGCAATCACTGCTGACGCACCTGGCGCGGCATCCCAAAACCCGCTGTCGGGAGTTGGTGTTCGCGGCCTTCGAAGCTCACTCCGAGCCGGAGATCCGGTACACGGCGGCGGCAGTGCTCTTTCGTTGGGCTGACGAGCAAAGCACCCAAGCACTGGTCGCCATGATCGACGACTCCGATGCGTACTTCCAAAGCGTCGCAATGCAGGCGCTCTTCCGCACAGATCCCACCGCCGTCTATGACCACTTCGGTGGCGACGCACTGCGGGAATCCAAGGACTTCGCCCTTGTGGATCGCCTCCTGACCGTCGTGGGTCGTGACCGTGACCGCAAAGGCCGTAGTGAGCCAATTGGTATCATTGAGGGCGATCCGCGCTGGCTCACCCTCGCACTGATCCGAAAGAAGGACCGTAAAGTGAGGGTGCGCGAGGGCGCGCTCTACGTGTTGGAATCCAGTCCGCCTGAGCTCGTGGCTGCCGCCGAGGCCGCGCTGGCGACTGAAACGCGCTGACCGCTGACTGCGGACTTCCCTCCGCGAAACCCCCGCCGTGAGTGGCAGCGTCGGGGCTGGCACGCTGTACGGCGCGGCGGGACGGAGCTTGGAGTAGACTTGGGGCCGTGCTGGAGCTTGCTTCGAGGATGGTGGTGGATCTCGCGGGCGGGATCTTCGCGATGATTTGCTTCTTGATTGCCGCGCCCGCACTGTTGTTGGCGATCTTGCTGGGTGCAGCCAGTTGGTATTCCGCGTTGCGCATGGACCTCGACGGGTCGTCCAAGGTTTTCGCGCGGGGCTTCTTGGGGGTCTCGGCCGTAGGCTGCGCCGCGGTCGGGATTTTTTTTGGCGTGGCTGGGGTCGCTTTGTGGATCGATGCGAAAGCAGACATCTTCACGCCGGGGATCTTAATTGGTGTCGCGGTGTCGCTGGTCTTCTTGTCGGCGGAGTTCGTGATTGCGGGCAGCCTGTATCGAAAGGTTCGACACAAAACGCGCAAGCGCTGGCCCGCGGTGCTGTCATGGGGCAGCTATGCCCTGGGCGGAGTGCTTTCGCTTTCGGCCATTTTACTCGTTTCGTTTGTCGCAATGGGCGTGGGTCTCGACATGTCAAACAAGCCCAGAGAATCTTCCGAGGTCCGGCACTACCGTAGCGGTTGCAACGCAAAGCATGGCTCGGACTGCAACATGCTCGGCCTGCACTACCGCGATGGAAGCGGAGGCGTGCCCAAGAACGAGGGCGAAGCCGCCATCTTGTTCCAACGATCCTGTGATCTGGACTTCGCGCAAGGTTGCCGCAACGCGGCGCACGCCTCCCGCTACGGCGAGGGGGTGCCACGCAATCCAGCCCATGCAGAGCGCCTGGAAAAACGGGCCAAGACTCTCGAAGGTCGCAAGTAGCGCGCGCGCAGTCGGCCCGCGATTTGTGATGAGCGCCTTGATTGCAGTCCGCCACGCTCGGCCATCCGGACGGGCTTGGGCGCAGAGAACGGTACAAACCTACAATCGCGCCAAAATGCTCCGTGCAGCATGGCGTCAGAAAAGGCCCTGAGGCGGCGCTGTGCGCTATACTTGCTTCGATGGCTTCGCTCACTGCAATGCTGTGGCAGGCACTCCCGCGACGAGGCGGAGCTATTGCCCTCATGGGAGGCGTCAGCCTGGTGGTCTCTTGCAAAGACGACGCGAAAGCCCAATCCACATCGCCGATTTCGGTGGGGGGCGTCCTGGGCGTCTACGAGCTCCACTCTCATGGAACTTCCCCTAATTGTGGCGAGCCCAAGACCGATCAACTTTCGGAGCTCGAAGATCGGTTCCTCGTCGTGCTCACGCCACAGCGACCAGATCTGCAGCTCGTCCATGCCGTCACCTGTCCTGACATCGCAGCCTGCCAGGCAGTCGCGGCCGGTGGCCAGCTTCAAGGTGAAAAATTGTGGAGTTTCATTCGCATCGAGGGAAACGCCCTCGTTGGAGGCCGAGTGTTCAACTTCCTCAAGGGCAACAACTGCGACGCCGAGGTGTCCCTTCACCGCCTCGAGCAACGGGGGGACGGTGTTCGAATCGAGACCCGTACGACCCGATTCACCTACCGCGCTGAACAAGGAAAGTGTTGGAGCCGAACGGCCGAAGCGCGGCGCCGGAACAATCGCTGCTCCGAGCTCGCAGTCTGGGAGGCGAAGCGCGTCGGCGTCCCCTAGACAAACCAGCGAGCCTTGAGCACTACGGCTGCGATCCGAGATGGCTCGGGCGGATTTCAGTTAGGGTGGAATGACGGCTGGTTTGAGAATGGACGATCGGCGCCGTGCTCCTGGCGTCCGTCATGCCGCGAGGAGTGGGTGGGTGTCCGGAGGCGGTTGTTGGACTAGTCCATTGAGCAGATGGACCACCGAGCTGAGTACGTCGCTCGCATCAATCGCGTTATTGATCACATCGAGGCGCACTTGCAGGAAGATCTCAATCTTCAGCGGCTTTCAAAGGTCGCCTGTTTTTCTCCGTATCACTTCCATCGGATCTTCACGGCGATGTTGGGCGAGACGCTTCAGCGCTTCATCCAGCGACTTCGGTTGGAGCGGGCAGCAACCCAGCTGGTACACAATCCGACGCTATCGGTCACTGAGATCGCATTCGACAACGGGTTTTCGAGCCCCGCCACCTTTGCTCGAGCGTTTCGAAGCGAATTCGGCATGAGCGCGAGCGACTGGCGCAAGGCAGGCAAACCAGTTCGCAATCTGCGCAAAACGGATCGCAATGCCGGCAAAGACCCGCCCGAGCACAGCTCCTATGTTGTTGCTGAAAGGAGTTCAACCATGGCGAACGAATTGAACATGCAGGTTGAAGTGAAAGAGCTGGATCCGGCGCGTGTGGCCTATCTCCGGCATGTTGGCCCGTACCAGGGGGACGCCGAGCTGTTCGGCCGCTTGTTCGGGAAGCTGGCGACCTGGGCGGGCCCGCGGGGGCTGTTCGGACCCAACACGCAGTTCCTCTCGGTGTACCACGACAACCCCGAAGTGACGGATGACTCGAAGCTGCGCACGAGCGTGTGCCTCACGATCGGGGACGACGTCAAGGTAGACGGTGAAATCGGCGCAATGACCGTGCCTGGGGGCAAGTATGCCGTGGCGCGCTTCCGCATCGGCGCCGACCAATTCTCGGCAGCTTGGGACGCGCTCATGGCGCAGTGGCTCCCGGACAGTGGCTACCAACCCGACGACCGCGTCTGCTTCGAGCGCTACCTCAACGACCCCGAGAAGGATCCCGAGCACAAGCACGACGTGGAAATCTGCGTCCCGGTACGACCTCTCTGAAACAGCGCGGTGCCTGGGGTGGCGTCGGCTCGGACCTCGGCTTCACGAAAGGGTTCCATGAGCGGTGGGGTGAAGTCGGGGGCGCGACCTTTGCGCGGCGGTGGGCCACGGCTCTCAAGTTGTGCGCCAGCCTCGCGCTCGATCCCCAGCAAACCCGGCGGAACCTGCGCGCCGAGCAACACGGTAGGCACGGACTCGCCTGTCAACGCAGTCAGCGCGAGGTCGGTGACTCGGCTTGCCAGCTCGGTGATGCCTTCAGGTCAACGCTGAGCTTTAGGTGCACGGCCCCCTCGAGCGAAAGTCCGACCGTGATAGCTCGATTGATCATTTCAGCCCACCGGATGCCAGCTCGTCGCTGGTGGACAGAGGCTTGGCCTCGAGTTCGTCCAAGGCTCGAAGCTCGCGGCGCGATTCACCAATGACCTCGGCAGCTGTCCGGAGGAAGAGGAACGCGATCGCAATGCCAACAAGCACGTCAGGCCATGGGTTCCCCGAGACCCCAACGGCGAGCGCGGCGAGCAGCACTGCCACGTTTGCGATCAAGTCATTGCGGGAGCACAGCCAGGTCGATCGCAGGTTGAGGTCATCGCTGCGGTGACTCCACAGCAAATAGAAGCACCAGCCGTTAGCCGCCAGAGCAATCAGCCCCATGGCCCCCATCGCATTCGCATCGACATCGAGACCGGTCGCGATGTTGATCGCCGCTTGACCGAGCACAAGCAGACCGAATCCGAGTTGCACCACGCCCTTGCTGAGGGACGCTCGCGCTCGCCACGTCGGGCCGCGGTGCAACACCCAGAGGCTGAAGGCATACACGAGAGCATCGCCCAGCATGTCGAGCGAGTCGCCCAACAGTGCCGTGGAACGTGCGACCCACCCAACAGTGAACTCAGCAACGAAAACGACTGCGTTGATCGCGAGCACGATCCACAACACGCGCCCCTGCCGCTGCCGGAGCGCGACCAGTTCGTCGGCTTTACCCTCGCAACAGGACTCGCTCATGGATGAATCGTACCGAGCGCTGGGCACACACTCAATGGTTGTGGAGTTCGGGCAAGGCCGTAAAGGCGCCATCGACCGAGAAGCTGTTATGACTAAGCCCAATCTGAGCTGAACTGAGGGCGAACAAGTTCCAACTTGCGCGAGTCGCATTTTGGGCTGGGTGCCACGGCTTCGCGGCGCGGCGCGACCCGCACCGTCTTCTCGGAAGCAGAGGATCTGGAAGAAATCGTGGTGGCACGACGTACTACCGCGGTGCCAGAACACGATCCCCACAAGCCTGCGACTCGGCACGCCAGATCCGTGCACGCACTTGCCCTCGCCGTCGTCTTGCCGGCTTGCACGTTGGGTCCGCGGAGCGACGCTCGGCCGACGGCTGCGCCAATCGAACAAGCGGCTCCGGAGCCAGTCCGCTTGTCCGACTTCCGATTCACGACGTTGACCGAGCGCACGAAGACGTCAATGAACGTCCGCTTTCGCGCAACCGGCTTGCCTCGGGGGCAGCTCCGATTGGCCTGGAAGCGTGACGGGGTCAAGCTGGACACCACCCTGATCGGTCACCGCGCGGGGCAGGTCCTCACCGGACGAGACATGACCTCGCAGCCCCTCCCCATCGATGGTCCGGGAATGTACGAGGCGACCATCTTGGACGACACGGGGGCCGTCGCAGTCGAGCGCGCGCAAGTCCGAGCGTTGCGTTGCTATGGCTACGAAAAGTACTATGCAAACACGACACCCTCGCTGATTCCCGGGTCCCCTTCCCGTGTGACCGGCCCCTTTTGGCTGCCACTCGATATGGATCGTCGAGTCGTTGAGCGGTGGTTCGTCGCTGGCGAATTCGCTCACGAAGAGGGACAAGACTATACAGCCAGCACCTATCCCGTGACGCGAGCGGGCACAGACAGACAGCCCCTGACGCCCGGCTGCCCATGGGTACACCACGATGTCAGCGTTCCACGCTCGCTGAGCCGGAGCGGGCCGCTGACGCTTGAGATCGAGGTATCGGGTTTGCCCGGTTGGAAACTGACCTTTTCTGAGGGCCTAGGATCCCTCGCATCGGCGCAGGTGGAGAGGCTGCCTCCTGGTCCCCCAACACCACCGAGAGACGACGGCAACACGGAAAGCCCCGTGCCTGCTTTCGCGCATGAGATCCGGGCCATCATCCGTGACCCCCAGGTCTATGAGCTTCGCTCCGCTATCAATCGGCGGGTGTTCGTGGTCGACGCTCAGGGTGTCGTGGACACGCCCGGCCTCAGCCAACACGAACGCATCGTTCAGAAGCGTCGAATCGACGCTCAGATAGCTCGCGACCGAGCGCGGATGATGCGACAACGCGCGAAAGCTGCGGCGACGGAAATCCGGCAACTGAGTGCCCTTGTTCGAGAAGTGGGCGGGCCAGAGTGGACCGCCGAGGAGTTGCCCGCCGCACTCCTACTCGCTGAAACCGCTCCGCCGGAATCGTAGCTTTCGAAATCGCAACTCGATGCCAAGGTTTGGGTCAGTCACGCGCCGTCGCGCGGCGGACCCGAATTCCCCCCTCGCCTAGCTTGGTAGTCCACGAACGCGACAAACGGTCCAAGCTTCGTCTTCCGGTCTGGTGTGCGCGCAAGTGCGATGTGCGCCCGCGGTCCTACTCCCAGCAGTGAATCGTCGCCAGCGACGGCCAGTCGAGCTTCGCGGCTTCCGCGGCGATTCTCTGGAAGGGATCCGCACTATCTTCTTGGAAGCAGAGGATCACCAACTCACTGCGCGTGCCCGTCGCTTCGGAAGCGCGATCTTCCGGCAACCAGTCCGAGTGAAACTCGGCGCGGATCATTTCACCTGGCAGCAGACCTCTTGGCGGGGCCGCCGGGTCGTAGCCAAGGATCTTCACACCGCGCCTAGTTTCGTTTTCGAACAACCACTCGTTGGCAGAGCGAACATTTGTGATTTCGATCGCACCAAAATAGGGGCTCTTGATCTCGACGCTCACCAGTGAGACGCAGATCCCGGTGGCCGTTTTGTATTCACGCCTCATTCTTCAAAACGTCGACGAGCAAGATCTCTCCGAGCACGACAACAACAGCGCTCCGAGCAGCACGCTTGCACCGAATTGAGTTATCCGCATCTGTGGTCCCCAGCACGCATGGTCTAGCACGGACTTCGAAGGCTGGCGGACGCCAGTAGCCAACGGATCGCAGCGCTTTCTGGGGCAACTTGGCTCCAAAGCCAGGGGCCCCCGGGAAGTGTGAGTCGTTTCTCGAGCGCGCCAGGATCGGTTTGGCCGACGGCAGTTGAGCAGATTCTGCTCAACCGGATGGGAGCGACTGCTGCCGGTGCGAGTGCCTCGCATGCCTCGCCCGGCGCGTGCTACGCTCGGGCTGTCGGAGGCTCAATGCGCATGCGACGATGGATCCGGTTTTGCCTGCTTGGTTGTTACGCTGGATTGGTGACGAGCGCCTGTGGCGGCAGCTCCGATGGGGACGGTAGCGGTCCAGCGAAAGACGCGGGCGACGCGAGCCTCGTGGTCGACGGCGGCGCGTCCGACGTTTCGATCGACGTTGGCGGCTGCAAGAGCGTCGGCTCTGCATGCTTGGGCTTCTCCGAATGTTGTTCGGGCAATTGCAGCGCGGGCGTGTGCCAGGTCTCGATTGTCGATGCGGGGTGCTCGCCGCTGGGTGCGGCGTGCACGCCACTGTGTTGCAGCGGCGCGTGCGCCGGCGGCGTTTGCGTCAAGAGTGACGCCTCGGTCTGCAAACCCGCTGGGGTGCCCTGCAGCGATGGAGCGGAATGCTGCGGCAGCGTGTGTGCTTCGGGGTACTGCGGAACTTTGGACGCAGGCGCCTGCAGGTTGCCCGGCCAAGAATGCGGCGGTGCATTCCAGTGCTGTAGCGGGACGTGTAGCGGCGGATATTGTCCCCATTCGGACGCTGCCTCCTGCATGGGGGTGGGGAGCTTCTGCTCCAAACCTTTACAGTGCTGCACGGGTTTCTGCGACGGCGTGTGTACCTACCCAGATGCGTCTCCACCCAAGGACTCGGCGGCCTGCAAGAACATCGGCGATTTCTGTTTCGGCACCGAGTGTTGCTCTGGTTGGTGCATCGGCGGCTACTGCGGATACCCATGGGAGACCGGGGTATGCGCGACGGGAGGGGCCTCGTGTAACTATTGGTTCGATTGCTGTTCGGAGAAATGCCAGGCAGGCAAGTGCGTCGGATCGGACCCACCGTGCAAGCCCGTCGGCAGCTTTTGCCAGGGCTGGAAGGAGTGCTGCTCCAAGACGTGCCAATCCGGCAGCTGCGGCTCCGGCGCAGACTAGCGGCGGGGGCATGTCCGACCGCGCTACAAAGCTCGTTTTGGCATCGACGTTATTCGTAGCGGGCTGCGCTGGCACGCCGTCACGGGATGCCCAACGTCCGCCGCCTCCGGCAGCCCTGCCCGGAGCCACTGACAAACAGCCCACGTCCACGGCTTCGACCGCCGCGCCGATCGTGTTGCACGACGATCGCGACGTCATGTCGAGCGCGGCGCGCATCGCTCGGACGGGCAATGCGCATGAACGCCGCATTGCCGCCACGCAGTTGGTAGCCATTGCGACGCGGCTCGGCTCCAAGCAGTGGCGAGACAGGCAACGTGCTGTTGTGGCGCGAGCGAATTCCCAGGCGGGTCTAGCGCCCACCCAAGAGCAGTTCGAAGTGCAGCTCGACATGTGGCAAACCCAACGGGTTGCACGGGTATGCGAGGCCATGGCGTTGTTCCCATCCACCGAAACCGCCGCCTTCGGGTTTGCCTTGGCGTCGGATACCGCGTTGCCGGTTGCGCGCCGCCGGGTCGGTATCATTCTGCTCGACGCAGTGGTGACGCCTGCGCAGGCCGCCCTGGTCGCGCGCAGAGAAGAACTCAGAGCGGCCATCACAACCGAAGAGCACAGGCTAGCAGCAGAGCCGAGCGCAGACGCGGCGCGAACCGTTGCCCGAATGCGAGCCGGCTTCCGTCGCTGCTACGATGAACACCTTGCCAGCGGCTCGTTGGAAGAATTCAGGACCAAGCTGACACTTCGAGTTGCGCCCTCGGGCACGACCGAGAGCGCCGAGTTGAATCCGGCTCTCCCGGACGCCCTTGCCAAGTGCATCACAGACCACGCGGGTGCCGCTGGCTTTGCGCCCGTGGACTCCGCCAAGCCCCGCATCATCGTCGTCCCCATCACCTTCGTTGCCGCACAGTAGTGTGAGCTCTCAACTCGGCCGGAGCTTCTTCGAGTCGCTCAGGTTGGCTGAGCAGAACGACAACGCCCGCACCGGGTAAACGCAGTCGACCCGGCTTGGATTCGCTGAGCCGTCGAAAACGCCCTCGTCGCCGGGCCGCAGGAAACCAGACGTTCGTCCAACGGGAATCCGTTCTTTTGTGGCCCTACGAGGAGCAAAGCCTCGGATGTCGATTTCTCAGAAATACTCCGCAACTGCCCGACGCTTCACGCCGACTTGGACCGCGCGGACCACATTGAACCGCAGGGAGAAACCAATGATCCAAGGAATCAAAGTTGTTTGCGGCCGCGCGGCGGTCGTCGTGATGATGGGCGCCGGAGTCGGGCTCCTCGGCTGCTCGAGTGAAGCATTTGAACCCGAGGGCGCAGGGGGCGCAAAGGCTGACGCAGGCGTCGGCGCGGGCGCAGGGGGCGAGGCCGGAATCGGCGCCGCAGGTAGCGCTGGTGATTCGGGCTCCGGCGGTGCAGACAGCGGGGCCGCGGGCGCTGGAGGCAGCGCGGGTTCGGCAGGCAGCTCAGGCAGCTCAGGCAGTGCGGGCAGCGCGGGCTCGACGGGTGGATCGGAGAACGGAATCCAGTGCAGTGGCGGGAGTGCGTGCAAAAGCGGCAATTGCGTGGACGGGGTGTGCTGCAACACGAAGTGCGGCGCGGACTGCGAGAGTTGCGTCGCAACCGGATCGAAAGGTACGTGCACGCCGTTCGCTCAGGGCACGGATCCTGATGGCGAGTGTCTTGGAACCGGTGCGCCTGGTAGTGACTGCATCGGAAGCTGCGACGGCAAATCAGCGTGTTCTTTCCCCAGCGTCGCAAAGACCTGTGGCACCGCAGTGTGCACGGGCGCACAGAGTACGGGATACGCTTGCGATGGCAGCGGAAGCTGCAAGGCTGCGAGCACATCGTGTGCGCCGTACAACTGCGGCGCCAGCGCATGTCTGGCAAGTTGTACCACCGACACGCACTGCACGAGCGGCAACTACTGCACGAGTGGCAAGTGCGTTCCGAAGAAGACCAACGGCCAGGCCTGTGGCGCCAACAACCAGTGCTCCAGCAGCAACTGCGTGGGCGGAACCTGCTGCAACGTCGCGTCATGCGGCGCGCCGCTGAGTTGCAGCACTGGGACATGCTCATGCGACGGAACAGTGTGCAAGGCCGGCGACAGCTGCGTGCTCTGGTACAAGGATGCGGATGGTGACGGCCACGGCGATGCGAAAAGCACCAAACACGGCTGTTCCAGCGTTGCTCCGGTTGGGTACGTCGCGAACAAAACGGATTGCTACGACGCCAACGCCAACGCAAAGCCTGGGCAGACGCAGTTCTTTGCGCAGCATCGCGGCGACGGGAGCTTCGACTACAACTGCGACAACGGCGCCACCAAGCAGTACGCCAACGTCACTGGTAAGAGCTGTGTCGACTGTCACGCGTACGGCGACTCTCTGTGCAGCCTTCCGTGCGGCCTCACCTATCTCGGCTCGACCCTTTACAGTATGGCTTACGAATGCAACGGGGCCAGCGACGGGTCGCAGTGCGGCGGCCCCAAGACCCAGCAAGGTTTCCACGCAGACGTCGCCTGTGGTGCGTCGGGCACTCTATACTCGTGTTCCGTGAACACCTGCTCCGCAGCGGAGAAATTCGTCGCGACGACAGCGCAAGGCTGCCGCTGACCGGTCTGCCCCTCGAGCGACAGGACATTGCGAGCCCGGCCGCGGAGTCGGGCTCGCAATAGTTTGTGCCAAGTTGGAAACGCATAGACAGTTGGCGCACAACGCTCACGGCGTCAAAGTCCGGACCCAGATTTCGGCGTCAAAGTCCGGACCCAGATTTCGTCGTCCACGTATGTGCCCGTTGGTAGCTTCACGAACATGCGACGAATGCCTGCTGCGATACAAAGCTTCGTGCGCCGCGTCTCTTCGCCTACGCTGCTCCCAGTTGCGCCACGCGACTTTGAGTGCGGGGTTGACCCAGTGCGTGCCCGGTCGCCAAGGGCTTGTGGCGCGCGGCGCGCCGCGTTAGCGGCACAACATGGAGGCGAGATGATGCTGGGGGGTAAGGGCAGGGCAATGTCAGGGATCCGGCGCGGCTTGAGGATCGCGTATTTGGTCGCGTCGCTGAGCTTGACGGCGTGTTTTGCAATTCCCAACAGCGGCCCCACGGCGGTGAGTCGCGCCGAACTGTACGAAAGCAGCGAGCCCGAATACGACGCCTTTTTCTACCAGCTACACAGCGTGCAAACGGCGGTTTCGGAATCGAACAACGAACAGCGCAAGATGCGCAGCGCCCTGGCCGCGGAGCTTGGACTCGAGGTCCACACCTCCATGGATCTAATAGCCACGCATTTCGACAAGCGGCTCGCCAGCCTCGCGGAAGGCAAGTCGACCCTACGCATCGAGTTCATTGGGCTCGAAGAAGGAGCCGAGGAAAACGACGCGGTCGTCACTCTCACGGATGCTTCGGGCAATGCCGTTTCCAACTCTCTCACGCAGACTCTGGAGCCGCTTGCCAAGGGGCTGGTCAAGATGCTGATTCGGCTGCGACGCTCCAAAGTCAGCATCGGGCAGCTGCAATCACGGCTATCCGCGTTAGAGACCAACCTAGAAGAGCGTTTCCGGCTTCTTGGCCCCGCACGCAGCAAGGAAACCCGACGCAACCTGACGGACGCCCGCGCCGCGCTGCCGGCGCTTGGAAGATCCATCGACAGCGCCGAGGAGGACGCACGAGAGGTTCTGAAGCTGCTGCAGAAGGCCAGCCCAGCGCCGGAAGAGTCTCCGGAGACGACAACGGGAAAACCCGGAGTCGCGCCCAAACCCTCGGCGCCCAAGGCGTCACCGAAGCAAAAGCCAACATCGCCCAAAACCGGTGGCTTCGAACCTTGAGCGCCGGCGCGACCTCGCAGACGGCGTGCACCCCTGATACGGACAGCCGCCGTTCGTGAAACCTCGAGTGCTGCTGGGCACGGCGCAAACGCCTTTGGGCGAAGAAATCTCGCTCACGCGCCATGGCAACGAGTTCGTGATCATGGCCAGCGGTCGGAGCCTGATGTCGAGCCGCATGCATGGATCCGAGGAGGCACTGGCGACGCTGGCCTGCAAGCGCGCGCGCTCCCTCAAGCAACCCTGCTGTCTCGTCGGAGGCCTCGGCATGGGCTTCACGCTCCGCGCAACCCTCGACGAGTTGCCTAAAGACGCCAGCGTTGTTGTCGCTGAACTGGTCCCCGCCGTTGTGGAGTGGAACCGCGGCTCTCTCGCACCCCTCGCTGGCTCCCCGCTCAAAGATCCGCGGGTGATTGTCGAAGTGGGAGACGTGGCGGTTGCATTGCGCTCGAGTCCGGCGCGCTTCGACGTGGTGCTACTCGATGTGGACAACGGGCCCTCGGCATTCACGACCTCACACAACGCCGGCCTCTACGACGACCGCGGACTGGCCGTCGTGCGCGCTGCCCTCAAGCCCGGTGGCGTTCTCGCGGTGTGGTCCGCCCGTGAAGATCGCCACTTTGAACACCGCCTCCGCTACGCTGGCTTCGACGTCACCGTCGAACGCGTGCGCGGCCGACTCAAAAAGGGCGGCCCGCGACACACCATCTTCCTGGGCGCGATCTAGCGCTCGCTCAGCTGGATCGTCCCGGTATTCGCGGCAATCAACTTGGTTTAGGCTCATGGCGTGCGCTGCCTCGCGCCGATCCTCGGTCCGGCCGTTGCGCTTGCAGTCAGCATGGCGCTGCCCGCCCTTGCGCAACCCGCCGCAGATCCGCCAAAACCGCCGCCCCCCGCCGCCCCAGCTGGGCCCGAGGTCACGCGGCCAAAGCCGGAGGCGGTAGAAGTCTTCTATCCGCCTGGCGCGACCGGAGACGCCGTCGTCGTGCTTGAGATGGTGGTCGATGAGACCGGTCGGATCACGGACGTCAAAGCCGTGGTTGGCGAACCGCCCTTTTCCACCGCCGCGATCACCGCGTCGAAGAACTTTCGCTTCGTTCCGGCGACCCGCGACGGCAAACCCGTTGCGGCGAAGATCCGCTATGAGCTGAAATTCACGGAGCCGCCTCCGCCCGAGCCTGAACCCGAGCCTGCGGCGCCGCCTGCATCCACGCCGCCGGCAGGCGCGGAACTTCCGAAGCCACCGCCGCAGCCGCCGCCACCCGGTCCCATCGAGGTGACCATCGAAGGTGAAAGGAAGCCGCCTTCGGTGACCACGTTCACGCGCGCCGAAGTCCGCGAGTTGCCCGGTGCCTTTGGGGATCCGTTTCGCGCCATCGAAGCCATGCCCGGCGTCACGCCGATCATCAGCGGGCTGCCGTACTTCTTCGTGCGCGGCGCGCCGCCCGGCAACATCGGCTACTTCCTCGACGGCATCCGCGTGCCGTTGCTCTATCACGTGGCCCTCGGCCCCAGCGTGGTGCATCCCGGCATCGTTGAGCGCGTCGATCTGTATTCCGGTGGGTACCCGGCGCGCTACGGACGTTTCGCGGGTGGCATCGTCGCCGGAG
>CBDUPW010000018.1:0-51852 GCA_965369205.1 uncultured Polyangiaceae bacterium | reverse complement strand
AGTCCCGCGTGCATTTTGGGCGCTCACAGCCATTTTCGTCCAACATCGACCACGCCTTCCCGCATTCCATTTCGGTGCACAGCGATTGGTAGCTGCAGTCCCACGGCGGCGGTTTTGTGCATTGCGCAAAGGGTGAATCCTCGGCGGCGTCCACGGCACCTGCTCCCGCGCCCCCGCCGCCGCCACCAGTGCCAGCCTGGCCGCCAAGCCCCGAATCCTGAGACGGATCGGCGCTGTCTTCGGCGCAGGACAGCGGCAGAAGCGCCCACGCAAGTGCCATCACGGCGATCAGTTGGATGTTCCGAGGCTGGTCCATGCGAGTCCCCAATATGAAGGCGTGCATCAGCATCCGTGCTGTTGCATCTGCGCCTGCAGCCTAGTGATGCATGCGTCGACGGACTGCTTGACCTCGGCGCCCAACGGCCCAAGACCAAGCCCTTGGAGTTCACTGACCTGGTGGGATAGCTCGTTACAGTCGGAACTGGAGTACAGGCAGTCTGCTGTCTTGGGCGCAAGGGTTTTGGGCACGCAGCGTAGAAATCCTCTGCAGTCTGCGGTGATGCTGCAGAAGCAAAGCGCGGCGGTTCCGTTGCAATCCTCCACGAAGGATCCCTGGCAGCCGAAGTGTACCAGCAGCGAAGGCAGGCAGCGTTCGTCATCCGTGCAGTCTAGGTCCCGCTCACACTCCGCGCGCTCGCAGCCTTCGTCGTCCAGCATCGACCAGGCTTTTCCGCACTCCAGCTCTGCGCAAAGGGAGTCGCGGCCGCATTTGCCGGCTGGCGGTCGGCGTGTGCAGTGCGCGAAGGGCGAGTCCGGCGCTGCGTCTGTACCCCCAGCGCCACCCGCGCCAGCCTGGCCGCCCAGCCCCGAATCCTGAGACGGATCGGCGCTGTCTTCCGCGCAAGACGACGGCAAGAACATGCACACGAGTCCGGCGACGGAGATCAGTTGGAAGTACCGACGGTGGTCCATGCGAGCCCCCAATATGAAGATGATACAGCGCTCCAAGAGACCACGGCGAAGCGAATGGTCACGGAAACGGTTGAAGCGAAGGTATTGTTCCAGCTGACGAATTGCACCGAGTTGTAGAAATTGATCGAGATCGGTTCTCCGGGCGCCTGCGGGAAGAGTAGCAGCGCGCCCCAGGGCATGTGGATGTTGCTGCAGTTCGTCTCCGTTGCAGGAGTGCCGCAAGTGGGCGTGGCGGTCAGCATCACCGCAGCGTCAGTTGGCTGTGTGGCATGTCCCCACCCCATCCGTCGATGCAACCAGAATCGTGATCTGACTGGTAGCATACAGGGCGGTAGCGGCAAGCTCGTTCGGCCCTACCAAGTTGAGCACAATCTGCTCAACTTTCAGTTGAATCGAAATTCCGTGCAGTTGCACGGGCACTTGCGCTGCGTGATGCGCAGCGAAACGTAAATTCGTGTGTGATCGACGGGGGCGGACCAGTGGTGTCAATGCAAGCTGTCTTCGTCCGTCCCCGCGGCGAGCGATCCCGAGGAGCGTATCTCTTCGAAAACCGAACGCGCGCTTTGCCTTCGCCACCGTGGCACCGGCCGAAACTGAGAGATGTCCGTCATGCGTCCGCGTCGTGCGTCCGCGTCGTGCGTCCGCATCATGCGTCATGCGTCGGCGTCGGCGTCGGCGTCGGCGTCGGCGTCATGCGTCATGCGTCCGCGTCTGCGCCAGCGGCTGGAACGGAGTCGGAGACTGAGTCAGTGGCTGGAACGGAGTCGGCGCAGAAGTCGAATTGGGCGTCCGGTACCGGGAACCCGCGCCCGGTACCGGGTGGCGCCGGGCTCAGCGCGAGAGCGCCGTGAGCATCGCGTACAGCGCGTTGCCCCGGTCGAGCACGAGGCCCAACGCCGCCGCGTTGGCGTCGCCCGCCGCCACGGCGATTTCCACGCACGCGATAGCCTCGACGGTTTCCCCGCGCGCAATGCCGAAGACGCGAGCCTTGTCCGCGCGAGACACGCGGCCCGTGGCCTCTGCGCAATTGCGGCACACGCCCTTCGCAGCGCGGATCGCCTGCGACCGAGAGTCCGCGTCGCGAATACTCGCGGCCTTCACCGCGGCCAAGAACTCAAGCGCGACTCCGTAAGCCCGGAGCCGATGATGCGGCAACAGAGACGTAGTGGATGTATTCATTGATGTTTCGAAACCTCCTTCACCCAAGAAGGAGGTTTCGACCCAAAGAGCACCCACGCGCAAACCCGACCCAACCGAATGCAACGCCAAGTGCCAGCGCAAGCTGGCACGGCGTTGCAAATAGACATCGCACGCGCCCCCCCCCGCACCGACCTGCGCGAGCGTCCACGTCATGCGTCCACGTCATGCGTCCGCGTCCGCGTCCGCGTCCGCGTCATGCGTCCGCGTGTACCCAACGCCGCGACGCCTCGTCCGCCGGGAAATAGCTCTCAATGCGGATCTCTTCCGTGGTGATGTCCAGCGGCGTTCCCAGGGTCGTCAGCGTCGTAAACAGCCGTATTTCCAAGTCGCCGCGCCGCAGATGCACCGGGATCACCAGCTCCGGAGGAGTCGACAGCATGGGCTGCCGCAGGGCGTGGGGAACTCCCGGATAGGTCAGCACGTCCGCAAGCGCGCGACGCGCCACGCCACGCTCGCTCTCCGCAGCCGCGTCGCGCTGCAGCCGATGCACGATGTGACGCACCACTTCGTCCCAGTTGGCGATACAAGGTTTCAGTCCCTTCGGGTCGAAGAGCAGGCGCATCAGACTAGTGCCGAGCTCCGGCAAGTTGGTCGCGTCGGGACAAAACGTGGTCAGCATGCGCATGGCGCCGGCGTTGACTTGCAAGACCTGCCACTGGCCGCCTAGCAGCACCGCGCCATTCGGCTCCAAGCAATCCAGGATGCACTGCGCCGCCGCACGCACATGCGCCATCTCGGGAGCTTCCAGCGGCGTCTCCCCGTATACCGGCGCGAAACCAGCAGATACCAGCAGCGTGTTGCGTTCGCGCAAAGGCAACTCCAACGCAGCGGACAGCGTCAAGAGCATCTCGCGGCTGGGCTTCGCTTTGCCGTTTTCGACGTAGCTGATGTGCCGAGTAGAAACGTCCGCCATGCCGCTCAGGGACAACTGCGACAGCCCCCGGGCTTGTCGGTAGTGCCGGAGCAAGCGGCCGGCGGGGGCATCGGGGGGCATGGGTTTCAAGTGTAGGCGCTGCTCGAGCAAAGAACATGACCTCGGAGGTAATGGCGCCCATGACCTTTGGGGCCCAAGTTCAGGTCCAGGAGGAACGTGATGGCAACAAAAACAGCAATTTCCGGCGTGGTTCTTGGGGTGTTCGGGGTCTTTAGCGGCTGGGTCGTGATGCAGAAGGGCTACTTCGGTTTCCTGACGCTAGCGCTGCAAGAGCCCTGGGGCGGGCAGATCTTCATCGACCTGTGCATCGCACTCGTATTCGTTACGGGTTGGCTGATCCGGGACGCCAAGGCCCGCGGCATCAACCCCTGGCCCTACGTGATCGCGACGCCCTTCGTTGGGTCGATGGCGCCGCTCTTGTACTTGGTCGTGCGTGGCCTGGGAGCTCGCGGGCAGGCGTCCGCGACGGACGCGCAGGTCAGCGTTAGCTGAGCGCGGCTCACCACCTAGACCACCCACCATGGAGACCCGCGCCTAGTCCAGGAAAGCCTGCACGTAGCGCTTGCCCGTTGCACGGTCGACGTAGGCCAGGGCTTCAAGCACGCCGTCCGCTCCCGCCAAGATGAGCCACACATAATCCCGCGCCACTGCGCGTCCCGTCCACCACTCTACGGAATCCAAGCGCTCCGCGAAACGCACCTGCTCGATGGTGTACAAACGTTGGTCGAAGCCCAATGTCGCGCCGCGACGCAGGGGCGCGTCAATGGGTACGGGTTCCGGCAACAGACGCGTGGGCTCTCCCCGATAGCCCTCTACGCTCTTCACACTGACCAGGGGCACTTGTTGGTTTCGCCGCTTGCGGGGCTGTCTTGGCTTTTTGCGCTGGAACACCGGGTTCAAACGCGTCTTCGCCTCCGGACGATGGGCGTCCTCGACACTCAGTGTGCCGACTCGACTCGCGCCAATATCTTGAGCCAGTTCTGCCACCAATGCTGGCAACAGCTCTGCGCCCGTCGTTTTGCTGATCACCCGGGCCAAATCGAGCTGCCGGCCCAGAGCGCGCACCACACTCGGAGCGCTGAGAGTCAGCCCTAGGCAAGGCGCTGCAAGCGCGGTGCGTTCCAGACGCGCCGTCAGTACACGGAAGAGTTCTTCTTCGCGCCACAGCGGCGACGCCAACTGCAGCTCGATATTGTGATACGGCTGCACTGCAGCCAAACGCGCCAGACTTCGATCGTACGCCAGGCACAACTCGAGGCTTTGCGCGGATTCCCCACGACCCGCCAGGCGCGCGCTCAAGCGTGCAGTCAGCCCTCGGAGCACGAATTTGAGCGGCTCCGTGCCCGTGACGGGCTCGTCCCAATCCGTGCTTTCACTGGGGATCACCGCGGGACGGTAGGCATCTATGGGCGACGGATCGTGCCCGCTAGCCAAAGCCAGCACCCAAGTAGCGCCCTCCCCGATGCGCGCGGTGACTTCAGCGCGCGACAGTTCGGTCAGTTGCCCAAAGGTCAGCACGCCAAGCTGCACCAGCCAAGCGCGTAAATCAGCCGCAATCGGCAGAGCCATCGTGGGCAGTGATTTGACGCGCCTGGCTTCGTCGGATCGCGAGATGACATGCACTCCGCGCGTCTTTCCCAACGGTAGCCAGCGTGCGAATGCTTGCGCCAACTTCGGCCCGGATGCCATGGCCACGCGCACTCGGTGACCAAGCTCTTGCATCAAGTTCGCCAGCTCTAGTGCCAGGGCTTCTTCTCCACCCACCAGATGCGCTGCACCGCTGGTATCGACCCAAAGCGTATCTGGCGTTTCGTACGCTACCGCGATCCCAAAAGCCAACGCGGCTTCTGCTAGATGGCCAAGCTCCTCCCCCACACTGCCGCGTTCGAGCTCGACAACTTTGAGTGCAGCCGACAGCACGTGGGCTTCGGCAATGCTTTGCCCCACCTGCACCCCGTGGGAGGCTGCCAGTGGACTGATCGCGTCCAATACTACGCTGGCTTTGGTCTCTTCGGCGCTGAGTTCGTCCAAGAGCACGACCCCAAATGCCTCTCCCCGCAGCGCTTCTTGTCGACGCAGTGCAAGCTCGAGCAGCAAATCAGGCAGCACGATGGCAGCGATGCGTCGCTCAGCCATTAGCCCCTCGCTTGGTCGCCAGTCACTAGGCCCTCGCTTGCAGCGGCACGGGCTCTGCACTGCGCTCGCGTGCGGGGCGAATACAATGTGCCTCGGTATTGGCTCGGAAGGCTACCGTACGCGGAGCACTGACTCGTCCATGACGATCTTTTGTTAGCTGTATGCGCATCATATCCGGAGCGGATCGACTGAGCACAAAGCGTTGTGCCACGGGCAGTGCGGTACCTGATCGAGCCATGTGCTCGGTCAATAGCAACACTACGCTGGCTGTGCCTTCGGTGGACAACGCCAGGCGCCGTACGGCGCGCACCCATGCGCTACCCCGAGCCACTAGGGATGCGCCGGGCACGCCAATGGTATCGATCACCAACACAGCAAAGGCCCGAGACTCCGCCAGACGCACCGCAACTCGTGCCAGAGCATCCAGGTTCGGACGCACGACTAACAAGCGCTTCAACTCCACACCGGCTTTGGCAACCCCAGGGGCATATAGACTGGCCGAGGGATCCAAGAAGGCGCACCAGGGCAACTCGCCACCGTGGACCAAGGCTTCTTGTTGCACGGCGCGGCATGTCGACAACGCAATGCTCGTTGCCAGTGCCGCCCCTCCTGCCGCTGCCAATTCCACGACGCTGCCACGCAAAAGCCCGCCTGCCGGCAGCACGGAGCCGAGCTGCCCTAGCTCGATGGGCAGCACCTCCCCGGGACTGGAGAGCTGGGCCACCCCAACGCCTCGGGGCAGGTTTTGCAGTAGTTCAGCCGGCAAAGCCATGTACTGAACATATACTCAGTTCGCATAGAAGCAAGGGCGCCCTGGCCCTCGCTATGACGAAGAATGTCCCGGCTCGGCCGGATCCTGAACAGATCCAAATACCTAGATGCACCGGCGCCACAGTCCGAAACCCAACCGAAAGGTGGGGCGCTTCCCAGTCCGATGCTCTACCCCGGGAAACGAGCGCTGCTTTTCAACGGGCAAGCTGCCGGGCTAGGCTGGCCGCGTGAAACGCGCCCTAAGTCTCGTCGCTGCACTCTTGACCCTGAGCTGCGGCGCGCGATCCTTCGAGAGCCGTTCCTCGCCCCAAGGCTCAGCGACGAAGGGAACGTCGAGCGCCGCGACCGAAGCCGGAAGCGGGAGCTGGTCCGAGTGCTACGCCAGCTTCACGCCAAGCGGTGACGCCCGCGCCGATCTCAACCGCATGACCCGTGCTTGCGGAAAGGTGGGCAAAATGCGCGCGGTCACCCCCGTGACCCACGCGAAGCAAGCCGAACAAGATCCTGTCGATCGCTACACCTTCTACGTACCGAAGGCAGGCGCCTGCTACCGCGTCTATGCCGTCGGCAACCGCGGAGTGGCGGATTTAGATTTGCTCGTGCGCGATCCACGGGGACAAGACGTGGTTGCGGATCTAACCCACGACGCATTCCCCGTACTGCCCCCAAACGGCCCACTCTGCTTCGATGCCCCCGGGCTGTATCTACTTGAAGTCAGCGTGCATCAGGGAGAGGGCGGCTACGCCATTCAGGTCTGGGGCAACCCGGACGGCGTGGGCATTTCCCCAACGAAATGACCGCAACACTGGCAATGCAGGCGCCAGGTGTTATCTGTACTTCGCATGTCCTCCCCACCGAACGCCGAAGAAAAGCTGTTTCAGCTCCGAACCGTCCTGCGGGAAATGGGTTCGGTCCTCGTGTGTTTCTCTGGCGGCATCGACAGCGCATTCGTGCTGGCCGTAGCGACCGAGGAGCTTGGGCCGCGCGCCATTGGCATGACCGCTGTCAGTCCGAGTCTAGCGCCCAGTGAAAAGGCAGACGCAGCGCGCATCGCTCAGGCCTTAGGTGCAAGCCATCGCTTCGTGGAGTCCAAAGAAATCGAACGCGCCGGATACGTGGCCAACGCACCGGATCGCTGTTTTCATTGCAAGACGGAGCTCTACGAAATCGCCGAAGCGAAGCGTCAAGAATGGGGTCTCGATGCAGTCGCCAACGGAACCAATACCGATGACCTCGGCGACTATCGCCCCGGGCTGGTGGCCGCCGACAACGCCGCCGCACGTAGTCCGCTGGTCGAAGTCGGCATGAACAAGGCGGACGTTCGCAACGCTGCCAAGTTGATCGGCATGGACGTGTGGGACAAACCGGCAAGCGCGTGCCTCTCCAGTCGCATTCCCTACGGCACCAGCGTGACAACGGAACGCCTAGCGCAGATCGGCGGCTTCGAAGCGGATCTCAAAGCTCTCGGCTTCAACCAACTACGCGTGCGCTGGCACGACAAAATCGCCCGCATCGAAGTCGCCCTCGACGAATTGGAGGCGATGCTCGCCCCAGGCGTTCGCGCGAGCATGGTGGCAGCGGGCAAGCGACACGGCTTCCAGTACATCACCGTCGACTTGGCGGGGTACCGTCAGGGCTCTCACAACGAAGTGCTCGTGGGCAAAAGCCTGCGCCTGGTCTGAGCGCTTGGCTCTGGGCGGCACCCCAAACCCGGTCCCGCCGCCACAAAACACGCCCTGAACGGAGCACCCCGGGTTCACAGCAGTGCGCTCCGCTCTCGGAGCACACCGCTCGCGCGAGTGCCGCGAACTCAGCGAGCGCGCGGACCGCCACGACCGCGGCCGTCACGATCCCCACGCCCCCGACCGCCACCACGGTTCGGCGGACCCGCCTCCCGGGCCTTCTGGATGCGCTCGCGAGCGCGATCGCCCTCGTCGCCTTCGGGGAAGGGCAACAGCTCGCGCCGCGTCAGCCGGGTCTTGCCTTCGCGATCGACGCTGATCACCTTGACCTCGATCTCGTCGCCTTCTTTGAGCACATCTCCGGGGCTCTCCACGCGATCGTGAGAGATCTCCGATACATGTAGCAGCGCCTCGTTGTTCGGTAGGATTTCGACGAACGCGCCGAAGTCCACGATGCGCTTGACCGTGCCCTTGTAAACCGCACCGACCTCAGGCTCCGCGGTGAGACCCTTGATGATGTCGATGGCGCGCTGCACCGCTTCAGCATCCGCGCTTGCCACGTTCACGGTGCCGTCGTCTTTCACATCCACCTGTGCGCCGGTCTGGTCGACGATGCCTTTGATCGTCTTGCCGCCGGGGCCAATGATGATGCGGATCTGGTCCGGCTTGACCTTGATGCTCGTGATGCGCGGCGCCCACTTGTTGATTTCGGGGCGAGCGGCGGGCAGCGTGGCCAGCATCTTTTCCAAGATGTGTAGGCGACCAGCGCGGGCTTGGTCGAGGGCGCGGGTCAGGATCGAGCGCTCGAGGCCCTTGATCGTGATGTCCATCTGGATGGCCGTGATGCCCTGGTCGGTGCCACAGACCTTGAAGTCCATGTCGCCCAGGTGATCTTCGTCGCCAAGGATGTCCGAGAGGATCGCAACGTCTTTACCCTCTTGAATCAGCCCCATGGCAATACCCGCGACGGGCTTACGCAGTGGAACTCCGCAGTCCATCATCGAAAGAGTGGCGCCGCAGACGCTCGCCATCGAACTCGAACCGTTCGACTCGAGAGTCTCGCTGACGATTCGGATCGTGTAGGGGAACTGCTCGTGGGTCGGGATCATGCGGATCACTGCGCGCTCGGCCAGAGCACCGTGACCAATTTCACGACGGCCGGGCCCGCGCAGGGGCTTCGTCTCGCCGGTGCTGAAGGGCGGGAAGTTGTAATGCAACATGAACGCCTTCCAGCTCTCGCCGGTGAGCGCGTCGATCTTTTGCTCGTCCCCAGAGGTGCCCAAGGTGGCCGTCACGATGGCCTGGGTTTCTCCGCGCTGGAATAGCGCAGAGCCGTGGGTGCGGGGCAAGAGGCCCACCTGG
Source organism: uncultured Polyangiaceae bacterium (assembly GCA_965369205.1). Taxonomy (GTDB): domain Bacteria; phylum Myxococcota_A; class Polyangia; order Polyangiales; family Polyangiaceae; genus JACKEA01. Next base: position 42,795 of record CBDUPW010000018.1, on the reverse strand, counting down.
CACATGATGGCGCGGATGTCCGGCTCCGTGCGGCCGTCGATGCGCTTGCGCTCGCCCACGACCATCTTGCGGACGACGTGATACTTGCGATTCTCGATCTCCGCCTTGATCAGCTTTTCCGAGGCCGCAAAGGCCTCTTCACCGAGCTCTGCCTTGAGAGTCGTGGTGATTTCCGTCTTGATGGCGCCGTAAGCTTCGTAGCGGGCCTTCTTCTCTTTGACCACGCAGGCTTCGCGCAGCTTGGCGTCTGCCATCTGCTCGATGCGCTTGGCGACACTCTCGTCTAGCTTCGCGACCTTGAACTCGCGCTTGGGCTTGCCCACCGCAGCACGCAGCTTCTCGATCAGCGCGATGACCTTTTGGCCTTCAGTGTGCGCGTGATACAGCGCGTCGACAACGTCCGCCTCTAGGGCCTCGTCGGCTCCGCCTTCCACCATGACGATGGCGTCTTTGGTGATGGCGACAACCAGGTCGATGTCCGCCTTTTCGATTTGCTCGAAGGTCGGATACACCACCAGGCGACCGTCGACGCGAGCCACCCGAATGCCCACGACGGGGCCATCCCAGGGGATGTCAGAGATGTGCAGCGCGGCGCTGGCACCGGTGAGCGCCAGGACGTCCGTGGGGTTCTCTTTGTCCGTGGACATCACCGTCGCGATGATCTGCGTGTCCTTCTTGTACCCTTCCGGGAACAGCGGACGCAGCGGGCGGTCCATCTGACGCGAAGAGAGGATCTCGTAGTCTCGCTGGCGTGCTTCCCGCTTGAAGAAGCCCCCAGGGATCTTGCCTGCGGCGTAGGTCTTCTCGATGTAGTCGCAAGTCAGTGGGAAAAAGTCCAGGAACGGGCGCTCTTCGGTCGAGGTGGCCGTGACCAGCACGACGCTCTCCCCGTAGGTGATGAGCACGGCGCCGTGGGCTTGTTTTGCCAGGCGACCCGTCTCGATGGTGAGCTGCTTGTCGCCAATAGTAATGGATTCAGTTACGTACATATTCAATGCGCCCCCTTGGACGCGACACCGCTGCGTGCGGCTTTACGCCGTCTGCGATCGCGTCGAACTTCAGCCTCGGTTCCTAGGCCCGAACGCGACAAAGCGCTCTGGCCCACGAAGCGAAGATGAAGCGAACGAAACGCGCCGCAAGCGGAAAATCTAGGATCGTCGCTTCAAAGTCTCACTTACGGAGACTGAGGGAGGCGACGATATTCCGATAGCGCTCGACGTCCTTCTTCTTCAGGTAGTCGAGCAAGCGCCGACGCTGACCCACCAACTTCAACAGACCACGCCGCGAGTGGTGGTCCTTCTTGTGGGTCTGGAAATGGTCGGTGAGGTATTGGATGCGCTGGCTGAGCAATGCGACCTGGACCTCGGGCGAACCCGTGTCTTTTTCGTGCGTGCGAAAACCAGTGATGACGCTCTGCTTGGCGCCCGGTGCTAGGGGCATGTCTGTATCTTTCCTTCTAAAAAGTCGCGCGAGTATACGCGCGGCCGGCCCCCGGTCAACTGGATCCGCGCGCCGCGCGTTCCAGTGTCACTAGAACGACCGGACCGAATCCCGGGCGACCCCGGGGCCCTGTCGGCCGAGCGCCGTGCGATCTCAGGTCAGGTTGTCGAGGACGCCGGTGCCGGCCTTGGGGGTGCCGATGCTGTCCTTTTGGATGCCGAAAGCCTGCATCAGGGAAACTAGCAGCTTGGAGTGGGCCGTGCCCGAGGCGTATTTGAGAAAGCGCCCCGTCTTGAAGTGGCCACCCAGACCGCCGGCCATGACGAAGGGCACCTTCTTGCGACTGTGGGTATTGCCGGAGCCCAGCTCGTTGCACCACAGCACCACGGAATTGTCGAGCAGTGTGCCGTCGCCTTCGGGCACTTCGCTCATCTTCTGGAGTAAGTAGGCGAACTGCTCGGCGTACCAGGTGTTGATCTTGATCAGCGGCGGGATGTCGGGCTGGCCGTTGTCTTCGTGGGACAGCGAGTGATGGTTGCTATCCACCCCAAGCCATTTCATCTGCGTGCCGCCGACGCTCTTGCTGCACTGAATGCCGACCACCTGCGTGACGTTGCACGCCAGGGCCATCACGGCCTGGTCCGTCATCAACTCCACCATCTTCGGGAAGTTGTCGTTCGCCTTGTGGTCGATCTTGTTGCCTGGGGACACCGGCGTGCAAAACCCGCCCAGCTGTCCCGACGGGTCAAGCTTGGTTTCCAAGACGCGCACTGCCTCGAGGTGCGCCTGAAGCTTGGACTTCTCCGCAGTGGGCAGCCGCGTTTCCAGGCGCGTTAGATCCTCGCGCACGTGATCAAGCACGCTCTGGCGCAAGAAGCGCACGCGGTCCGCTTCCTTCGGATCCTTGAGCAGCCCGCCGAAGAGTTTGTCGAAAACCGTGTACGGGTCTTCATAGGGGTCCCGAGGTGCGTCACCGCCGTCGTAAGACATGCGGCTCCAGTTGGTCTTGCCGCCGGGCTGGATCGCCAAGTCCAGGGACTCCACGCCCAAGTGTTTGGCGATGATTTGATCCACGGACGCGCCGCTGGCCCAGCCGGCCGTGCCGGCGTTCCCGCCGCCCTGAAATGGTCCAGGATTGAGCTCCGACGCGGTGAGCATATGCACCATGCCGCGCTGGTGTCCGTCACCGATGCCGAAGTTGCTGCTGACCATGTCCAGGCCGTCCAGGATCAGCAACTTGTCGCGGTGCGGCTCGAGGGGCTTGAGGATGGTGCTGAGGGTGAAACTAGTCTCGCCTCCGCTAGGCAGCCAGCTGTCGTAGATGGTGCCATTCGGGGAGAAGAACACGACCAAGCGCTTCGGGAACGCGGGGTCGGCCGCGCGCGCGTCGAGCATGCGCGTGAAGGGTAGCGACACGGCGGCCGCGCCGACTGCCGCGTTGCGCAAGAAGTTACGCCGGTTCATCACAATGCCTCCTGGCTGCGGTAGCGGAATCCGTGAGCGGTGGTCAGGGCGATCATCAACTCTCGGATGTCATAGCCGGAGTCTTTGAAGCGGATGTTCGCCTGCGCGATGGTGTATTCGTCTGCGTCCTCGCCCCGCTTCAGGGCGAAACGGAACCAGTGGCGAGTCATGCAATCTTTCGCCAAGTCGCTCCCCGCAAGCTTTTGCGCCAATTCGACAGCGCCCAAGAACGGTCCGTCCACGTCGGACTCGAGCAACTCGCCTGAGTCATCGATGCTCTTGCCTTCTTCAGTTTCGCGAAACGCTCCGATGCCGTCGTAGCGTTCGAACCCGAAACCAATGGGATCCATCAGTTTGTGGCACTGAGCGCAGGCTGGGTCTGAGGAATGCTGTGCGAAACGATCTTTGGTGCTTAGTCCTGGCTCGGGCTTGGGCACCACGATCTCAACATTGGGCGGAGGGGGTGAAATCAGCTGACACAGCACCGCCTCGCGCACGAACTTGCCGCGCAAAATGGGCGACGTTTGGTTGGGGTGCGCATGGGCGGAAAGAAAGCTGGCCTGGGTGAATAGCCCCGCGCGTTGGTCCTTGGGTAGGGAGACTTTCGCCCAACCCGAACTCGGAGGTGCGACGCCGTACAGCTGCGCCAACTCGGCGTTCACGAAGGTGTAGTCCGCAGTGAACAGCCCCTCGAAGGAGCCCTCCTTGAGCACCGCGTGCTCGACGAAGCGCTCCGTCTCCTCGGCCATCGCACTGCGCAGAGCGTCGTTGAAGGCCGGGTAATAGTCCGTGTCCTTGTTCAGACTGTCGAGATGCTCGAGCTCTAGCCATTGGCGGTGAAAGGAGCGCACCGTGTCCACGGCGCGGGGATCCGCAAGCATGCGCCGCGCTTGCGCTTCAATGCTACCCGCGTCGGCGAGCTGTCCGGCTTTGGCGGCGTCGAATAGTGTCTTGTCCGGCATGGAGCTCCACAGGAAGTAGCTCATGCGCGACGCCAGCTCGAACTGCGTTAGCGGGATCCGACCCGACGGGCCCTCACCGGTCTCCACGACGTACAGAAAGTGTGGCGACTGCAGCGCCGCGCGGACCAGGACTTCCACTCCGGCCTTGAAGTCGTACTTGGTCTTCACAGCCGAGTAGAGCGCCATGAGTCGCGAGCGTTCATCGCCTTCGAGGGCACGCCGATAGGCCCGAGGCACCCAGTTGTCCACGATGTCAGCCGCGCAAGTGTCTTCACCGGCTTGGGCCGGATCGCAGGAGGTGACTGCACTCAGATTGGTGGCGGCGTTTGCAGCAAGCCCTTCCGACGCGTCCTGAAACTGCTCTCCCAGCAGATTGGTCACGGTGCCGCCAATGGCCACGCCCAGTGCTTTTTCGTCCGGAGAAAACGCGTTGGCGGGCGCGGTGCTGTCCCCGAGCAGATCCCGCACCGTGTTGTTGTACTCTGCCCGGGTTAGCCGACGCAGCTGGCTCGACGCACCCACGGCCTCTTTGATGTTGCCGATAGGCGGCCCGCTGCCGGCCTTGCCGCCGGGGCCGCCTCCCTGGGTCAGGTCTTCGCCGGGCTCGCTGATGGAGCCCAAGCATCCAGCAAGCAGCGTGGTGCCGGCGAGGATCGCCAGGGGTTGGAGCCAAGGGCATGAGAACGTCGCGGATCGGGGCACGTCCGCAGATATGCACGCATCGGGCCGAAGCCGCTTTCGGGCCCCAGCTGCCTTAACCTCGGATTCTACGTAGGTCGGTTCCGAGCCCGGTGGCTCAAGACGCGACCGCGGACGTCCAAGTGGGACGCCCGGGGTCGCCCTTGGCGTGCCGCATCCGGACTCAGAAGCGGGCCTGCATGGCGACGCCGTAGCCCACGAAATCCGGGGAAATGAAGCGCCGGAGCAGGACCGTGCCGCTGGGATCGAGCTCGAGCCGCGTCGAGTTGTTGTCCCGCCGATACTGCAGCCAAGTGACGGCGCTCATCATCGGCGACAAATCCCATTTGAGGCTCGCCCGCGCCTGCAAGATCGGCACGCGGGTTTCGTTGGCAGGCAAGAAAGCGAGGTTTCCCTGCTCGCGCACCACGATGGTTCGCGACACCGTTTGTCCGAACAAATCCGGCACGGATTCACTGCCGAAGGTCGCCGGCATCTGCAAGCCTGCGCCAAAGCCCGGCGTCAAACGCGCGCTCTCAATGTAGTAGTCCGACGACACTGCGAAGAAAGTCTCGTCTTCTGTCTTTGCTTCTTCTGGAATGGTTTGGAACGGGATGAAGCTCGGCTGGTTACGCAAGACAAACGCCAGGTCGCGGTAGATCGCAGACAGGCTCGTGCGCAGGTAGCCGTACTGCAAATTCGCCTGTACGGCTGCAGCGCGCGCCAGTTGGATGTCCGTCGTTCCCGGTCGGTCAAAGTCCTTGAGGTTCTGATGCAGCTGGGAACCTTCCGCAGAAAGCGCCCAGCTCAGCTTGCCTGGCTCATAGGAAGTGGGCTTGAACAGCTCCACCGGCGCATTGGGGTCGTTGCGGTACAGCGAGAAGTCCGCGCTCTTTGGCACGGGCATACCGTCATGCACCACCACGCGGCCCGAGAAGCCAAAGGTGAAGACCCGCTCGCCGAGTACGTCGGGCTCCTCGAAACGGCCTTGCTGGAAGTAGCCGGCGCCCGCGTCCACCCGCAGCATCTTGGCCAAGTCGACGCCTGCTCCGCCTAGGAAGCCATAGTTTGTCTCGGCAACCCGCACCGTATCGGTCGTCGCGCCTTCGCCGCCGCCGCTTTCGACGATACGCTGCTGCACTTCAACGATGCTGGCGGTCTTGAAGCCCAAGTAGCCGTAGAAACCATCGCCATCGTACTGCAGTTTAGCGCCGGGCGCGCTGCCCTGCAGACGTGGGAAGATCGACTGATTGATGCGCGCGTTCGTGCCGCCCCAGGAGATGTCGTACAGATAACCCAGGCGAAAGCGGTCGGTGTCGATGGGATAGAGCACGACGCTGGCTCCCTCAGGAGCTTTGTCCGTGCCGCCCGTGGAGTAGAAAACCCGTAGGTACGTTCCCGCGTCTTCGAAGACTTTGTCGACGTTGTTCGATTGGCTAGCCAGACTCGACATGTTCACGCGCAGAACGAGCGCCGCCTCGGTCTCGAGGTTGTCGATATAGCCGGGTAACTTGCCGTAGAGCACGAGGTGCGACACGTTCTCGCGGCCAGAAAAGCGCGAGTTCAGGTTGTCAAAGAACAGTCGGTACTGTGAACGGTCACCGATGCTTGCGTTTGGCGACAGCGGAATGGCTTCGCCGGTATCGTGCAAGAAGTCGTCGTCGCCGAAGGTCCAGGTCAGGCGAGTGTCGACAAAATCGCTATGCGCACGCGGTTTGTTGGGATCCGCTTGTGCGGCCGCGGTCTTGTCGCGTTGTTCCGCTAGGTCCACTTCGGGGCTGCGTGCCGCGGATGAGGCCGCCGGTGCCCTTTCGGTGACCTCGGGTTGCGCGCTGGGTTCGGGTTCGGGCTCGGGGGTCGCCACAGGCTTTGGCTCCGCCGGAGGCGTCTCCTCCAGCTCCACCTTTTCCGGCTCCGGGGCTTCCGGATCGGGCTGCCCATGAGCTGCCAACGGAACCAAACACGTTCCAAAAAAAGCGCACCCGAATGCTAGTCGGGAAAAGTGAGCGCGCGAGAGATGGCGCACGCTCGTTCGAAGCTTCGTTCGGGTCATCCTGAGTCCTTGGGAACACACACGCGATCTGCGAGCTGATAGGGGATTTCGGACCTTCCACGCACGCCGTTTGCGTGGCTTCGTCGCACACCAGGTCGACGGGACAGCGCGCTTCAATGGTCCAATTCAAAGCGCCTCCACTGAAATTCCGCAGCGTGCCGGTGATCACGGAGATGGGCTTGCCACGCATCGCGACGGGGTCGAAGCGGGTACGCGGCACCGTGCCCGTATTCACCTGAACGCTCTTGCCGTTCGGAAACACCACGCGGTAGTTGCCCCGCGCGGCGAATCCCGTCCACTCCACGCACTGCGGGTCCGCACCGCACAAGTTCGCGCAGTCCGCCTCGAGACTGCCGACGGTTTCGAAGTCGATGTTGCCGTTGCCGTCCAAATCACAGTTGGAAGCGTCGGGTTTGAAACCGCCCTGGGCGGGCTTGTCACCAAAGAACGCACCCACCGTCACGCCTTGCACGCGCACCAGCGCGCTTTCGATCTGCTCCAAGAGCACGCCGTCGTCCACGGAGTTTTCGTCCAGAACGATAGGCTCCGGCACCTGACAGGGGCCGTCTCCAGGGTCCGTTGGAGTTGGGAAGCGCCACTCTTTCAAGTCAAAAGAAGGAAAGGAGAGTTCCGTAAACCCAAAGAACTCCAGAGCCGTTCCCGAAAGCCCAGTCAGCCGGTCACAGACCCGCATGCCTGCAGGCGCGTTGAAGGTGAACGCAAACACGTGGTTGTACCCGCCCGGGTCCGTGGTGTCCGTCACGTAGAACCCGTCAGAGGAAATGCGCGTGACGATCAAGTTCGCCGGATCGTCGGTTGCGACGTCGACCCCCTCGAGTTGATACGGCGTTTGCGCTCCCCTGCCCTGGATGTCGCCAATGCGCGGCTTTTCGAAGCGCACCGGTTTGGAGACGCCCGTGGCGAAGGTGCCGGAGGTTTCGGTGTCGTCATTGGCGAACGCGCAGCCGGGATCCTGGGGAAAGTCGAATAGGCCGTCGTCGTCGTTGTCCAGGCCGTCGGCGCAGAGCGGGGGCTGGTTCGGGTCCGCCGGCACGTAGCCGATGTCTTCGGCCCAGATGCGTGTCGTGCCCCGGGCGTTGCGCACGGTGACCCGCTGCTTCTCCGCCACTCCGTCCAGAACAAGCACATTGCGTCCACTCGCGCGATCCCCGGTCACACTGACGATGGCGCCAGGTTCTGCACCGATGCGCACAAAGCCATTGAAGCCGACGTCGATGTCTCCGCTGGGCAAGCGGGCGCGCACGTCAATTTCCAGCTCGACTTCCCCGATCGGCAACGGCAGAGGCGGCTCATTCTGCGCTGGCAACGGCGAGCCGTCGGCGGCGCGCACATCAACCCGCAGCGCCTCCGTACGCTCCACGACCTCGTTTTGTGTCGTGCACGCCAGAAGAGGAAGTGCGGCGAGTATCAGCGTGCGTTTCATCGGCCCACCATCAGCACGCGAGCGTCCGACGTGCTGCCCAAGTCTCGATCGATACACGCCAGGAACTTGCACTGCTCCCCGCCAAGTTGGCAGGCCCCGACTTTGGAGGTGCAGCTGGCAATGGCGATGGCAGATTGCGCATCCGCGCAGGACTGGCGGAAGAAATCCGCGACGCCTTGGCGACAGGCCGTCAGCACACAGCGCCCACCCGAGCCGCAGGTGCCTTGGCTGACGCAGGTTCCGTCCGCAGCCTCGGCGGAATTCTCTGGGCAGGCGCAAGAGAAACTGCCACCCAGGGCGGAACAGTCCGCGTCCGTCGCACACGCGCGGAGTCCGTCGTCCGTGGTGTGTTCTGGACGGAAGCCGCAGGGCTTGCCGCCTCGTACCCAGTCGATCAAGGCGTCCCGTTGCTGGATCTTGGTATCCAGCTGCGTGGTGTTCTTTTTCAACACGACGAAGCCAGAACCGCCCCCGGCGAGATAGGTACTGGTGGCAAGCTCGTAGGAACCTGTGGGGTCGATTTGGACCAAGCAGGTGCCGCGGCCTTGGTCGTCCCGCAAGCTGAGATCACAGGCGTTGAGCTGCCCACCACAGTCGGCGTCCGAGCTACAGGTCTTCTCGTTCGAGCCAATGTAGATGGCGTCCGCGCAGGCCGTGACCACGCAGCTTCCAGGCCGGTCGCTCGTGCCGTTCGGCGCGGGGTCGGTCAGGTCGCACTCATTGGAGGGGCAATGCTCGTTCTTGCCGCAGGCGGTCTTGACCGGGTTCTCACAACCCTTGCAGTTCAGCACCAGGCGCGCGCCGGCAATCTGAACTTGCGTGGAACAGCCGCGGCCGGCGGAGCGACGCGCGACAAAGTCGAACATCTCCTGCACTTCGGAGCCCGAGAGCTGCATCTTGGTGATGGAGTTGTCGAAGGGAAAGATGTTGAACATCTGCTCCACGGTGACGGGCCCGGGCACCATGTCGGCGCGGATCCCGGTGGTATTCGTCAAGGAGAAATCCGTCTCGATGCCGATGCGCCGCCACATGGCCGTCGAGATCAGATTGCCCAAGGGCGAGTCTCCGCCGCCGGTTCCGAATCGCCGGGACCCGTCAGGTGCATAGCCAACCAGCAGATCCAAATCCACCAATGCGTCGAGCTCAGCGCGATACGGCTCGAGCAACTCCGTCACCGCTCGGTCTTGGGGCAAGTCGCTGGTGACCGGGAACAGCTTGAAGTCGTTGCCCACCACTTCGAAACCGTTGACTGGGTCGTAGGGGAAATCGAAGTCGTCGGCCTGATCGCTGACCACGAGATCCAAGCGCCCAACGTACTTGGCAAAAGCGCCCGAGTGGTTGAGCACGACCGGCCGGGGGTGACAGAAGCGGCGCACGGTGGGATTGCCGTCGGCATCCCGTAACGCGATATAGTTACGACCTTGGTCGTCGACCAAGTTGCAGTCCGTGACGATCTTGGGAGGCTGCAGCACAATGTGGTTGTGGCCCCCCAGCACCACATCGATTCCGGTCGTATGCCGGATCATCTCTTCGTCGCCCCCGAGGCCCAAATGCGTAACAAACACCACTATGTCGACGAGCGGGCGCAGCAGGTCGATGTAGGTCTGGGCCACGTCAACGGTTTCTAGGGGCGTCACGCCCAGCCGGCTGGGGCGTTCGTAGAGCGAGCTCAAGCTGGACAGATTGCCCATGCCGATGACGCCCACTTTGAGCCCGCGCAGATTAAACGTCGTGAAGGGCTGCAGCACATTCTCAAGCTGCGGATTGCCGGGTGCAGACGGGTCCTCCAGCAAGTAGTTCGCAGCCAGCACCGGGAACGTGCCCCATTTCTGGTATTGCTGGCGCGCATTGAGTGCGCCTTTGTCGAACTCGTGATTGGCGATCACCTGGGCGTCGACGCCCATCAGGCCGAGCGCGCGGATTTCCGCCTCACCGTCAAAGAAGTTGAAGACTGGCGCGCCCTGGAAGCAATCTCCGCCATCGATGTGCAGCACGCGGTCGGCTCGAGCGCGCTCCCGACCGATCAGGTAGGCAATGCGTGCGGCGCCCCCAACGGTCGAAACCGTAGCCGCAGAGCCCAAGCCCAGGGACGCGTCCGACTGGGTGATCTGGAGTGCATAGGGGAACAACCGGGAATGCATGTCGGACGTATGCAGCAGCGTCAGCCGCGTCTGCCCGCGCACCCGATAGGGCGGGAGGTTCTCGGGACAGCCCGGCAGAAGGAGCGCGCACACGCAGGCGAGCGCGAGCAGCAGGGCCGACCAGCGATTCATCAGCGAAAGTGATTAGCAATTCCACTCCCCGGAGCCAAGGGCCCATTGCCCTAAAAGAAAAGGGGCTGCTGCCCCGGGCGTGATTTGCGGCGGGCTATTCCCCCACAATCAAGCGTCGTCGATCAGGTCCGCGAGCCGGTCCGCCAGGGCCGCCTGCGCAAGGGCCTCCACTTCCGTCGCGGTCCCGAGTCCGAGGGCCTGCATCGCGAGGGCCTCGGACTCCGCAAGCGTGACGCGCGCGATAGCTGCCTTCACTTTGGGAATGGCGGCCGCTTCCATGCTCAAGTTGCTCAGCCCAAGGCCCAGGAGCAGCACCGTCGCGAGGGGGTCGGAGGCCATCGCCCCACACACAACCACGGGACGGCTTTTGGCGACCGCCGCAGCCACCACTCCGCGGATCAGGCGGAGGATGGATGGATCAAAATGCGTCGCCAAGTGGGCGAGTTCGCGATTCGTGCGATCGACCGCCAGCGTGTACTGCACGAGGTCGTTGGTCCCGATGCTGAAGAATTCCGCCTCTTGCGCCAGCACATCCGCCATCACCGCAGCCGACGGGACTTCCACCATGATGCCGAGGGGGATCTCCGCGGAGCTCGCATGCCCTGCACTGCTCACCTCGGCTCGCGCCTCGGCGAAGAGCTCCCGCGCCTGTGTGAGTTCGCTGAGCGACGCGATCATGGGGATCATGATGCGCAAGTCGCCATGAGCGGACGCGCGGATCATCGCGCGGAGCTGTGTTTTGAGGATCTCGGGTCGCGAAAGCCCGAGCCGAATTGCTCGCAATCCTAGGGCCGGGTTCATGTCCTTCGGTACTTGGAAAGCGCTGACGAACTTGTCGCCGCCGATGTCGAAGGTGCGCAGGGTCACCGGACGGCCCCCCATTGCGGAGAGCACGCGGGCGTAAGTCTCGTATTGCTCGAGCTCCCCGGGGGGCTGCGACCGGTCGACGTACAAGAACTCGGTCCGGTAGAGGCCGACGCCCTGCGCCCCAAGACCGACCGCGATTTCAGCTTCGCCGGGCAACTCGATGTTCGCGCTCAGCTGCACGGCGGCGCCGCAGCGCGTGGTCGCCGGCGCGTCGCGGGTCTCTAGCAGCCCCCGTACCTGCACCAAGCGCCGCTCCGCGCGCTTGCTGGCGCGCTCGATCGTTTCAGCATCCGGCGACACCACGACCCGCCCGCGGGTGCCATCCACGATGAGCATGTCGCCGTTGCCGACGACTTCGAGCAGGCGACGCACGCCGACGACTGCGGGGATTTCCAGCGCACGGGCCAGAATGGCCGTATGGCTCGTGCGGGTACCAATCTCGGTGGCCATGGCCAGAACGTGGCCGCGGTCAAAGGTTGCGGTCTCCGCCGGCGACAGATCACTTCCCACGACGATGCCCGGCGCGTCCAGCCGCGGTGTGACTGCGTCGCGCTTTCGGCCGGAAAGCGCCATTAGCAGGCGGTCGCCGATGAACTCGAAGTCGTGGCTACGTTCGGCAAGATACGGATCATCGCCCTCGCGCATCTGCGCGGACATGTCGACGATCGTGCTCTCGAGAGCCCATTCCACACATTGCTGATCGATTCGAATGCGCCGCTCGACGTCCTCACGCAGCGTTTCATCTTGGACCATCAAGACATAGGCTTCGAGGATCGATGACTCTGCGCGACCCGTGCCCGTGCGCACGCGTTCGGCGACCTCTCTCAGCGCGCTTGCGGCGGTAACCGCAGCAGCGTCGAAGCGCTGCAATTCCCCATCCGCAGCAGCCCGACTGATATGGCGGCGCAACACGCCCGGTCGGTGCGTGTCCACAACCACGGCTCGCCCGATGGACAGACCCGGTGAGCCGGCAATGCCTTCCAACACGACGCTTGGGCGCTCCGTCGAGGGCGGCATGGACCGCGGCGGATGCTCGGACATCAACTCACCCCTGTTGCCACGGTTCCCACCTCACTGCCCTTCGCCGAAAAAGCCGTCGATCAACGCTCCAATCTCGCGGACCGCTTCCTCGGCCTGCTCTCCCTCCGCCTCGACGCACAAGATCGACCCCTGGGAGCCACAAAGCAATAGCACGCCCATAACGCTCTTGGCGTTGGCTGCCTGCCCGTCCCGACTCACGGTGACTTCGCAAGGGAACCTACACGCAAGCTGCACCAGTTTCGTGGCGGCTCGTGCGTGTAGCCCGAGCTTGTTCTTGACCTCGAAGCTTCCCCTCGCCGTCTGCACCTAGGCGCTACTCCCCCCGACGTCGCTACCCCTATCTGGACTTGAGCGCTTCACGTCGCGGTGCACCAGGTCCACAACGCCTCCGGTCTTCTCTTGAAGGTGGCCAGCAATCCGATGCGCAAGCGCCACAGACCGATGCCGACCTCCGGTGCAGCCAATGGCTACGGTCAAGTAGCTCTTGCCCTCCACTTCGTAGCGCGGCACACAAAACTCCAATAGCGACAACAGATGCCCAAGCAACTCCTGGGTATCCGACTCCGCGAACACGTAGTCGCGCACGGCTTCGTCGTTTCCGGTCAGCTCTCGAAGCCCCGGTTCGAAATACGGATTCTTCAAGAAGCGCACATCAAAGACCAAATCGGCGTCCACGGGCGCTCCGTATTTGAAACCAAAGGAAACCACTCGGATGCGCATGCGCGGAGTCACGCCCGCCGTTGGACCGAAATGCGACAACACGCGACGGCGCAACTCGTGGACAGACAGCCCCGACGTGTCGATCACGTGCGTGGCTCGCGCGCGCAGCAGCGCAAGCTTTTCCCGCTCGATGCTGATGCCGTCGAGCAGCGCCGGGGCTTCGCTGCCCGCCCCCGCCCCGCGAATCGTTGAGAGAGGATGGGGCCGGCGTGTGCTTGAGAACCGGCGGATCAAGCTGGCGTCTGCCGCGTCGAGAAACAGAACGTCAACCACTTGGGCAAGGTCGCCCACGGAATCCACGAGCTCTCCGATGGCGTCGACGAAGCTGCGCACGCGCACATCGATGCCGAACGCGACCCGGGAAACGCCGGCCCCCCCCAGGGCCACCAAGGTGGCGCCGGCCACGGGTGGTGGCATGTTGTCGACGCAGAAAAAACCCAGGTCTTCCAACGCGTGCAGCGCTGTGGACTTGCCGGCCCCGGACATTCCAGTGACCACCACAAGATGACCGCAGCCGCTCAACGCGGTCTCCTGGGACCAACGGGCGGCGGGGCGGAGCTCTCCGGAGGGTTCGGCCGGGGCAGCGTGCCACTCGGAGGCCGGTGCTCTCGCATGACGGTCTGGGCCTCCAGGCGCTCCACGAACTCCCGCGCCGGGTGGTGGCCCGCCTGACGCAACAGCTCGTCCCGCGCGGCGATCTCGATGATGGAGCTCATGTTGCGACCTGGGCGCACTGGCAAGATCACTTCCCGGATCGGAACGCCTAGCACTTCCTTGTGGTGTTCATCCAAGCCAATCCGGTCGTAGTGATTGTCTTTCTTGAAGAGCTCCAGCTGCACGATCAGGTCGATGCGTTTGCGGGTTCGGATCGCAGTCACGCCGTACAGGTCCTTGATGTTCAAGATACCAAGCCCGCGCACTTCGATGTGATGGCGTAGGAGCTCCGCGGGCTCGCCAAAGATCATTCCCGGCGGCTTGTAGTCGCACTCGATGACGTCATCCGCGACCAAGCGGTGACCGCGCATAACCAACTCCAGCGCGCACTCGCTCTTGCCGATGCCACTCTTTCCGAGCAGCAATACGCCCACTTCGAACACATCCACGAGGACGCCGTGGATGCGGGCCCGCGGGGCCAAGCGCTCGTCCAACAGGGTGTGCAGTGCGGTAATCGCAGACGAGGAGCGCTCCTGGCACACGACCAAGGGAGTGTTCGTGCGTTCGGCCTGCGCTATGAAATCCTGTGGCGGCTGCACGCCTCGGGTGATCACGACGCAGGAAAGTCCAAGGGAAAACAGGCCCAACGCGGCGGCCTGTTGCTCGGAAGCACTGAGCCCGGCGGCAAAAGACATCTCCGTTTCGCCCAACACCTGGACCCGTTCGGAAACGATGCCGTGCATGTGCCCAACAAGCGCCAGGCCGGACTTCTGAATCCTAGGATGGGCGATCAGCCGATCGAGACCGCTCGCCCCCGCCAGGACGCGCACTTTCAGGCCAAGGGCTGGATCGTCCAAAAGCTCACGTACCGGTACGGAGAGTTGCGTATCCGGAGGCTCATACACGGTCATGCAGCCCCCATCGCTTCGTCGTGGTTTCGGATCAACTGGTACGCTGCTTCGGCGTCCGTCGAATGCACCAGGCGACTGCGGGTGTCGGCATCTCGGAGCATGCGCGAGATCCGAGCCAGAAGTTTCAGGTGTTCCCCGGGCCGCCGGGGCCCGACGACGCCAAACAAGATCGTGCAGTTTTGTCCGTCGATGGCGTCGAAGGGCACCCCCAGTGGGCACAGCAAGAGCGCTGCTTCCTGCCGGGGCGCAGACTCGATGAAGGCATGTGGGATCCCAACGCCGTCCCCAATCCCGGTGCTTTGCACCCGTTCCCGATCTGACAGCAGTTCCTCGATTTGGTGCTTCGGCGCCCCAACGGCGGGCGCGAGCAGGCTTGAAAGCAGGCGCAGCGCGTCTACCTTGCCGTGCACGAATCCGCCGTCGAGGTCGACGAGGATCCGACCCGCCACGAGGACATCGGTCAGGCGCATGGAATGAACGAACGCCGCTCAGCGAGCCTTCGCGCGCTTTGCGGTCTTTTTCTTCGCGACGGCTTTCTTTGCGACGGGCGCCTTCTTCTTGGCGGGTGCCTTCTTTGTGAGTGCGCCGCCGCGAATGGAATCGCCCGAGCGTCGCTTCTTTGATTGCGCTGCGCCTTTGGTCCCGCGGATTTGACGCTCCAGCTTGCCGATGACGCGGTCAATCGACACATACATATCCGCGGTGGCTTCCTTGGCCTCGAGGTGCGCGCCGCCAGCAGAAACACGGGTTTCCGCCACGTGCTTGAGGCGATCCAGGGACAGCGTCACCTTCGCCGACATCGGTTGGCGCAGAAACTTCTGAAGTTTCGCGACCTTCTCCCGAGCGTAGGATTTGATGGATTCACTGGCGTCCATATGTCGGAACGTGATGCTGATGTTCACGAGCTTCTCCTGAGATGGGTTGTGCAAAGTGCCCCGCAGCTGGGGGCGATCAGTCCTAGAAAGTTCAAAAAAGTCGTTTGCGCTTGGAAGACGCGAGAATGCCCAGCATCTCACGGTACTTGGCGACGGTGCGGCGAGCGATCTTGATGCCTTCGGTCTTCTCCAGGATCTCCACGATGGCCTGATCCGACAGTGGGCTTTGTTTGTCCTCGTCCTCGATGATCTTCTTGATGGCCTGCTTCACGCTTTCGCTGGCGATGTCTTCTTCGCCCACACGCCGGATACTGGAGTTGAAGAAGTACTTCAGCTCAAATAGCCCCGCGGGGGAGTGCATGTACTTGTTGGTCGTCACGCGGCTGATGGTCGACTCGTGCATGCCCACGGCCTCAGCGATGTCACGCAAGATCATCGGCTTGAGGAACGCGACGCCCTTTTCGAAGAAGTCCCGCTGCTTCTCCACGATACACTCGGACACTTTGATGATGGTCTTTCGACGCTGCTCTATGGCGCGGATCAGCCACTGAGCGTTTCGCAGCTTCTCGCCAATGAACTCTTTGGCATTCGGATCCTTCATCAACTTCTTGGTTAGGTCTTCGTTGATGTAGAGCCGTTGGACACCGCGGTCGTTGTCCATGACGATGAACTCGTCGCCGTCCTTGATCACATAGACATCCGGAGTGATACCGATGCTGCGGTCGTCCGTCTCCGTGAAGTTGCGCGCCGGGCGGCTTTCGAGTTTTTGGATCTCCTTGGCTGCCTCGTACACCTCTTCGATCGGGATCTTCATTTCCCGCGCGATGGCCTGGTAGTTGTGCTTCTCCAGGTGGTGCATGTGGTTTTCAATGATCTCGAGTTCGGAATCCTCGTAGCCGTAGGTCCTGGCCTGGATCAGTAGACTTTCCTGCAGATCTCGGGCGGCAACCCCCAGGGGATCGAAATTCTGGATCATCTCCAAAACCAACGGAATGTCTTCGGGATGGAGTCCAGCTTCGTGGCCTAGGTCTTCGATGGTCAGATCCGGAGTGCGCGTGCCGTCGTCGCGCTCCACGCCTTTCAAATCGAGGTAGCCGTTGTCGTCCAGATTGCCGATCACCAACTCGGCAAAGCGGCGCTCGACATCCGTGAAGTCGCTGAGCTGCAATTGCCACAGCAAGTGGTCGTGCAAGCCGCGCGGCTTGGTCAGGTTTTGCTCGATGGGCGGCAGGTCGTCGAAGCCGCCGCGATTGGACGGCATCGGTTGCTGCATGGAGCGGTTTTCGAGGAACTTCTCCCAATCCACTTCGCGAGCAGCTTTTTCGGACTCCCGCGAGTCCTCCGCGTGATCACCCTTTGGAAAGTCGCGTTCTTCGGCGGTGGCGGCCCGTGCGTTGGCTTCCTTGTCCCGAGCGCGTGCGTCGGGCTCGTCCTCACTGAGTACCGGGTTGTTGTCCAGCTCCTTGCGCACTTCGTCGATGAGTTCGAGGCGCGAGAGCTGCAGCAGCCGAATGGCCTGTTGCAGCTGTGGTGTCATCACGAGCTGCTGCGACATGCGCAGTTGCTGCTTAATTTCCATGGTGGTTCCGTCAGTGGGGCGTCAGGCCTTGGCCGACCCTGGGAAGTCTATCATCGTGAGAGCAAGAAGTGAGCCCAAGTCGTGTTGCCGCCAAAATCGGGGGTTTTTGCCCACGCTCACCCCAGGTACCGGTTACGGACCTCGGGATGGTCCTCAAACGCCTCGGGCGACTCCCACACGCACACACGCCCGTCCAAGAGCAAGCCCGCCCGATCCGAGAACGCCAAAGCCTCGCGCACACGGTGATCGGCGACTAAGACGCCAGCTCCCGCGGCAGCAACCCGCCGCACGACCTCCCCGACCTTCACCGCGCCGCCAGGGTCCACACCCGCAAGCGGCTCGTCCAGAAGCAGCACCCGCGGCTCCGTGACCAGCACCCGCAACAACTCCAGACGACGCCGCTCTCCCCCGGAAAGCTCACGCACCCGCCGCGGGGCCAGCCGGGCGTGGAGCCCAACGGCCTCCATGCGTTCGGCCAAGGGTTTCGTCGGTGAGCCGCTCACGCGCTCGAAGGTCGCGACGTTGTCCGCCACCGACAGGTCGAACAAGACGCTCGGAGACTGCGGCATGTAGCCCAGTCCCGCCCGGGCGCGACGCCACAGCGGGGCGTCGGAGACGTCTTGACCTGCGAGCTCGACCACGCCGGCATTCGTAGCCAACTCCCCGGAGAGCGCTTGGAACAACGTGGATTTCCCCGCGCCGCTGGGCCCAAGCAACGCCACGACTTCGCCGGCCGCAACGTCCAAATCCACACGGTCCAGCACCTGCACGTTGCCGTAGCGCACACAGATCCCTCGCGCGGACAGAACGCTCACGCGAGCGACAGTACCAGAATCCCCCCGGCGCTTGGGTCAGCGCTTGGGAGGCTCTACGGGGATGGATCCCTTGACCTCGTGCAGCGTGACCTTCCGCGTGGACAAGTCGATGCTGGCCTTCGACGCCTTCACCCAACCCTTGCCCCGCGTGAGGCGCACGCCGCCTCTGAGCGTCACGGTCCGTTTCACCACATCGAGCTCGACGCTATGCGCGGTGGCTTCGATGCCCTTCAACTTGGCCCGCACGCCCCCGCTGCCCCGCGCCCACTTCACCCGTGGCGCCTCGTCGTAGCGGATTTCAATCTTTGGACTGAAAACTTCCAGGTCGCCCATGGCCGCACGCACGTTGCCTTCCAGCGCCGCTGTGCCCTCAGCCACGTCGACTTCGAGGCGATCTGCTGTGACGTCGAGGGCCTCGCCCGCCACCTCGGCCAGGGGAACCGCGTGGGCGCTGCGCGGCGCGCCCACCCCGGAGCTACCCAGCGCCAGGAAGGCGACTAGGCCGAGGGCAAATACGGGGCGACGTCGCAGCAAAAACACCATGGAAGCTTAGCACTTGGACGTGAAAGCGCATCCGATCATTCATCGGCAACGGCAGTTTGTGCGGCGGGCACGATCCGGCCCATGACGGCCGTCAGCGCCTCGAGATGCAGCAGCCAGTTCGGTCGCAGCAAGCTTGACGTCGCTCCGCTGCTCCCGAGGTCACGCACGACCTCCACACACACCCTCGCCAGCCGTTCGGCGGCCGCAGCGGCACCTGAAGCGTTGCCGCTGGCCCCGCCCGCCCCGCCAACTGCGCCGGGCGCGCTGCCCCGCGACAGCTCAGGTCCGAGGGCGTAAAGCGCAGCGCCTAATCCCGCGCGCAGCTCCGCGCGGGCCGCTTCGCCCAACTCCGTCACCCCTGCCACCTGCATCACCGTCTTCAGCAGCGCATCTCGCAACAGCCAGCGGGCTCGTGACCCCAAAAAGCGGTCGGAACCGGCGTCCCCGGGGCCGCCCTTTTCGGGCAGCGCGATGGCCCGCAGCTCAGGCATGCGGGCTTCGACGACTTCAGTCAGCACCCGACGCAGCTCCTGAGGCGCAGCGGTTGCCTGCTCCACCAGCGAGCGCAACGCTGCCTGCTGCGCTTGCTCTGCTCGCATCGCGTTCTGCACCGCCTGCTGCCGCTTCTCCGCGACCCGCTGCAGGTCCGCGACGACACGCCAAAACCTAGCCCGAAGCACGCGGTCCTTGAGTTCCCTGCCGCGACTCCCAAGGAGCTCGTCGAGGCGCGCACCCACGGCAGCGAAGCCCGACCGGGCGTACGCGTCGGGATCGGACCCGGGCTTGGCCAATAGCGCTGAAAACGCCAGCACGGGGCCCTGGGACTCGAGTTCCGCGGACGCGAGCCCTTGTTCGACATACGCAATCGCCTCGGCAACCTGCTCGGTGCCGAGCCGATCGGCTTTGTTGAGCAGAACAACCAAGGGAACACCGAGCGCAGCGATGGTCTGCATCTGCGCGCGTTCGCTTTCCTTGAGCGCCTGGGACGCATCCAACAGCCACAAGGCCACGTGCGCTTCCGCAAGGGCGCGGGTCGCTGCCTGTGCATGCTGGGAATTCGGTGCGTTGAATCCCGGAGTGTCCACCAGCTCAACGCGTTTCAGTAGTTCCAGCGGCGCCATGAGCAACACTTCGCCCACAGCCTCCGCCGGGATCTGCTGCAGCGTCCCTTGGAATTCCCCGAACGGCACCACCCGGGTCGGCTCGCCGTCGGTGCGTTCGATGCGGGCGATCCGGTCCGGCGACCACACCAAGCGATGCAAGGTCGCTGTCGTCGGCACGACGCCGGTCAAGGCCACGGGCTCGCCCAAGAGCGCGTTGACGAAACTCGACTTGCCGGCATTGAACTCGCCAACCACGGCGACCCGAAGCGGCCCTTCGAGCTCCCGGCCGATGGCGGTCAGCTTGCGCGTCGCTTCTAGGGCGACCAAGGATTCCGCGAGCTCGGCGGTCGTGGCGAGCACTTCATCCCACTGCGCAATCGCAGCGTCGGGGAACCAGGCGGAAACGACCTCTGCGCGGAGCGCACTTGCCCAGTCCGAATCCAGCCCCTTCATTGCCTCCAGGCGGGCGGCTCCCCGCTCCGAGAGCGCTGCGGCCACGCCCGTTGCCTCTGCCGAAAGCGCAACTCCAGCGCCTCGGCACGCTGCAACAACGGCCGCGAGCGCAGCCGGATCTCGGGCGGCAACTGCGGCGCCGGCCAGCTCTCGCAGCGTGGTCGGCTCGGAGGTGCTGTGTGCTAGCGCGACGATCTGAGTGCCCACACCTGTTTCCCCGCCCGAGCGCGCGAATGCAAGCTGCCAGCCCGGGGAGTGCGCGCGCCCGAGGTCCGCGACCAAACTCTGCCAGCGAGCCCGATCCGCCGCGCTGAGCCCGGGCAGCCGCGCCTGGGCCAGCGCGTCCGCCCCGGGCGCATCCAGAAGCACGGCGCGTCTCAACGCCACATCGCCCTGGGGGTCGTCTTCGTCGAGCAGTCCGGCTCGCAGCAACCAACCGGGGCCATCTTCGGTTGCGGGCAGGGACAGATCCTTGGCCAGAAGGCGCGCCGTAGCCCGATCGCCGAGCAGCAGGCGTGCGCGCACGCGGCGCAGGGTCACATCTGGGCTGATGGCGTTGGAAACCGTCAGCTGGTTCAGCCAGCGTTCGCCGCGCTCCGCGTCCCCAACCGCAAGGTCCAGATCGCAGAGCCGCAGCCTTGCCGCGTCGGCTGCCGCCGGCGGATCTCCGGCTTCAACGGCGCGCTCCAGGCTGTCCCGTGCGTCCCGACCCAGTTCGCGCTCAAGTTCCGCGCGACTGAGCCAGACGTCTCCGCGGTACGGCACCAGAGCACACAACTCAGTCACGGCATCCAGCGCCTCTTCGCTCAGATGCATCGCCGTGGCGGCATCCGCGTGCAGCGCCAGCACGACGGCCGACCGCGGCGCCGCGTCGCGCAGCTCACGCGCCAGATGTAGCGCTTCGGTGGTCTTGCCTTCAGCCAGACAGCGCTTGGCGGCGCGGAGCGTGCCCTCGTGTCCACGCGCCAAGAGCTCGGCGCGCGACATCCAGTCGCTCAGTGCTTCGACCAGCGATGGCATCTAAACGCAATCTAGTGGGCTGTCGCGCAAGTAACAATCCTTCGGATTGCAGGTGGCTCGTCTCACTTTGGGTCTTCGTCTCGGCGCAGCACCAAATAGCGTTGATCGGTCCCGCCCAGAGGCAGCACAGCAACGATGCGAAACCCCAAGTCCGCAAGTTGAACGAGCAAGCGTTGCTCGACCGCGCGGCTGCCGAACTCCGAGCTGGCGGGCTCGCCGACTCGCGGCCGGACGCCCGCAGGCGCGAGTACGATCGCAGCATCGAGCTGCTTGCGGCGTGCAAAGTCCGGCGGAAGCCTCTTGGAGGTGTGCCCGCCGGCCAGATGCGCCACCTCCGGATCCGTGACTCCCGCGAGGTCGACGATCTGCGCGGGCGTCGCGAGCCCCACCCACCCGACATCGAGGGCGGCCACGACCCGAACTCCGCCAAGCAGCGGCTGCGCCGCTGAGACGAGGGCGAGACGCCGCGACTCGACCGCGCGCGCATCGTGGAGGTGCGCGCGCATAGGCAGCGCCACCGCAAGCAGGCAGAGCACGCAGGACAGTGCAACGCGCCACCGACTGCCGCGTTCGAAAGCTTCGGCCGCGATCAGCACCGCCAGCGGGATCACCGGACACCACAGGCGAAACAGGGGCATCCAGTCGCCGCCCGCCAGCACCAGGGCTGCCCCATGGGCGCCGACAGCGCAGAAACGTGCGCGCCCCATGCCCGAAAGTGCCTTCCACGAGATAGCGCCGATCACGAGGGGCAACCCTCCTGTGAACACGGCGCCCCCCAACGCGTAGCGAAGGCCGTGTTCGACGTCCGAGGGCTTGGCGACAAACGACAGCGGGTAACTCACCCCGAAGAGCTGCAGGCGCAGCGCCACCATTGCTGCGGCCGGAAGCAGGCACAGGAGCACGCGCACTAGCGCGCCGCGAATGCCACCGCCGGCGGCGAAGCCCGTGCCCAGGCAAAGCACCACAACACAGGGCAAGAGCTCTGGGCGCCAAGCCGCGGCGAGACCGAGCATTGCCGCGTGGTGCACTCGCGGCCCGGCTCCGAAGACGACCAGCGCGACGACCAGCCCGGTTTCCATGCCGGCCACCGCCCAGGCGGGCATGCCGATACTGAGGGCCAGTAGCGCCAGCGGCAGGAAACGTTCTTGGCGGATCCCAGCGCTCCCGACGCGGAAGCCCAGCGCGATGGCCGCCAGCAGAAACCCCGACGCGCCCGCCAGGCGCGCCGTTTCGAACGCGTCCATGGCCGTGCCGTCAGAGAGCGCCCCGACCAGCTGCGCGTAGCCGAAGGGCGTCACCGCATCCACGACGGGGCCCTCTAGGTTGAACCTGTGCCCCCCGCCCTCGCTCCAATGTGCGGCAACTCGCGCGATGATCCAGGCGTCGTCGACGCAGAACCCCCAAACAGCGATCACCCCCACAAACGCGCACAATCCGCCGATCGCTGCGCCAACGCCCGCGGCGCGGCGCCTAGCTAGCTTTTCACGAGCTGTCCACTCCTCAGCAATCCAGCCGGAAAAGTTCTGCATATGGGCGTTGGCTTTCTACGATGCCAATCCTCGAATGTCAGCGATTCACGTAGTCGTACGCCCCTGTGACCCAAACGGCAGTTCTCCAGCAGATTCCTTGCTCGGATGGCTCGATCTCGTCGTCGACGGGGTCAACCTAACCGCGCGCTTGGGCGAATCCCAGACCCTGCCCCTGATTGCGGACCTCTCGCAGGCAGTGGCTGCCCTCGACGGTGGCAAGCGACAGCGCGTCTGCCTGCAAGTGTATGGGGAGGACAGCGTCTGGGAAATCGGCCTCGAAAACGACGCGACGGACATCCTCCTGACATTGTTCCGCAGCACGCCGTCTCCGGACGTGGCGGTCTTCGAGCGGCGCCTCCAGCGCGCGGAGTTGCGCCGGGCCCTCGTCAGCACCGTTGCCGAAGCGATGGAGCGTGGTGCGCGGAGCGAAGCGGCTCGAGGCAGCTTGCAGCTCGCCAAACGTGCACTTTCGGAGTTGCCGGTGGTCGCCAGCGCTCCGGCGCCGCGCAGGCACTCCGAGATCACTCCCCGCGCCGTGGGCGGCATGCGCCTGCGTGCCAGCGCCGAACTCCGGGTCGCTACGGACGATGTCAACTCCGATCCCGCAGTGGAACGCGCAGACCTGCATGCCCTGCTCGCCCGCGGCAGCGCAGAACTCTCCATTCGCTCGCGAACCGTGCAGCTAGGCGACACGCATCTGTTCCTGTTGGCAGAACGCTTGATGGCACTCGCCGACGATGTGCTCGACGCCACGCAGAACGGACGCGCCTGCTTCCGACGCGTTGAACTCGGCCCGCTGCGCATTGGGGTGCAGCGCGGCCCGGGGGTTGCATCGCTCTCCCTCTTGGTTGGCCCGCCCGGTAAGGATCGAGTGACCTTTCCAGCCATGGACCCCATTGCGTTCGCCAAATGCGTGTCGCGATTCGCTCGCAGCACTTGCGACGCCATGATGGCCGGCGACGGCGCTGCACGGGGGAATCTACGCTTGAGCGCCTTGCGTCAAGGCGCCACCGGGCTGGAACGCCGCGCCGAAGACCACGCGGACGGCGACGAGCCTCTCGAAAACCACGAGCCCGACAGCTACCGGGGGTTCACCGCTCCGCGCCGCAGTGAATCGACGGGACGCTGGTCCCACGGCGGCAAGATGCGTTTTCAAGCGCGTTGGGTCGCGACGGTGCCAAGCATCGATCTGCGCGCCACTTACCTATGTGGTGACCGCCTGATCGTCGGGTCCGAGCGGGAAACGGCGTGCATCCACCGATCGACGGGCGCGCTGTTGTGGCGCATTCCCTCCCCGCCCGCTTGCAGCGTCGCCACGCCTGCGGGCCTCGCGCGGCTGTACGCCGACGGTCGGGTGGCACTGCATGATCTGGCCACGGGTGACGTGCGTTTCGAGAGCCGGGTCGCGCCACGCGCCGGCGGGGGCGCCACCGGCGCCGTGGTGCACAGCGCCGGACTGCCCAAACTGCTGGTGCTCACCGAAGGCGATCGCCGCATCACGGCGCTCGATCTAGTGGGCGGCGACATTCGCTGGCGTTTCACCGCACGCCGTCCGGGAGCCTATCGGGTGCGCCGCGCCGGGCGTCTGCTCCTTGTCAGTGGTGGGGACCGCAGCTTGGCGGCCCTCGACGTCGCTAGCGGTGAAATGGTGTGGCGACTGCGCGCCGAAGCGCCGCTTTCGACGGACCTCACGGTGGATCACGAAACCGTATTTGCCGTGTCTGGGGACGGCGTCGGTGCGACCCTGCTGCGCGTGGATCCGTTCACCGGCGCGGTGCGCTGGAGCGCCGAAATCGACGAGCGCGTGGCGACGGGACACTCCGTGGTCGTGACGAAAGACGCCATCGTCGTCCCGCTGCGGGACCGACGCGGCAGCGGCTTGGTCGCCTACGACAAAGAAACCGGCAAGCAACTGTGGCAGCAGGACCCAGGGTTTGCGTCGCCCATCGTGGCTTGGCTCGGCGTGGACGCCGACGTGATTGGCAACACGGCGGCGGGCACTTTGCTCTGCATCAGCGGCACCGACGGGCGCGTGCGCTACAGCCACGCCTTTGCTCGCCACGTGGATGCCGACCAACCGCGGCGTCTTGAACCCGTGCTGCGCAGTGGCGCGCTGTTCGTTCCCCAACAGCAGGTGCACGTGGTGCGCCCCCGGGATGGGGAAACCCTCGGCGTCGTGCCGACAGACTTGATCCCAGATCTGCTGCGCGTGGACGAGCGCTGCGACGTCTATGTCGCGGAAGAAAGCGGACACGTGGCCGCGTTCGGGGCAGCGGCCCGCCTCACACTAGTCAAAGGTTGAGCGGCGCCCGAACCTAGCCGCTGTGGGCTTCCCCACCGTCGATGCACAGCACGTTGCCGTTGAGCCAGTACGTGCACTGCTGCGAAAGTGCGACCAATGCGCGAGCCACGTCGATGGGCTCCGTCAGCCGATGCGACGGGTTTTTGCGCACCGCGACCTGGATCATGGTGTCACTGTCGGGGATCTTCTTGAGGGCCGGCGTATCCGTGACGCCAGCGCAGACGGCGTTGGCCGTGATGCCGCGTGGTCCTAGTTCGAACGCAAATTGACGCACGTGAGATTCAAGGGCGCTTTTTGCGGCGCTGACCGCCCCATAGCCACGCCAGACGGAGGTGGACCCGGTGCTGGTCATGGCGAAGATGCGCCCGTCATCGCTCAGCAAGTCGCGCTGCAGCAAGTCTTGCACCCAATACACAAGACTGTGGGCCATCACGTCGAGGGTCATGTCCATCTGCTTCGAATTGACTTGGTCGGCCTCGGACTTCGACACAAATTCGCGCAGGGTGCCGAAGGCCAAAGAGTGCAGTAGCACGCGCACTTGCTCGGACTGGCCACGCTCCGCGAGGCGCCGCTTGACATCCGAAAGCACGTCCGCGCGCTTGTCCGGGTCCGCGGCGTTCACGTTGTAGAACCAGGCTTCCTTTCCCGCGTCGCGCACCGCGGCGGTGATGCGTTCGACGTTGGGCATGGTGGCGCGCCGGTCGAGGTGGACGCCGATGATGTTCAGGCCCGCCTTGGCGAAGGTCACGCTGCACGCCTCGCCGAAGCCACTGGAGGCTCCCAAGATCAATGCCCAGCCATCAAGGGCCGGCAGACTCACATCTCGCTGCTGCGTCATTTTCGGTGCTGCCTGTGTACTACACGTCTGCGGCTGGGGAAGAGGCGTTCTTGATTGACTCGCCGGGCCCTCGCGGCGCGGGTAAGGAATAGCCCACCTCCGCAGCTTTCGAGCGCACGAAGCGCGTGATCGCCGCGATTGGAACTCCTGTCGGGCAGACTAGCTCTTTTTCCGCCAGGATCTCCTCGGGCACGTGGGTCAAACTCGCCGCCGCAGCACGAAAATCCGGCATGCTTCGGGATCCCGCCAAAACCACGGCCATCACACCGCGATAAGCGCCCTGGGACTGAGCGATCCGCTCCCCCTCCCCGCGATCGCAGAGCTGGCACGCGATGCAGCGGCCGAATCCTGTCATCAAGCTACGCTCGTCCGGGGTGACGGGCGGCAGTCGGTCTGCGTCGTAGTTCTCGCGAAAGGCCGCGATGCCCTGGCGCCCGCCGCCAAAAAGCCGCACAAAAAACGTCCAGACCAAGGCCCACGTCAGGAAGAGAAACGCTTTGAGACGTCCCGGCACGCGGCGACGCTAGCGCCTTTTGCCCATGGGCGGCAGATCGGGAACGTGAAACGGGGTTCTGACGTATGAAGGGAGCAAGGGGGGAAGCGTCACACTGTTACGCCGGATCGTGACGCTGTGACGCAGCGTTACGGCGCGTAAGTAGCTGAAATCCTTTGCCTACGAGCTGGCACGAAGGATGCTCATTGAGTGGCTGTCCGAGGGAGACCCACCATGCAGACCGTAACCAGCCACACACCCAATGCCGAGTCCTTTGATGAGCAGGCTCTGCTCGCCGGGCTCATCGCCGATGAAGAACAGGCGTGGCGCGCGTTCTCAGACCAATACGCCCGCCTGATCTATCGCTGCATCACCCGGGTGACCGCGCGCTTCGCCGCAGTAGTCGGCCCCGAGGATGTCCGCGAGATCTACGCGATGCTCTGCGTGTCGCTGCTCGCCAATGACAAGAAGAAACTCCGCACCTTCGAGCCGGGCCGCGGCAACAAGCTCGGTAGCTGGATCGGCATGCTGGCGATTCACGCAGCCTATGACTACCTCCGTACCGTCAAGCGCGAGCCGAAGCGGACCGGCCTCACCGAGGCAGAATCCCTCAGCTCCGAGCTGCCGGACCCCTACGACCACTGCGTGCGCCGGGAGCAAGCCGAAATTGTGGGCCACCTGTTTCAGAGCTTCACGGACAAGGATCAGGAGTTCATCCAGCTGTACTTCGGTGACGGGCTCGAGCCCGAGGAAGTCGCGGCTCGGATGGGCATCAGCATCAAGACCGTCTATTCCAAGAAGCACAAGATCCGCACGCGCTTGGAAAACTTGCTCTCTGAACGCCGCCTCGCAGCCTGAGCCGGGCTCAGTTGCGAGTCAGCGGGGACTGGTCTACACCCTCTAGGGAGTGAAACCGTTTCGGACGCTTGGGTTGGTGATCGCCCTGATTTGCGCAAGCGCGTGTAGCGACGGCGCGCCTGGGGACTTGGATCTCACCCCAAAACCCAAAGGCGATGTGCGCGGGGACGGCCTGCGGCTGGCAGAGCTGAACAACCCCGCGAACCCGCGCCCGCCCGAGGGATCGGAAGTGAACGTGACGGGCATCACCGTGCTCGCCATTGATACTTTCGACGAAACCAACAACGGATCGAGTGCAGGAAACATCTACGCCCAGGATCTTCCGGTCCAAGGCGCCGTGCCTGCCTTCGGCGGCATCACTCTCTTCAACGCGAGCTTCAACCCGCCAACCCTGCGGGTCGCTCCCGGCGACGTGGTGGACGTGCGCGGCGCGTATGAAGAGTTCTTGGGACCTCCGAGCAGTCCTTTCGACATCGGTGAGAGCCTGCCGGAAATCGTGGGAGGCACCATCCGCCTGCGCTTCGAGCACGTCGTGCCGGAGCCCATCACCATCAAGTTGGAAGACCTAGCGAGCTACGAAACCGGTCGCAAGTGGATCGGAACGTTGGTGCGCGTGGAAAACGTCACGGCACAGTCCGACGGATTCAAAGGCGGCTCCGGCAGGTTCTCGGTGCGCCTCGACGTTCCCGGCGTGGCGGATTCGGATTTGCCGACCATCAACAACGCTCTGTACGACGTGGAGGCCGCGCCGGTCTCCTTCGCGTCCGGCACGAAGTACGCTTCCGTGGTTGGCATCGTGCAGTTCTTCTTCAACTTCGCTATTGGCCCCCGTTCCGCCGCGGACATCACCCCCTAAGATGCGCCGTCTCGTGCGACTTGCCCGGGCCGCGGCTGTCGCGACCCTCGCCTCTGCATGCGTGGGGGGCGGCGCCCAGAACAGGCAGCCGAAGCATGGCCCGGGCATCGCGCCCCCGGCGCAGCACCCTCGCCTTGAGCTCCTTTCGAGTGAGGACCGCCCGGCTATCGCCCGGGTGAGCCGCAGCGGTGACCCCATGGCTGGCGTCGCCATCGCGGTCGCGCACGATGGCGGTTCCGCCGCTTCCGTAGCGCTGGCCGGGTTGCTAGAAGCGCGACTGCGTGGCGCGTTCCCCGATGTGATCACGCGGCCTCACGACCTTGGCGTAATTGCGAGTCATTTGGTTGTCGACGCAGACAGTGGCGTACGCTTCACGCGGGCCGCGCTGGCGGCGCTGACGGCTCCCGTGAGCGCCGACGATCCGGCCCTGACGCGCATACAGGAAAAGCTGAGCGCACTTGCCCGCGTTCCCGGCGAACGTGACGATGACCCGGTCCGCCGCTGCAGCGGGGAACTGGCCCGCCCGACCACGGCCGTGACGCCGAGCCACGCCATGGTCGAAAGCGTGCGCGTCCAGGCCGCGCGCGCCGGCGCGGTCGCCGTCGGCGTGCTGGGGTCCCGCGGGGTGCTCGACGCGGTGACCCGTGCTGTGCAAGCCGGCGACTCGTGGCCCGCCGGCGGTCCCGAAGATCCCTGGCCCCAGGCAGGAAGCAGCTACGGCGTGCCGGCGAACGCCAGCGGCGCAACCCTATCCATTGCGCTGCGCATGGCGGACGGTGCCCGGGCAATCGCTGCAGCGCGGTCCCTCGGAGGCGGGGCTCGGGAGCGCCTCGAAGCGAGACTCACCAGCCTCGATTCAGACTTTCGTGTGGAGCGAGTCACCGCCACGACGCGTCCTCGCGGTGCCTGTCTGCGCATTGACCTAAGTAGTGACGACGCTAACGTCAACGCCAAGGCCGCGGCCTGGGCCGCCGTCATTGCCGAACAAGAAGCCTGGAAGGCCGCGCCCAAAGGCGCCGGCGCGTGGTGGGATATCGAAGACGGCGTGCTCCGGGCTGCCGATCCCCGTGAGGCCGCAGCGGTGGCTGCCTGGCGGGCCTTGAGCGGCCGACTCGTCACGAGCGAGCCCGCGCGCTTCGTGCGTTTCGCGGCAGCGGATAGCGAACACATTCGCCTGGAGCTAAACCAGGCGACGAGCCGGCGCGCGAACACGTACCAGACGCGCAGTCGCGTCGAGAACGGTCAGGGGGAGTTCTGGCTGCTGGCAGCCTCTCCTTGCGGCGTGTTTCAAGAATCGGCGTCGGACAGCGGGCTGACCGCGCTGACCCTCGTCGCGCTGGCGCAAGCGGCCACAGAGCGCCACGCAGGCGTCCGCTTCGAGCCGTGGATCACTTCCGATGTCATGGGACTGCTGGCACACGGGCCGCGCATCGGTCCGGGGGAAAGCGATTCAGAGCACGCACGGCGCATCGCGGATGCCCTGGGCTGGGCCATCGCCGGCACCCGCCTGGGCGGCCAAGAAGTCGCCGCCGCGCGCTCCAGCATGCAGCAGGCACTCCCCAAGGAAAGCGGCGGCGTGTGGACCGCAGCACTCGAGGCCCTCAGCCCGGAGCATCCGTCTTGGCTCGAACCGCGCGGTAGCTTCGCGACCCTCGGTGGGCACAGCGGGCACGCCGCGGAAGCCCGCCGGCGGACCTGGCTCAGCGAACCCCTACGCCTGGCTGTGCTCGCCAACGGAGATGCTGCGCAAGCGCGGATCGCCGAAGCCGCCTTCAGCAGTTGGCTCGCGCCGGCGGTCAGCGAAATCGCGGCTTGCCCCAAACGAAACGCGCGTCTTCCCAAGAGCGGCGAGATCCAAATCCCCCGGGCCCAACCCGGACAAAGCATCGTTGCGGCACATTTGAACCCCGGTTCCCTGGCGGAAGCCGAATGGCTGACCTATCTACTCGATCGACCCGGCGGGCTTTTGGATCAAGCATTGAAGGGCACTCGCCTCGGGCGCGCCCGGGCGCGTTTGGTCGGTGGCCAGCTGCGCGCTGCGTTGATCATCGAAGTCCACGCCTTTCCCGAGACCCAAAACGACGCCATCGCCCAGGTGCGCGCGCTGCTTTCGCGTCTCTCTGGCGGCGCCGTGAGCCCGGCAGACGTGGAAACCGCTCGGGAGCACTTTGCCCGTGGTCGGCTGGCACGATCCCTGGACCCGCGCCAGCGGCTGCTGCAGACCTGGGGGGCCGCGGCGCCTGCGGATCCCACGGCGGCATCCATCCGTCGGTTTTTGCAGCTCAATTTGACTCTGTCGCATCAGCTGGTTGTGCGCCCCGAAGACGACTGAGGCGAGCGTTCCCCCGCCAGCGCGGGTCGTGGTACGAGAGCGGCGCCATGTCAGGTCGCGACCTCGTTCTGATCCTCGATTACGGTTCACAATACACGCAGCTGATCGCGCGCCGCGTCCGCGAGTGTCATGTGTATTGCGAAATCCACCCGGGCACGCTGGACCTAGACGCGGTGCGCGCCATCGCACCCAAGGCCATCATCCTCTCCGGCGGCCCGGACTCGGTCTATTCGGATACCGCACCCAAGAGCGACCCGGGAATTTTCGAACTGGGATTACCGCTGCTCGGCATCTGCTACGGCGAGCAACTCATGGCCCACCAACTCGGGGGCAAGGTCGAACGCTCGCCCCAGCGTGAGTACGGACCGGCCAAGCTCAAGGTCACCGAGGCCGTTGGCATCTTCAGCGCCTTCAGAGTGGGCGAAGAACTCTCCGTATGGATGAGCCATGGCGACAAACTGACGGCGCCTCCCCCTGGCTTCCGCGGGATCGGGCAGAGCGGTTCCGCGCCCCTCGCAGCGATTGCGGATCCTGACCGGAACCTATTTGGCATTCAGTTCCATCCCGAAGTGGCGCACACGCCTCGGGGACTTGAGCTCTTGCGGGGCTTTCTATTCGACGTCGCCGGGCTCGAGCCGACCTGGACGCCGGGTTCCTTCGTCGATGAAGCCATTGGACGCATCCAAGACCAGGTCGCGCCAGACGAACGCGCCATCTTGGGGCTGAGCGGCGGCGTGGATTCTTCGGTGGCGGCGGTGCTGTGCCACAAGGCGCTGGCCGAACGGCTGGTGTGCATCTTCGTGGACAATGGCCTCTTGCGCGCCGGCGAGCGCGACGTCGTCGAACACATGATGCGGCAGAACTTCCACTTGAACTTGATCGTGGTCGACGCGCGCAAGCAATTCTTGGATGCTCTGGCGGGGGTCACGGATCCCGAAAAGAAACGCAAAATCATCGGGCACGTCTTCATCGACGTCTTCGACGAGCACGCCGCCCGCGTCGAGAACGCGAAGTATTTGGTGCAAGGCACGCTGTACCCCGATGTGATCGAGAGTGTCAGCGTGAAAGGCCCGAGCGCGGTGATCAAGAGCCATCACAACGTGGGCGGCCTTCCCGAGCGCATGAAGCTCAAGCTGATTGAACCTCTGCGCGAACTGTTCAAGGACGAAGTGCGTCAGGTCGGCGAAGCCTTGGGCATGCCCCACGATGTGCTCTGGCGGCAGCCCTTCCCCGGGCCCGGTCTCGCGGTGCGGTGTTTGGGTGACTTGAGCGAGACGCGCCTGGACACCTTGCGTGCCGCCGATGCGATCGTCGACGAAGAGGTCCGGGCTGCGGGGCTGTACGAGTCGCTGTGGCAGTCCTTCGCCGTGCTACTGCCCGTGCGCAGCGTCGGCGTGATGGGCGACGACCGGACCTACGAAGAGACCTGCATCATCCGCGCCGTGCAATCCAGCGACGGGATGACGGCGGACTGGGCGCGCTTGCCCCACGACCTCTTGGCCACCATGTCGGCGCGGATCATCAACGAGGTTTCTGGCGTCAACCGCGTCGCCTACGACATCAGCAGCAAGCCGCCAGCGACCATCGAATGGGAATGACGCGGCGGCACCTGGGAATGCTGGTGGCGTGCGCGCCGCTGCTGCTGCAAGGCTGCGGCATGGGCGCGGGCCGCCCAGCCGTGTCCCTGAAGTTCCAGACCGAAGCTGGCACTCCGGCCAATGCTTCGGTGTACATCGACGAGGAGTACGTCGGCCCGCTGGGCTACGTGGCCGCGCACGGCGTGCGTTTGCCTATCGGTGAGCACCGCATCACGGTGCAGCGTTCGGGCTATTTCCCATGGGATCGCCTGGTGGAATCGGATCGCAAGCCCATCCTGCTGCGGGTAAAGATGGTGCGGATCCCCGACTGATGGTTTGGCCTCGGTGGGCCAGACCATGATGTGATGGCGAAGATGGCACGGTCGCGGCGGGGATTTCTCGGGGGGGCACTCAGCTTCGGGCTGGGTCTTCTCGTCGGCGGCCGCGTCGGCGCGCCCCGGGCATTTGCGCCGGGACCTCCGCTGCCCCTCGACGACGACGAACAGGAATATGTCGCCGAGGCCCTGAAAGGGCTTGAACGCGAGAAGATCTGGGACACGCACGTGCACATCGTCGGCATGGGGCACGCCGGCACGGGCTGCTGGGTCCATCCCGATGCGATGAGCCACTGGCACCCACTGCGGCGGTTGCGCTTCGAGATTTACCTTCAGGCGGCGGGGGTCTCGGATCTTGCGCGAGCCGACGAACTGTATGTCGCTCGACTGCTAGAACTGTTTCGCCTCGCCAATCCCAAGGGCAAGCTACTCGCCCTTGCCTTCGACTACGCTGTGGACGCTTCCGGCAAGGAAACCCCCGAACTATCTGAGTTTCACACGCCCAACGCCTACGTGCTGCGCCTGGCGAAAGAGCACCCGGAGTTCGTGCCATGCGCCAGCGTGCATCCCTACCGCAAGGACGCCTCGGAAAGGCTGCGGCAAGTCGCGCAGGACGGCGCTGTCGCCATCAAGTGGCTGCCCAACGCCATGGGGATCGACCCCATGGAGGCGCGCTGCGATGCGTTCTACAAGACCCTGCAGGAGCTCTCGCTTCCCCTGATTACCCACGCCGGCGAAGAAAAGGCCGTCGAAGTCAGCGGCTGGCAAGAACTCGGCAACCCCCTGCGGCTACGGCGCGCCCTGGACTTGGGCGTGCGCGTGGTGGTGGCCCACTGTGCCAGTCTGGGTGAGGTCGACGATCTGGATTCCGGTCCGGGGCACCGCGTGTCCGCGTTTGCAGCCTTCATGCGGCTGTTCACAGACAAGCGCTACAAGGAGACGTTGTTCGCCGACATTTCTGCGATGACGCAGTTTTCACGCAGCGGGCGGCCGCTGCGCGAGATCTTGCTTTCTAAGGACCTGCACTCTCGGCTTCTATATGGTTCGGACTACCCACTTCCCGCCATTGACCCCTTGGTTTCGACGCGGCTGCTTGAACGCGACGGCTACCTCACAGCGGAGGATCGAGAGATGTGCAATCGCCTGTACCGGAAGAATCCGCTGCTCTTCGACCTCGTGCTCAAGCGACGTCTGCGGGTCGAGCATATGAACGCCACCCACGCCTTCTCGCCCACGGTATTCCAAACCGCAGATTTTTTTGCCCCCCCCATTCTTGAGCTCGACGCGCCGCCACCGACCCCTACACCGCCTGCTCCCTAACGCCGCCATGGAACTCAGCCCTTTTTCGATGCTCGCCTTGTTCATCCGTGGACAGCTGCTGTTCATGCTGCCTGCGCTGCTCGTGTTGTGGCTCGCGCGGCGCAAGTTCGGCGGCTGGGACATCAAGGATTGGATCGTCGCTGGCGCGGTGGGCGCGGCGATCTTCGTCGACTTCGCAGCCACCGCGGATCTCGAAGCGCACTACCTGGAACAAGTCGGCAGCAAAGCCAACGGCACCCTCGTGCGCAAATGGCTCAGCGAGGGAGAGGACTCGACGACCTTCAAGGTCGCGGTGCACTTCAAGGGCTACGAAGACGACTACGACGTGAGCGAAGGCTTTTGGGACTCGCTGAACCCGCCCGTGGCCACGCCGGTCTTTTACGACCCAGAGTACCCGTCGGACTTCGTCCCGGAGTTCCGCCGCGCCACCGCGTGGCCCCAAGCCGTCGTGGGCGGGCTCTTGCTCATCGGCGCGCTCTTGGAACTCACCATCTTCGCCTGGGTCCTGATGCGTCTTTGGGAGCGATTTCGACGACAGCCGGCCTAGGCCCGCGCTTTTCCCCCTGGCCAATCCCCCACTTTCACACTAAACCCCTGCCCCATCGGGGTGTACCTCAACCTGGTAGAGGGCCGGCTTTGGGTGCCGGACGTTGTGAGTTCAAATCCCACCACCCCGACCCTGTTTTCGTGATTTCCGGCGCCAGCTCTGCGCCGCAGGGCGGACACGCCGCTTTGGTGTCGCCGGTCACGTTGCGCGACCCCGACGTAGGGGGTCGCGGTGCGCGGAAAATCGATATGTATACGAACTACTGCCAGTGACATGGAGTTGCGCCCACTCCGTTGCCCGCTGTCCCGTGCCGCCGCCGCTGACCGCCGCTGACCCACCGCCACTGACACGCGAGCCGCCGCCTCCGACTCAGAATCCGCCGCCGCCTCCGTCACTGCCACTGGCGCTGGCACCGCAAGACGAACACTCAATGCCCCAGCCGGTTCCGGCCGCTAGCGCGGCACCGGCACGGAGCAGCTGTCTTGCGGGCCGAGCCAGGACATCAGGTTGACCCAGAGCTTTTCGATTTCGGGCAACGTCTGCCATTCGGAGTCGTATTCGATCCACTCGTCGCCCCACACCACGGCGCGGCCCTTCCCACGTTCGTGGGCGTAGGCCACGGGACCCGCGCTGATGCTGCCGATGACGGTGCTGGTGCCGCCGCTGCCTCCGCTGTCGCCGACGAGATAGCCGCCAAGAAACGTGACCGATGTGAGTCCGGCGGTGACGGGATGCGTGGCGAAGATAGTGACGGGCTCGCTATGCAATCCCGGTTGATAGGAAAGACCGATGGGCGCGAGCAGCGTGTTGGCACGGAAGTCTAACGGCGTGTCCGTGTAGCCCGTCATGCTGACGAATCCGCCGCCAGCCTCAACCCAAACTTTGAGCGCGTCCGCTTCCGCGGCCGTGTAGTCCCGCGACAGCTTGTCGAAGATGAGCACGTCGTACTTCGCGACAAATGCAGCGTCGAAGGTTTCCGTCGGGGCCGTGTGGCTGCGTTCCACGGAAGTGCCACGCGCAACAAGCCAGCCCTGGAAGTTCGCCGAGGGATTGGAGCCGGGGCTGCCTACGATCCCGATGCGGAGGCAGTCGCAGATCCCGTCTTTGCCGACGTCTACGTCGTCGATCTTGCCGTTGCAGTCGTCATCGAGTCCGTTGCATTCGGTTTCAACGGCTGTCGTCGGAGTGCACGCGCCAGAATCCGTGATGATGCCTCCGCCCGTGCCAGAGGAGCCGGCTCCGGAACCGCCCGCGCCCGCGCTTGCGGAGCTCCCACCAGTGCCGCCAGTCGCTCCCGCCGCGCCGCTGCCTCCGAAGCCCCCGGGCCCCGCGGTCTTGCCCTCGTCCGCGGAGCACTGCCACAACAGCGAAAGCCCAAACAAACAAATGAATCGGCGCATGCCGCCAAGCATACGGTCGTTTTGACAAGAAATCCGTGGCGCGCCACATCCAGCTGGAAAACAGTAGCTCCCGTGACCATTCGCTTCGACCGTGAGACGTTCCTTGCACTGACCGCTGCCCTTGCTTCCGTCGGATGCGCGCCGGCACAACAGGGCAAGGCTGAGTCGGCGCAAACCGACGCCCCGCCCGCGTACGACACGACCGAGGGTCCCCAGAGCGTGGTGACCGTGGCGAAGCCGGAGCAGAGCGATCCGGAACCGATCCAGGCGGTCGAAGACCCGCCGCTCCCCTCGGGCTGCAACAACGACGAGGGCGACGTCGATTGCTCCTTCGTGGATCCCCAGCGCTTCTCCGGACCCATGTGCGAGGGCTTCAGCGGATCCTGCAACTCCCTTGCAGACGGGCACGCCTACAAGCTGCGCCCCGCCGCGGCGATCGCGAGATGCTACGCGCGCAAGGGTCCGGCGGTTTGCAATATGCGCGTCCGGACGCAGTGCATTCGTGAAGGGCTCGAGGAAGCCTGCCCAGATCCACAGTTCAACGAGTTCTGCTCGGATCTTCTGGTTTCCTGCCAAAAGCGTGGAAGGCGCCCGGACTTCACGGCGGAGCAGTGCGTGAAGACGCTGTCAGGGATCGGCAAAGCAGAATTCGAGTGGGCGAAGAGTGCGATGGGCAGCCCTTCTCGGGAAGGCTGCAAGCTGATGTTCCCCGTCTATTGACGGCGCCGTGCCGCCTGGGCTTCCGCCGCTTCGGCTTCCGCCGCCTCGGAGTCCGCATGCGCAACGTCGGCAGCGTCCGCGTCGCCAGCGTCCGCATCGCCAGCGTCCGCGTCGGCCGGCAGCTCGATCCGCGCTCTCGGCTGGGACTGCCCTTGGATGGTGCGGGCGACCTCGTCGACCGACGCGCGCAGTTCGCGGTCGCGTGTCGACGCCAGCCGGGCGAAGGAGCTGCGAACGACTGCATACACGGCGAGCAGCCATACCAGCGCGAGCACCGGCATCATCGAGGTGCCGAAAAGGCGCGCGGTCAGCGGCAAGACCAGCCCCAGCCCGCCCCCGCCGACGCCGCCCACAATGCCGCCGAACATCCCGCCCGCCAAGTTCGCCAGGTTCTCGGTGGCGCGGATCGTGGTGCGCCCGGCGCGAGAGACGACGCTGAACTCCACCACGCGCTGCGTGGCTGGCGGCCCGGTGGAGAAGGTCAACGTATTGCCCAAACGCGAGACCTGTCCCAAAGACGCAAAACGTGCGCGCAGTCGGTCGATGATCGCTTCGGCTAGGGGTTCGTCGAACTCCCCCGCCACTTCGGACTCCGCAGCCAAGCGCGACCCGGCTCCGAGCACCAGCGCCCAGCCCGAAGCGCTGGCAGGTTTCGCCCGCTCCAAACGGCGGATCTGGGCCTCGGCGTCACTCAACTCCTCTTCGAGGACGCGCACGCGAGCGCGCAGTTGCTCCGCTTCATCTCGGTACGCCAAAGTGCGTGGACTCTAACATCGTGCACGTACCAGCCGGTAGCAGTGGACAGCGCACCCGGCGCTCGGGCATTTTGCTGCGGACATGCCAGATTCTCGCGACAGAGTGCTCGGGGTCGTGTTGGCGGGGGGCGAAGGCCGGCGGCTTGCACCCCTCACCGACGATCGCGCCAAACCAGCGGTGCCTTTCGGAGGCGTGTATCGCCTCGTGGACTTCGCCCTCTCGAACCTCGTCAACGCGGGGTATCTGCGCATCGCGGTGCTGACGCAGTACAAAAGCCACAGCCTGGACCGCCACATCGCCCAGACCTGGCGCATGTCTCCGCTCTTCGGCAACTACGTGATGAGCGTGCCTGCCCAGATGCGTCTGGGTCGGCGCTGGTTCGAGGGCTCCGCAGACGCCATCTTCCAAAACCTGAATCTCGTCAGTGACGAAGCCCCAGATTACGTCTGCGTCTTCGGCGCCGATCACATCTATCGGCTGGACCCCGCGCAGATGGTCGCAGCACACAAGCGGTCCGGCGCGGGCGTCACCGTCGCCGGGATCCGCGTCCCCCTGGACGAAGCGTCGCGTTTCGGCGTGATCGAGCCGGACGAGAACTCCCGCATCAAGCGCTTCCGCGAAAAGCCAACGGACGCCGTTGGGCTGCCGGACGCGCCCGACATGGTGCTCGCCAGCATGGGCAACTACGTGTTTTCACGCGACGTGCTGATCGCCGCGGTGCGTGAAGATGCCAAACGCGAAGACAGCCGCCACGACATGGGCGGAGACATCATTACCAATCTGGTCGACTCCGGCGACGCCGCCGTCTACGACTCCAGCCTCAACAAGATCCCCGGCAGCACCGAGCGTGACGCAGGCTATTGGCGCGACGTCGGCACCCTAGACAGCTACTTTGATGCACAAATGGACCTGATTAGCGTGCACCCGGTGTTCAATCTGTACAACCTAGCTTGGCCGATCCACACCTGGTACGGCTCCCTGCCCCCCGCCAAGTTCGTCTTCGACGAAGACGGGCGACGCGGCTCCGCAACCGACTCCATCGTCGCGCCCGGGGTGATCATCGCCGGTGGCGCGGTGCGCCGCTGTGTGATTTCACCGGGAGTACGCGTGGATAGCGGCGCCAAAGTCGACGACTCGGTGCTGATGCACGACGTGCACATCGGCGAAGGTGCCACCGTGCGTCGCGCCATCTTGGACAAAAACGCCGTGGTGCAACGGGGCGCGCGCATTGGAGTGGACCCAGAGTACGACAAGTCTCGGGGCTTCACGCAGAGCGAACAAGGCGTCGTCGTGGTCGGAAAAGGCCAGGTCGTCACGCCATGACGGCCGCGGGACCCGTAGACGCTGCCAAAAGCAAGATCGCCCTCGTTTCCCGGGAATACCCGCCGGAGGTGTACGGCGGTGCGGGCGTCCACGTGGAGTACTTGGCGCGGGAACTGTCCAAGCTGAGCGAGCTGTCCGTGCACTGCTTCGGCACCGAACGCGGCAAGACCGGAGTGACGGCGCACCCAAGTTGGCCGCGCCTGGCCGGGGACGCTCCCCACCTGGCGGCCCTGCGTACCCTGGCAACGGATCTCTCCATCGCCAAGGATCTCGAGGGTGCCGACCTGGTGCATACCCACACTTGGTACGCCAATTTCGCGGGGCATTTGGCGAAGCTGCTCTATGGCGCCGTGCACGTCATGACCACGCACAGCCTCGAACCCTTGCGGCCGTGGAAAGCGGAACAACTGGGCGGCGGCTACCAGCTGTCTTCGTTCTGTGAGCGCATCGCCATCGAAAACGCCGACCACGTGATTGCGGTGTCTGCGGGCATGAAACGCGACATCCTCGCCGCCTACCCGGCAGTGGACCCGGATCGAGTGAGCGTGATCTTCAACGGCATCGACCTTGACGAATACCAACATGCGCCCGATCCAAACGTGCTGGCCCGGCACGGGGTCGACCCCGCCGTGCCCTACGCGATCTTCGTCGGGCGCATCACGCGCCAGAAGGGCATTGTGCATTTGCTACGCGCTGCCGAGAGCCTACCCAAGCAAGTCGGCTTGGTGCTGTGTGCGGGACAACCCGACACGCCGGAGCTCGCCGCAGAGGTACGCCAGCGCTACGAAGCCTTACGGGCGCAGCGGGACAACATCGTGTGGATCGAGCAAATGCTGCCGCGCACAGAGCTGATCGCGCTGCTGAGTAGCGCTGCCGCATTTGTGTGTCCGTCGGTCTATGAACCCTTTGGCATCGTCAATCTGGAAGCGATGGCGTGCAACGTGCCGGTCGTCGCGTCCGCAGTCGGCGGCATCGTCGAAATCGTCGTGCCCGGACAAACCGGTGAACTCGTCCCCCTATCGCCGCAAGTGGGGGGATCCGAGCCGCAAGACCCAAAGGGCTTCGCGCGGGATCTGGCGACCGCGATTGCGAAGGTGTGTTCGGATCCCGAGTTGGCGCGGCGCTACGGCGCCGCCGGCCGTGCCCGCGTGGAAGCGGCTTTCTCCTGGACGGAAATCGCCAAGACCACCCTCGCTTGCTACCAGCGCCTACTTCAATAAGCGGCATAATTCTCAGCATTTATGGGCCAAGTAGGCCCAAGTGGCGAATCCCCGTGCGCCCTGTGGGCGCTTTTGCGGCATGATGCCGAGATACGCGCATGTCGTCGAACGAGGGCAGCTTCAGCGATTTCCCTGAGGAAGGGCTTGAAGAAGATCGCACAGCAATTGTTCATCTGCGCGACCTGAACCGGTCGAGCATGCCTGCGGGCCCGGATCGTCACGTCATCATTCGGATGGACGCATCCAACGTTGGCAAAGTACTGACCCTCGACAGCGGCGAGTACCGCCTCGGACGCCATCCCAGTTGCCAAGTCGTGCTGCAAGACGACGGCGTTAGCCGACGCCACGCGCGCATCGTCAAAGCGGGAACGGCCTACGTGCTCGAAGATACGGGCAGCGCTAACGGAACCTTCATCGCAGGCAAGCGCATCGAAAAGCAACAACTCGCCGATGGCGATGTGTTCCAACTCGGGCCAAATGTGATGTTCCGATACACATACACGGATGCGAGCCAGGAACGCATGCTGCAGCAACTGTACGACGCAAGCGTGAAGGACGCTTTGACCGGCGCGTACAACCGCGAGCACTTTGAGGAGCGCCTCAAGGTAGAAGTGGCCTACGCCAACCGCCACAGCACGATTGTGTCCCTGGTCATGTTCGACCTCGACCACTTCAAGCAGGTAAACGACACCTACGGTCATCAGGCCGGCGACGCGGTCTTGGTAGCCGTTTCGAAGATCGTGGCCCACGGCCTGCGCACCGAAGATGTCTTCGCCCGCTACGGCGGCGAAGAGTTCGCCGTCGTACTGCGCGGGATCGACCTAAAAGGCTCTGCCGCGGTCGGCGAGCGCATGCGCGAACGCCTTGCCGGCAACCCCGTCCCCTTCGAACAGCACCGCATCCCGGTGACCATGAGCGTCGGTTGCGCAGCCCTGACCTGCTGTCCTGA
Organism: uncultured Polyangiaceae bacterium; assembly: GCA_965369205.1. Classification (GTDB taxonomy): domain Bacteria; phylum Myxococcota_A; class Polyangia; order Polyangiales; family Polyangiaceae; genus JACKEA01. The sequence goes on along the minus strand of CBDUPW010000018.1, from coordinate 2,545 downwards.
GGTTTCCACGACGACCCTGATCGCCATCGCCGATCGGCGGCTGTATGCGGCCAAACGCGGCGGCCGCAACCGAGTCATCTCCGAAGGCTGATCGCCCAAGACCGGCGTGAGCGGCGGCGGCTGAGAGCGCTGCAGTCTTGCGTCCAGGATCAGTCGCCGGGACTGGTCTTACCCGGACGCTGCCACACATTCAGGCGACGCAGGTCCTCCCAGACCTGACCCGCGGAGGTATAGCGGTACTGCTCGGTGCGCCGCAGCATCACGCTGGCGATATCCCCCAGGGGCGTGCTCAGAGCTTCCGCTTTGGCGCGGGGGGAGCCGTGGCGGATCTGTTCGACGATACCGTCGTAGCCAACCGAGAAATCCAAGGCCTGTTCACCGGTATGCATCTGGTAGAGCAACAGGCCAAGTTGATACAGATCGCTCTGCTTGGTTGTGTAGCCGCCGGCGAGCACTTCTGGAGCCATGATGCGATGGTGCACAACGTCCGGGCGCACTGCGTACTGGCCGTACATCTCCTGGGCAATTCCCAGATCGCTGAGCTTGCAAGTCAGGCGATCCCCTTGAACCAACAGCACGTTGCCAGCGTGCAGGTCGTTGTGAACGATCTCGTTGTCAGCCAAGTATTGGATGGCAAAGAGCAACTGGCGCATGATCTCGACGACTAGGCGATCCGTGAAGGGCTGGGTCATCATGCTCTCCAGGGCATGGTCACAGCGCTCGAGCACGAGCACGAAGTTGCCGGACTGCTCAAAGTAGTCGAATACGTAGACGATGTTGGGGTGTCGCAGACGGAAGAGTCGGTCGGCTTCGCGCAGCCACTCCGTCCGCACTTCCTGGTAGGGCCGATCCTGAGGCTGAAAAATCTTCACGGCGAAGGACTGGTCGAAGGGGCCCACGCATTCGAAGACCGCCCCGTAAGCGCCGTCGCCGAGCTGGCTGCCAATCAGATAGGTCCAGCCCCGGGGGGAGCGCAGCGCGCCACCGGTTACAGGAAATGTCTTCGAATCCCTGGAAAATTGCGTCACTATTGGGGATTCCTGGGAAGGGTTGTCACGTTTCGCGCTCGCTTCTGCTTGCGCGAGGGCTGCGCATTGGCTATTAGCTCGCGACGCATGTCGAATCGAGCGATTTGGAACGTCCGCCGCCGCCACGAGTGGCTGGCACAAGAACCGAAAAAGAAGCGCCTCAAGCTTCGCAAGCGGCTACGCATTGGTTTGGAGCAAGCGCTCCAGCGCAAGGCCAAGGCCAAGGCCGAGCCTTCCGCCGAAGCCTGATCGAGTTCTTCAGTGGCCACGGATGGGCGCCGCTCCTTCCCAGGCGGCCGCCCACGTCATGGTCTTTGTCGACCGCGCCAGCCCCAAACGGCCGTCCGGCGACGCCAAGATCACCCCCGCCGTCGAGCCGATGCGACGCGCGAGTTCGGTGATTGCATCCCGGGATGCCTCGCCAGGACCAACGCCTGCGGCCATCCGCGAAACCGCGCTGTGGGCCATGGCGACGCGCAAGATCCCCTCACCGTGCCCCGTCGCGGACGCTGCGCCGCCCGCGTTGTCCGCGTAGGTCCCGGCGCCGATCAGCGGTGAGTCTCCAACCCGTCCGTGACGTTTGCCAGCCGTACCACCGGTGCTGGTCGCCGCGGCAACACAGCCACTGCGATCCCGCGCCACAGCGCCCACCGTGCCCCCCGCCCAGCTTGCTGCCTTACCCGAGGCGAGGGCCTGGGCAAGCTTGTTTCGCGCCGACTCCGTGATCATGCGCGCGGGGTCCACGGCTTGGAAACCGTGATCGCGCGCAAAGGCTGCCGCTCCGTCCGCCGCATACAGCACGTGCTCACCGTCTTCGAGCACTGCACGCGCGATGGCAATGGGGTTCTTGAACGCGGGCAATACGCAGACCGCTCCTGCCCGCAACTCGCCGCCCTCCATCAGGCTCGCGTCGAGCTCAAGGGATCCCTCTCGGGTCAAACAAGCACCCGTCCCTGCGTTGAAACACGGATCGTCTTCCAATACTTCAACGGCGGCCACCACCGCGTCGAGCGCGGAGCCGCCCTGGGCCAACACTCGGTAGCCGGCGGCCGCAGCGCGTTCGCAGCCCGCTTCGTGTGCTGCCAGCCGATCGGCGGCTACATCGCCGGCGCCGCCATGGACCAAAAGGCCGGCCCCACCACCCGCGCCACTCCACGAGGCCGTCACACTCATCGGCGTTTTATCCACGCATACAGCGCGAGGGGCAAGCCGCATAGAACGAGCCAGAGCGGCTCGAGCCGACCAGCGGCCACTGCGTGGAAGCCGAGCAGCGCGACGCCGCAGGTCACCGCCGCCGAGTACGCGGCCCCACGCAGTCGGGTGAGTCGCGCCGCCCACACCGGGGCGGCAGCACCCAGGGACGCGATGGCGAGCAGCGCACCTGAGCGCGGTGGCAACGGGGCGTCTGGGCGCGGCTGGGGCGCCTGAAAACGCATCAGACCGCTGCTGTCGATGCGAACCCCCTTGCTCGATTCCACTAGGTCGGCATTGACGACCACGAACTCCGCTCCGCGGGA